>JBBWZE010000278.1:0-7572 GCA_039648845.1 Actinomycetota bacterium | reverse complement strand
CTCCAGGCCCCCACGACCGTCACGGTCTTGTCGCCCTCGTAGACGAACATCTGCGCGAAATCGAGGTGAAGGAGCCTGCCGACCTCCTCGGTCACGGCGGTGAAGACCTCCGCCGGCGAGGCCTGTCGAGCGACCAGCGTCGCCACGCGCCGAAGCGCCGCTTGCTCGTCCGCGAGCACACCGCGAGCCTCCTCCGACGCGGTCGCGCGCTGCCCGGCACGGGTCGCAAGAGCGCCGACGAGGACCGACATCACGAGGAACAGACCAAGGATGAACCCCGTCGCAGCGTCGAGCTTGCGGAGGGGCGGCAGAAAGTACCAGTCGAACGCCTCGATGCTGACGACGCCCACTGGGAGCGCGTAGAGAATTCCAGCGAAGTGGGCCACGGCCACGACGACGAGGATGAAGAAAGCGCCCAGCAGCACATCAGGCACATGAGATCGAGCGACGGAGCTGATGAGAGCTGCGAGCACGAAGGCGACGCCGCCCACGACAAAGGCCACGACGATCTCGGCCTCGAGCCGTCCGCGATACCGACGGGTCCAGGTGGTCACTCCATTCGCCATGAACCGAGACTGCCACCTCAGCACACACCTTGCAATCAGGCGCGGGGAATAGGAGGAGCGGAATAGCGGCTAACAGGTAATCGGAGATTGGGGTCGCTGGGGGGCGCGAACGGACGCTGGCCGTGCAGACGCGCGTGGACTGGGGAGCGATCGTGTCTGGGTCATATCCAGTCTCGAAGGGAGTCGAACAGGGATGTCATTCACGAAGAGTGTTCGAACGCGCCTCCGCGGTAAGACGGCGCTTGTCATTGGAGGCGCGCTCCTGGGGGCGGTCACCCTCGCGGCGTGGGCAGGGGTCTCGTCGGGGAGTAGCGACGCTGCGGCGGTGGGTCTGCCTCCGCCCGAGTGGGCCGAGAACGCCGGTTCGTGGCCGGCGCACAACTACGACCTCGCAAACACGCGCGCCACGACCCAGACTCCGATCAACTCGCAGACGGTTTCGAAGCTGAAGGTGAAGTGGCGTTTCGCTTTGAAGGGTGCCAGCGCGTTCGGCGACTTCGCTTCCACGCCGATCGTCCTCAACGACACGGTGTATCTGCAAGACCTGAACTCGAACGTTTACGCACTCGACCACTCGACCGGCAAGCTCGAGTGGCAGCACACGTTCAACAAGCCGAGCATTGGGCCGAACGGGATCGCCTACGGTTATGGCCGCATCTACGGCGCCACCGCGACGAATGTGTTCGCGCTCGATCCCACGACCGGCAAGCTGCTCTGGAGCCGCAAGTTGATCCGCAACAACCAGGAGGGCATCGACATGACGCCCCAGGTGTACGACAACACTGTCCTGATCAGCACGGTGCCAGGAAATGCCTCGTCGTTCTACAAGGGCAACGGGGACGGCATCGTCTGGGCGCTCGACGCTGCCACCGGCAACCCGAAGTGGAAGTTCAACACGGTTTCCGACGGCGCCAAGCTCTGGGGCAACCCGAAGGTCAACAGCGGTGGCGGCCTCTGGTACCCGCCCGCCGTCGACGGCCAGGGGCGGGTCTTCATTTCCGTCGCGAACCCGGCGCCTCTCTACGGCACGCCCAAGTTCCCGAACGGCTCGAGCCGGCCAGGCCCCGACCTTTACACGGACTCGCTCGTCGCTCTCGACGGCCAGACCGGAAAGCTCCTCTGGTTCCGGCAGGCAATCGCGCACGACGTCCGCGACTACGACCTGATGATCCCCGCGATCACCACTACTGCCACCGTTCAGGGGACCCCGACCGAGATCGTCTTGGTCGCCGGCAAGATGGGCAAGGCGTACGCCTACCGCGCCGACAACGGCAAGCGTCTGTGGACGCTCTCCGTCGGCAAGCACCAGAACGACACCGGTCCGCTCCCGCGCAAGGTCATCAGCGTCTTCCCTGGCGACCTCGGCGGGGTCGAGACGCCGATGGCGCTCGCGGAGAATCGGCTGTTCGTGCCCTGGCTGAACTTCGCGACGCGGGGCAGTGCAAGCGGGATCGCAGGCGCGAGCCTCAATTTCAAGACCGGATCGGGGGGACTCACAGCAGTGAACCCGGCCACTGGCAAGGTCCTTTGGCAGCGCACGCTGCCCTCGGAGGACTTCGGCGCCGCGACGGTCGCCAACGACGTCGTCTTCACCAGCACCTACGCCGGCACCGTCTACGCGTTCGACACCACGACCGGCAAGACGCTCTGGACGGCGAAAGCACCCGCCGGCATCAACGCCTTCCCCGCTATCGACGGCGACACCTTGCTCGTCGGCGCCGCCGCGCCCGGGTTCCTCAAGAAGCCGCAATTCCAGTTGATCGCCTACTCAATCAACTAACCGACTTTCAAATCCACAGGAGGTACTGCAATGAAACAGCTCGCCATCCGCTCCGTCTCGGCAGTCGCGACGCTCGGGATCGTGGGACTCGCCCTGGTGCCGCTTGCCGGCGCACATGCTGATCGCCAAACGCGCTCGACGGCGACAACGGTTCAGGTCCAGGGCGGCGAGTTCTTCTTCAAGCTCTCGACCAAGTCGGTGGCGTCGCCGAGAAAAGTCACGTTCGTCTTCAAGAACGTCGGCCACGTCCTCCACGACTTCTCGATCAACGGCAAGAAGACGCCGCTGACCTCGCCGGGGAAGAAGGCGACGCTCATCGTCACGTTCAAGAAGAAGGGCAAGTTCACGTACATCTGCACCGTGCCCGGACATGCCGCTGCGGGGATGAAGGGCGTCTTCACGGTTCGCTGACCATGGCATTTCTTGTTTCGCATCCAGCAAAAGGAGATCGCACGATGAACAACCATCCGGAGATCCTCTATACCGCCGAGGCAACGGTCACGGGCGGTCGCGAAGGTCACGCAAGCACGAGCGATGGGCGTCTCGACGTCGACCTCGACGTCCCGTCCGACATGGGCGGCACCGGCGGGCCGGGCACCAATCCCGAGCAGCTCTTCGCAGCCGGCTGGGCCGCGTGCTTCCAGTCGTCGATGATGCGGTTCGCTGCCGGGCGGAAGCTCGACCTGAGCGGAACGCGCATCACCGCGCGCGTCGGGATCGGCCCGCTGAAGAGCGGCGGCTTCGGTCTCGCGGCAGCGCTCGACCTCGAAGCGCCTGAGATCGGCCGCGACGACGCGTTCGACCTGATGCGCCTGGCCCACGAGACCTGCCCGTACTCGCGAGCCACGCGCGGCAACGTCGAGGTCACGCTCACCGTTGGCGGCACGGGCATCGAGCGTCAGGCGGCCTGAGCGTCCTGCGGCGCTCCGGGACTCATGAATCCAGTGCTAATCATGACCGTGGTGATCGCCGTGGTGATGTTCAAGCGACTCGCCGACATGTACACGGGAGGGGAGTACGTGTGCCCCTCGTGCGGGACGCGAAGCGAAGGCCGCCACTCTCCTGACTGTCCGTGGAGTCGTCCGCCTTCAGAGTGAACCGAACCGAGAAAGGAGAGAGAGCAATGCGCCTAGCGCAGAAGAAATCACGAACGGGTTTGATCGCGTGTTCCATCTGCCTGCGTGTGCACCGCGGTTCCGAGTGGACCGACGCAGAGCGTGTCATCAGGGAGATGCGGTCCTACGAGCGCGATGCTCCACCTCGACTGCAGTCGGGTGTGTGCGAGGTGTGTGCCGAATCGATCTTCAGACGCAGAGCGGAAGCGAGCGAGCGCATCGCAGCCTGACCGCTGTCCTTAAATTGGCCGAGCCCGAACCCCCTTGAGGCGGCGCCAAGTCGCGCCGGCGACTAGGCCGAGCACCAGCGTTGGGACGATGGTCAGGAACCGGTAGAGAAGCACTGCCGCGACGACCTCGGCGTTGGCGCCGCCGAAACCGACCAGGGCGGCCGTGAGCCCGACCTCCACGACACCGAGCCCGCCCGGCGTGATCGGCAACGAGCCGAGGAGCCGAACCAGCGACCAGGCGGCGAAGGCCTCGACGCCGCTCACCTCGCTCGCCGACACGTCGAGGACGCGGAGCGAGACGAGAAAGACGACGAAGACCGAGAGTTGCCCGGCGAGCGTCGCCAGCGTGAGGACGTGCCAGCGATGTCTGAGCAGGCCGACCGCTTCGTTACGAAAGCGGACGAATGATTCGCCGGTCCAGCTGACGGGCGATCGCCGCAGGATCCGGAGGCCCCGGTTGGCGAGCCGAGCGGCGGTGTTGCCGACGTGGCGGGCGAGTTGCGGCGTGGACAGCCCGACGGCGAAGCCGGCGGCCGCGACGACGAAAACTGCGAGACCGACCATTGCAACGGTCTGGAGGGCAGCGTTCTGCTCCTTCTGGAGCGTGAGAAGAGCGAGTGCTATGACCGGGAAGCCGAGCAGCGCGAATTGGTTCCAGATACCGGTCAAAGCCGCGGCCAGGGCGACAGAGCGGGTGGGAAGCCCCCAGCTGCGCAGCATCCCGTAGGAGAGGGCCACGCCGAGCGCCGCTCCACCAGGCGCGACGTAGGTGGACGCCGTCGACGCCTGGGTGACGACGAAGGCCTTCCTGAAACCGAGTTGGGGGAGAGCCGCCATCCAAGGAGGCGCGAACGTGGCCAGGTTCAGCAGCGTCGCAAGCAGAAGCGCGACGATCTGCTTCAGAGAGAGCCTTTTGACCACCCCCCAGACCTCACCGTAGTCGGCTATCTGCGGCAGGACGAACGCGAAGGTCGCGGCCACGACCGCGATCCCGAACACGATCCCGATGCGCTGCCACCGCCGGGACTTCGGCGGGCGCGACCTGGGGCGATCCTGTCTCGACGTCGTGCGCATCCGGATAGATGAATCAGAGGCCGGGCTGCTTCTGCGTATGTGTCTTGTTCTTCGAGAGCAGTTCCTTCACCTGCCCGTAGAGGCTGCGGTAGATGCCGCCGCAGTGGCCACGTCGCGCGGGTAAGTCCGCAAGGCCTTGAAGAGGAAGTACGCGCTGGCGGCAAGCGGGAGAAGCATGAAGACGAAGGTCCACTGCAGCCCCGACCGGCCGCCCCCGAACACATGGTCCGAGACGGCCCCGAAAAACAAGGGTGCAGTCGCCTGCGCGAGCGTGCGCAAGGCCGTGCGGATGCCTTCGGCCCGTCCCCAGACGAGCGGATGAACAATGTCGAGCCGCGCGGCATCGATCGGCGGGTTCTGCGCGGAGAGGGCGAGCGCTGCGAGCGAGATGTAGGGCAGCGCCGTCAGCGGGCTTCGCGTGAAGATCGCGGGCACGAAGAGGATGACGGCCACAGTCGCAGAGATCGCGCTCACGAGAATCCGGCCGTTGAGGAACCCGCGGTGCAAGAGGAAGTCGCCCAGCCAGCCGCCGGCGAGGACTCCGATGACCCCCGCCGCGCCGACGGCGAGGAGCACGAGCGTGCTGAGCGCCTGAGCGATGCCGTACTGCTTCGTCACGAACTCGACGCCGAAGGTCTGGACTCCCGAGAGGAAGAAGTAGCCGCCGGCGCTTGCCAGGATGAGTGCGACGTTCGTCCTGATCGAGAGCACGTAGCGCGCGGCGGCGAGCAATCCCAGCCGGCGCGGGTCCCGCGTCAGCACGAGCTCCGGATCCGGTTCGACGCCACGCTCCCTGGCGATGCGCTGGGCGTCCGTGGCCTGATCGTCGCTGCGGTCGTCTGCGCGAACCGCCGATGGTTTCGCCGTTGCGGACACGAGTGGGCTCCGACCACCGCGGGCCGGCTCGGGCAGCTTGAACACGAGCCACGCTAGTACGAACGCCGGCAGGGCAAGGATCACGAACGCAGCCCGCCACGACAGCGTCGCGATTCCACCCGTCACCGAGAAGCCGAAGGCGGCTCCGATGAGCTCTCCCGAGATGATGTAGCCGTAGATCCGCCCCCGCTCCGAGGAGTCGAACCAGTCGCCGACGAGCGACGCGACGATTGGCCCGGCCGCCGCCGTCACGAAGCCAAGGAAGAGACGTGCGAGCAGCAGGTGACCGAACGTGGGCGCGGTGGCGCTCCAGATCATCGCGGCGCCCCAGAGCACGATCGCGCCGCCGAGCAATCGTGTCCGCCGCACGCGGTCGGCGAGGACGCCGAACGGCAGGCTCGCGAGTGCTGCGACGAGCGACGTGACCGTGACCAACAGACCGATGTCCGTGTTGCTGATGTGGAGGTCCTGTCGGAGCTGGATCGCCGACGCTCCTACGGTCGCGGCGTCAGCACTCGCGAGTGCCAGGACCGACGCGAGCAAGACGATCACGCGGGTTCGCTCCGTGCCACCGAGCGTGGTCGTCAAAGCATTCGAGCCTGCGCGCGCGAGCCGGCCGGCCGCCGCAGCGGCGATATTGGCCGCCCGCCGGCCGGCGCCCGCGTCGCCCCTCATCAAAGCACCGTCACTGCCACCGATCTTGACCTGAAAGAGACCCCGCGGGCGCCGCCTACGGCCTCACCGACCCGACACTCGGAGAAGGCCGCCAGGCGACGGCCTTCTCTGTGCGCAGAAGCGGTCAGGTCCGGCGCCGAAGCCGGTGCGCGTATTCCCGAGGCCGCCGGTAACAGCCGGCGAGGAGCGCCCCCGCCATCACCGTCGCGACCAGTGCCGTGTTGGGGTCGGTCGCCTGCCCGGTAGAGAGCTGGCCGAAGTCCTGTGCGATCACCCAGATCGCGAGCAGGACCAGGAGCCCGACGGCGGCGCTGACGGCCACCGTCCTGCGGGACAGGGCGGCGAGCGCGATCAACGCCTCGACTGCGACGAGCACAACGACGGTCGCAAGCCCATGGTGACTGACCCAGCCGGCGAGCGAGGCTTGGAATGACGCGAGCCAGCCGGGGCCGCCGAAGGCGAGGATGGCGTTCGAGACGTCGGCTCCCGTGTTGTTCATCGGCAGCACCTGCAGAACGGCGGCGCCGATCCACAACGCAGCCCAGGCGAGCGGCAGCCAGCGAGCCGGTGGAATGTCGGAGCGACCGCGCCGCGGCCAGGCGGCGAGCGCGAGTACGCCATAGATGACAGCAGAGCCGGGCATGCCGGTGATCAGGCTGGCGTTCCCGCTGGCGAGGCCGGAGAGGCCCTCACCGAACAGCCAGACGCCGACCGCCCAAGGCAGGGACGCAGCGAGCGCGAGCCGCACAGTGCGCGGGAAGAGCATCCCCAGTCCGAGCAGCACCTGGATGCTCGCAAACGGTACGTCCCACGCGACCGGGTGCGCAGCGATCAGATTCGCCGCCCAGTGAACCGGGCCGGCGACGAAGTGAGGCTGACCGCTTCCCGTCGGCGCGAGCACGTTTTGGGCGAAGCTGGCTCTGAGCATGAACGGTTGGAACTGCAGGCCGCCGTCCAGGAGCCAGAAGAGCCCCAGTACGACCTGCAAGCTGCGTCGCGTGACTCTGATCTGGGGGACGGCGAGCGCGACGCGGCGGAGCGGAAGCGCGGCGCCGCCGCGCAGTTTGTGGGTGGATTCGGTCGTGCTCATTTCAAGGTCCTCCATTCGGAGTCGAATAGTGTGCTTCCGGCCGTTCGGCCGGAAGCACACTGCGAGCGATCGTTCTGGTAGCTCCTACGCGCCGGGCTGGCTGTCGGAGTAGGTGCTGCCGGTGTAGCTGCCGACTACGCGGCGGTTGTGCATCTCGGAGATGTAG
>JBBWZE010000244.1:0-42873 GCA_039648845.1 Actinomycetota bacterium | reverse complement strand
GTCCAGGGCGAGGGCGTGTTCTTCGACGACGTCAAGCGCCACGAGATGGGCTATGTCCACTTCGTACGCTCGCCGTACGCCCACGCGCGGATCAAGTCGGTCGACGTCTCGAGGGCTCTCGAGCTGGACGGCGTCTACGGGACGCTGACGGGTGACGAGGTCGCGATCCTCTCTGACCCGTTCTTCGAGCTCTCGACGCCGCCGGGGGCGAACATCAAGGACTATGCGCTCGCGGTCGGCCGCGTGCGCCACGTCGGCGATCCCGTCGCGGCGGTCGTCGCACGTACACGCGAGCTCGCACGCGACGCCGCCGAGCTCGTCGAGGTCGACTACGACCCGCTCCTGCATGTTCTCGACGGCGAGGAGTCGCTGAAAGACGAGGTCGTGCTGCACGAGGACGCCGGATCGAACACCGTGTGGTCCGGCGTGTTCGACTGGGGCGACTTCGACGCCGCGCTGGCAGACGCCGATCATGTTGTCCGCATCGAGCGCCTGCACTTCGACCGGTTCTCGTCGACGCCGCTCGAGTGCTCCGGCTGCCTCGTCGAGTTCAACCGCGGCACCGGCCAGTGGACGATCCACGGAAACCACCAGATGCCCGGCGTGGGTGCGATCTGGATGGCGCCCGCACTGCGTGTCGGCATCGACAAGCTGCGGTTCGTGAGCCAGGACATCGGCGGCGGCTTCGGCAACAAGATCACGCTGCATCCTCAGTACACCGCGTGCTGTCTCCTCGCCCGCAAGCTCAACCGGCCGGTGCAATGGACCGAGTGGCGGACCGACCAGCACACGGCGAACACGCACGGGAACGAGCGAACCTTTCTCGACGTCACAGTCCCGGTGAAGGCGGACGGCACGATGCTCGGCTTCTCCGTCCGCGCGATCGACGACTGCGGGGCGTTCCCGCGCTACGAGCCGCTCGGCTGCATCATCTGGGCGCAGGTGACGCCGGGCTGCTACCGCTGGCGCAACGTCCGCGTCGACTTCACGCAGGTTTGCACGAACAAGTCACCCGTGGCGCCCAACCGGGGTTACTCGCGCATGCAGCACCTCTGGCTGACGGAGCGGATCATCGACATCGTGGCGGGCGAGCTCGGGCTCGACCCGATCGATATGCGCAAGAAGAACTACGTCAGGCACGACGAGTTCCCCTACGAAACGCCGAACGGCTGTGTCTACGACTCCGGCGATTATGCCCGCTGCCTCGACATCGCCCTCGATCTGATCGGCTACGACTCGCTCGAGGAGAAACGTCGCGACGCCGAGTCGCGCGGCAAGCTGTTCGGCATCGGGATCGGCTCGACGCTCGACTCCGGGACGAACAACTTCGGGCAGTCGATGATCCTCAACCCGGAACTCCAGTTCTCCGGGAACAACGAGGTCGCGACCGTGAAGCTCGACATCTTCGGCGAGATCGTGGTTACTCTCGGCACGGTCCCTCAAGGGCAGGGACACGAGACGACCTCCGCCCAGGTCGTCGCGGAGATCCTCGGCTGCACGCCCGACGACGTGAACGTCCGCGCCGGCCACGACACGTACTGGAACTCGACGGCCGGGTTCTCGGGAACGTACGCGTCGCAGTTCGCCGTCACCGGACTGGGCGCCGTCAAGGGTGCGGCGGACAAGCTCGCGGGGGAGATGAAGCAGCTCGCTGCCGCCGTCTTCGGCTGCTCGCCGGACGACATCGAGCTCGTCGAGAGCCAGGCCCGGATCAAGGGCAATCCGGAAGCCGCGCTGCCGTTCATGGCCCTCGGTGCGATTCTCAACGCGAACAACGCCGGGTTGCCGCCCGATCTCGACGTGACGCTGAACGTGCGGTATGTCTACAGGCCGCCGTTCGAGAAGCCCGACCTCGAGCGCAAATTCGGCAACCTGACGTTGACCTACGCCACGCAGATCCACGCCTGTGCGCTCGAGATCGACCCGGAGACCGGCGTGTACGAAATCGTCGATTACGCTGCAGTGGACGACTGCGGCAACCGCATTCATCCACAGATCGTCGAAGGGCAGGTTCACGGCGCGACCGCACAGGCGCTCGGCGCGGCGACCCACGAGATCTTCACCTACGACGAGGAAGGCAACCTGCTCACTCCCAATTTCTACGACTACCACGTCCCACACGCGCTCGACATGCCGCCGATGAAGAACGGCTTCATCGAGTCGGAGTCGCCGTTCACGCCGCTCGGCGCGAAGGGCATGGGGGAGGGCGGCGGCGCAGGGATCCACGCCGTCTGCGCGGCACTGCAGAACGCACTCGGCCGCCGGGGCGAAGGGCCGATCGTCTGGCGCAGCTGCAATCCCTACGAGGGTGTCTGGGACCTGCTCCAGAAACCGGAGGAGACGCGTAAGCTCGTGAGCGTAGAGAGTCGATGAAGGTCAGCGGCGAAAGACAATTCGAGGCGCCGATCGCAACCGTCTGGCAGGTCTTGAACGACCCGGCACAGATGGCGAAGACGATGCCCGGGGTGGAGTCGTTCGACATCCATGACGACAGGCACTGGCGCGCGCACGTGAAGATCCCGCTCGGGCTCGGCGGCCTGCGGATGTCGATCGACTTCGAGAAGATGGAGGAGCGCGAGCCGGAGTTCGCCAAGCTTCACGCCAAGGGCAACGGCGTTGGCGCCGTGCTGAACATGGATACGTCGTTCCAGCTGAGCGAGGCCGGCGAGGGAACGAACATGCAGTGGGAAGCGGACGTGCACCTCCTCGGTCCGGTTGCGTCGATGGGGCAGCGCGTTCTGCAGCCGATCGTGAACCAGCAGGTGTCCCAGGTGCTCGGCGCGCTCGACAAGCAGGTGCAGGAGGCGAAAGCGCAATGAGCAGCGACGAGATGGGTAACGCCGGCACGCCCGAGCCGACAACCGACCGCGACGCCCCAAAGACCGACCCGGAGCTGAAGGACGCGGGCGAGCCCGCAGACGGCCCGGCTGATTCAGAAGGGTCGAGCGGTGCCGAGGAAGGGCTCAGTCCGTTGGCGCCGGAATCGTATGAGTCCGACCCGGACGGGCCCACGACGTCCACCGAAGACCCGTAGCAAACAGCGGCTGCGTTTTGAGGGGAGGCGTGGCTAGGGTGAAGCCCATGCAGGGTGGAGACCAAGACAGGCTGCGTCTGACGCACCAAGTTGAGCACGACGGCCTGGCCGGCGGCGTGTTCACGGCGAGAGTGCTCGAGCGCGGCGACCGCGAAGTACGACGTGACGGCTGGGCGACGTCTGCCCGAGAATTGCCGCGGCTCGGGCAGCCGATCTTCCGCTCGACGGTCGGAGGTGGGGAGGTGGTGGTGGTCGAAGTCGGCGAGGTTCTGCTGCAGATCCACCTCATCTCAGGGAACGTCTACCTGATTGCTGCCGCTAAGTCCGGCGAGGCGATCGAGGGGTTGCTCGAACGGCTGCGGGGCGAAATCCCGGCTCCGGATCCAAGTTCCGCCCACGAGGTAACGGTTACCTTCTGGACGTACGGCCCGCATGGCCCGATGCCGTCGTGGCGCTCGATCGCGGTTCCGGCTTGGAACGAGATCCGCGACAATTACCCAGGCAACACTCGCGGCGAGCTCGACACTTTGATGAGTGGCTGGCAGCCGGCCCACGGTGGCCAGTTGGTTCTCTGGCACGGAATGGCCGGAACCGGCAAGACCTTTGGGCTCCGTGCACTTGCGTGGGAATGGCGCGAGTGGTGCGACTTCCACTACATCGTCGATCCGGACACGTTCTTCGGCCAACACGCGGACTACCTGATGAGCGTCCTCCTCCAGCCTGAGTACATGGGGATGACGGTGCCTTCCGCGTACGGATTCATCGGGCAAGGTGGAATGAGCGTCAGCATCGGTGAGACCACGACGCCCAACAGCGAAGACGAGGCCGCCGACGGGGAAGAAGGTAGCTCCGGCAAAGCGTGGCGCGTGCTCGTCTTGGAGGATACGGGTGAACTGCTGACGCCTGACGCCAAAGCGGTGATCGGCCAGGGTCTCTCTCGATTCCTCAACGTCGTCGATGGGCTGATCGGTCAAGGGCTGAGAGTCCTCGTTCTCGTCACGACCAACGAGCCGATCCGGAAGCTGCACCCCGCCGTCGCACGGCCCGGGCGCTGCGCTGCGAACATCGAATTTGCCTCACTGAATCCCGACGAGGCCTCGGCCTGGCTCGCTGCGCATGGTTCGGCCGACGGCGTCGGGACATCGCTGACGCTTGCCGAGCTCTACGCCCGCGCAGCGGGCCGTGACCCAAGCGAGACGACACTTGCGAGTTTCGTCGACGGGAGCAGCTGATCGAACCCTCGCCATGAAAGGATCGCCGTAATGTCGCAGCCCTTTCGCATCGGGGTGATGCAACTGACGATGGAGCCGCTCGAAGAGATGCTCGAGTCGGCACGCGTCATGGACCGAGCCGGCATGGACACGATCTGGCTGGCCGAGGCCTACCCCTGGTGGCGGAAGCACGGGATGGAAGCACGCTCGTCCACCGTCGTCTCCGGTCTGATCGCGAAGGCGACGGAGCGCCTGACCGTCGGCTGGGGGATCATCTCGCCGTTCACACGCCACCCCGTGCAGGTCGCCATGGACGCGCGCGTCGTGCAGGAGGCTGCGGGGCCGGGTCGGTTCCTGCTCGGCTTCGGCACCTCGAAGATCTTCCTGAACAACGCCCGGCTGAACGGCAAGCGCACTCTTGGGCCGATGCGCGATGCGGTCGAGATCGTCCGCGGCGTCCTCTCGGGTAGGCCGTTCAGCTATGAGGGCGACACGTGGAGCGCAGATGTGCCGGGCCTTCAGGACGAAGCGCAGACGCCGCGTGACGTGCCGCCGGTCTACATCGCCGCCACCGCCCCGAAGATGCAGGCGCTTGCCGGGGAGATCGCCGACGGTTGCCTGACGCCGTCGATCACGACTCCCGCCTTCGTCCGCTACTCGCGCGAGAACGTCGATGCCGACATCGACATCGGCTGCACCGTTGTAGCGTCGATCCACGAGTCCGACCATGGCAAAGGACGTGACGGCGCGCGGGAGATTGCCGGCATGTACCTCGCGAACAAGGTGCAGAACATTAAGGGAGCAGCCGACACGCTGCTCGACCTTGCCGGGCTGACCCAGGACGAGATCCGACCCGTCGCGGACGCGATGGAGCAGGGCGGACGGCTGGCGGCCAAGGCGAAGGTGACCGACCAGATCCTCGACAAGTGCAAGCCCATCGCCGGCACCCCCGCCGACTGCATCGCTGCGATCGAGGAGTACCGCGAGGCCGGCTGCACGCACGTGATGCTCGAGCTCTGGGGCGACCGCCGGCACGAACAGATCGAGTTGTTCGGCAAGGAGGTGGTGCCACACTTCAAATAACCGCATCCGACCGGTCATTGACAGACCGGGCGGGAGGGTTTAGACCATTCGCTCACGGGTTCTCGAGATCAAAGGAGAGAACGATGGCTCACGATCACACCGACCCGCATAGCCGCCCCGCCTCGTTCTACGCTTCACCGGAAGAGGCGCTTGGGGCTCCCGCTGAGGAATTCTTGTACGTCGGGTGCCTGCACGAGGGCACCGGGGTCGCCGCACCCGACTTCCTCGCAGTGGTCGATGCGGAGGATGGGCGAATCATCCATGAGACGCCGATGCCGAACGTCGGCGATGAGCTTCACCACTACGGCTGGAACCGGTGCAGCTCGGCCTGCCACGGACCGGAGCGCTCGCATCTGATCGTGCCGGGTTTCCGCTCATCGCGCATCCACGTTGTCAACGTCGCAGACGATCCACGCCGTCCGCACGTCGAAAAGGTGATCGAGCCGGAGGACGTCGTCCGCGAAACGGGTTACACGCGACCTCACACCGTGCACTGCATGGCCGGCGACAACGTCGTGGTCAGCATGCTCGGCGATGCGGAGGGCAACGGATCAGGCGGTTTCGCGGTCCTGGATGCGAAGACATTCGAGCTCAAGGGGCGGTGGGAGAACGGCGGGGAGCGACCGCCGCTCAACTACGACTTCTGGTACCAGCCGCGCAAGAACGTCCTCGTTTCGTCCGAGTTCGGCGAACCGAATGCCTACGAGCCGGGGTTCGAGCTCGACGACGTAGGCGCAGGCCGCTATGGGCGCCGTCTGCATTTCTGGAATCTCGAGGAGAGGAAGCTCGAGCAGACGGTCGACCTTGGTGACAGCGGTCTCATTCCCCTCGAGGTTCGCTGGCTTCACGATCCGGAGGCCGAGAGCGGCTTCGTCGGCGCAGCGCTTTCGAGCACGATGTTCCACTGGTACCGCGAAAACAGCGAGTGGCGAGTCGAGCAGGTGATCGCCGTCGATGGCGTCGAGCACGAGGGCTGGCCTTTCCCCGTACCTGGGCTGATCACCGATCTGGTGCTCTCGATGGACGATCACTTCCTCTACTTCTCGAACTGGCTGCAAGGCGACCTTCGCCAGTACGACGTCTCGGACCCGCGTAAACCGAAGCTGACGGGGCAGCTCTGGCTCGGCGGTGTGCTCGGCCGGCCCAACGATGCGGGTCGCGAGCTCAACGGAGGGCCCCAGATGCTGCAACTCTCCTTCGACGGGAGGCGCCTGTACGTCACCAACTCGCTCTATTCCACCTGGGACAACCAGTTCTATCCTGGGTTGCGCTCTTGGTTGCTCAAGATCGACTGCGATCCTGGCGGCGGCATGGAAGTCGACCAGGGGTTCTTCGTGGACTTCGACGACCGACCCGGTGGGCCCGCTCGCGCACACGAAGTGCGACTGCAGAACGGAGATTGCACCACCGAGATCTTCGCCTAGGACGGCACGTTTCCCCGGCGCCGGGCCGCGGCCTGCTCGTAGACTGCGCCCGTGAGGGCCCAGGAAACCGTCGCGGCCGTCGACGCGGATCGCCTCGTCCGCCTTGCCGTCGACCTCGTCTCGATTCCGAGCGCCACGGGCGCTGAGCAGGCGATGGGAGAACGCGTCCGCGATGAGTTCGACGACATGGCCCTGCAGGTGCAGTGGCAGGAGGTCGAGGACGGGCGGCCGAACGTCGTCGGCCTCTGGGAAACGAAGGGCGGCGGCGGCAAGTCGCTCATGTTCAACGGGCACATGGACACCTCGTACTCCGGCCGGGAGCCGTGGCTCAAGGGAATCCGGGGCTTCCAGCCGGACGGCTTCGTCCAGGACGGTCGCATCTACGGGCTGGGCATCTCGAACATGAAGGGTGCACTTGCCTGCTACTTGGAGGCCGTGCGCGCATTGCAGGACGCCGGCATACGTCTGAAAGGCGACCTGATGATCGCCTGCGTGTCCGGCGAGATCGAGAAGACCCAGTGGCATCCTGACTTCGTCGGCCGCGAGTACCGGGGATACGCAGCCGGCTCGCGCTTCCTAGCCACGCACGGCGGGGTCACTGACATGTGCATCCTTGGCGAGCCGACCGAGCAGAAGATCGTGCTCGGCCATTACGGCGCGATCTGGATGCGCATCTCGACGAATGGCCCGTTCATCCACACCGCATTCAGCGAAGGGCGGCGCAACGAGACATCGATCGTCCGCATGCGCGACGTGCTCGACGCCGTACTCGAGTACGCACCTGAGTGGGAGGAGTGGACCTCCTACGGTGGCGAGAGCGGGATCGTCAACGTCGGCGCGATCAACGGCGGCTTCGCCTGGCGGGCCTCGCGGACGCCACAGCGCACCGACTTGTTCGTGGACTTCCGTGTGCCCCCGAGCATGTCGATGGCGCAGGCGCGTACCGCTCTCGGTAACTTCGTCCGCGGCCTGCGCGAGCGTTTCCCGGACCATGGAATCGAGTCTGAGATCTACGTCACTGCGCCGGGCTCCGAGATCGCCGAGGATCACCCTCTAATCGGCGCGATCGACGAGGCGCACGCTGCGGTGTTCGGCGCGAAGCCGGAACGCGACACGGTGCGCTGGTTCTCGGATGCCTCCGCGCTGACGCGCTACGGGATCGAGAGCGTCAACTACGGCACGTCGAGCGGCCTCCCCGATCCGGTGCTCGGCGAGAACCTCGACGTCGACGGCCTGGTCAAGATCGCGCAGGTGTACGCCCTCGTGGCTCAGCGCATCTGCGGGGTTGCATGAAGAACCTGGATGCATTCCTACCGGCGTACGAGTTCTCGACGCGGCATACAGTCTCGATCACTGTTGATCCGCTTCGGGCCGACCGAGCCCTCCGCGAGGTGACGTTCAAAGAGGTTCCGCTCGTGCGCGCGCTGCTGCTGGCGCGTGGCCTCGGGCCGCGGGAGGGAGCGGACACGGTGCTTGGGTCGATGGTTCCGCGCGCGACCGTTCTCGAGGACGTCCCGGGCGAGGGGCTCGTCCTGACGTTGAGCGGTCAATTCTGGCGCCTGCGCGGCCGAGGGCCGGAAGCTCCGGCCACGGCGGTGCTCGACTTTCGCGCGCTGCCGGGCAGTCTGGCGACCGAGACGCGCGTCCACGTCCCCGATCCGGTTTCGCGGAGAAAGTTCGAGCATTACTGGCGCATCGTCCGTCCGTTCAGCGGGCTCATCCGGATGGCCGTGCTCCGAGCCGCGAGGCGACGCGCGGAAGCTGCGTGATCGTGCACGACCCCTACGCCCTCCCCGACGGCCTGCCGGTTCCTGTTGACGACGGGGCTGTCGACGACTTGACCGGCAGCGAGCTTCCCGACCTGGTGCTGCCGTCTTCGCAAGGCGCCGTCAACGTGCGGGACTTCGAGGTGCTCTACGTCTATCCGCGTGCAGGGCGGCCTGGCCGGGAGCTACTGCCCGGCTGGGACGACATTCCGGGAGCCCGGGGCTGCACCCCGCAATCCTGCGCGTTCCGAGATCACAGCGCGGAGCTGGCCGCGCTCGGCGCGCGCGTAGCCGGCCTGAGCGCCCAGAGTCTCGACGACCAGATCGAGTTCGCCGAGCGCAATCGAATGCCGTTTCCCGTCATCAGCGACGAGTGGCTCGACCTGGCGCGTGATCCGGGGTTACCGACCTTCGACATCGAAGGCCTGACGCTCTACAAGCGGCTGGCTCTGGTCGCCGAGCAAGGCCAGATCGTCATGGTCTTCTATCCGGTGTTTCCTCCGGATCGAAATGCTCAGGATGTCATCGACTGGCTGGTAGCTCGGTGAAGCTCGTCACGTTCGACGACGGGCGGGTCGGTGAGTTGCGCGACGACACGGTCGTCGAGCTCGACGTACCGTCGATGAGGGAGTACTTCGAACGAGCCGGAGCGGTGCGCCCCACGGGTGAGGAACCTGCGCTCGAAGCCGTCAAAGTCCGCGCGCCGATCAGCCCGAAGAAGCTCATCCACACGGCCGGGAATTTCCGCGAGCACGAGGAGGAGTCGAAGCGAGTCGGCTGGTCGCACGAGATCGCGTCCTGGATCGTCTTCTTCCAGAACGTGGACGCGATCGTCGGCCCTGACGAGCCAGTCGTCTATCCGGAGCACCTGACCCAGGAGCTCGACTACGAGCTCGAGCTCGCCGTCGTGATCTCGAAGTCAGGCAAGTGGTTCGGCCCCGAAGAGGCAGCGGAGTACATCGGCGGGTACGTGATCTTCAACGACATCACGGCGCGCGACATCCAACGTCGTGAGATGCGTTCCGGGGTCTTCTCCTTCTGTAAGGCCATCGACACGTTCTGCCCGCTCGGTCCGTGGATCGTCACGCCCGACGAGATCGGCGATCCGCACGATCTCCACATGGAGCTGCGCGTCAACGGCGAACGCCGGCAGGAGTCGCACAGCGGCAACATGTCCGTGACGATTCCGGAGATCCTGTCGCACTACTCGGCGCTCGGCTATTCCGCCGGCGACGTCGTCTCGACCGGCACCGTCAGCGGGGTCGCCGGCTTCAGCGAAGACGCAGCCTCGCTCTATCTGAAGCCCGGTGATGTAATCGAGGCGGAGATCGAGAGGATCGGCGTTCTCCGCAACCCGGTCGTCTCGTGGCAGGACGCCCACGGCGAGCCGGCACCTCCACGCGTATCGTGGTGATTCCGGCGGAGTGATCTGGCCGCACGACGACGCCAAGCTCGACCGCGTCCAGGCGCTGATGGCCGAGGAGGAACTCGACGCGCTCGTCGTCCGGGCGCCGGACAACGTCCTCTACCTGACGAACTTCTGGGGGATGAAAGGCTATGACGCGGCGGTCTTCCCCCGGGAGGGGCCCCCAGTGCTGATCACGATCGAGCCGTCGGCTGCCGATGCGGCCGCGAGCGCCTGGACGAAGGGTGTCGTCCTCGTCGCCGGGTACGACCCGGGCGACCCGCGCCCGCCGCTCTCCCGGACGCTCGAGGCTGTCGTGGAGGCCGCCCGGCCCTACGAGAAGGTGGGTCTCGAGCTTTCCCTGGGCACACAGGCCTCCGACCGAATGGTGGGCGAGCCCACGACCTTCACGAAGGCGTGGTTCGACGCGTTCCCTCAGGCTGCTGACGCCGCGCCGCTCCTCGCGCGCGCACGCTCGATCAAGACGAGGCAGGAAATCCAGCGGATGCGCCTCGCCAACGAGATCGCCGCTGCGGCGATGGAGCATGTGGCCACCGAGCTCCGGCCGGGGATGAAGGAGAGCGAGGCAGCTGCGCTGTGGGAGGGATTCGTGCACGGCGAAGGCACCGGTTGGAAAGGACAAGTCGAGCTTGCACTCGGCTTCTCGCTCGTGTGGTCAGGGACGGGGATCCGCACCTTCACCGCAACAGGGCAACGCCCCGTGCAGGAACACGAGCCGACGTTGTTCGAGATCTGGGTCTGCGCCGACGGTTACTGGTGCGACCACACGAAGAACGTGTGTCCCGGAACACTCGACCCCTCCTACGAGGAGCTCCTCGACGTGCTGCTCGACGTCTACGCCCGCGCGCTCGACCACTGCCGTCCCGGCGCGAGCCTCGCCGAGCTCGATGTCTTGATTCGCGATGGCCTGGCGGCGGCCGGTTACCCCCATCAGCCCAGTCATCCGGTCGCGCACGGCGTCGGCGCGCGTGCGCACGAACCGCCGTACGCGCACCAGGCAGGGAGCGGCACGATCGAGGAAGGCATGGTCCTGGCGATCGAACCTGGCGCATACTGGGAGGGCGGCGGCGGACTCCGGATTGAGGACAACTTCCTCATCACCGCCCACGGTCCCGAAAAGCTGTCGAGCTATCCGGACGACTTCCGATGACTTTCTGGACCGGTCACCTGAACATTCCGCACCGTTTCGACGCGCACGTCGGCTTCTACGACACGACGCTGCGCGACGGCGAGCAGACCGTCGGCGTCGTGCTCAGCCCCGAGGACAAGCTCGAGCTCGCGCGAGGACTCGACGAGCTCGGGATCGAGCGGATCGAAGCCGGCTTCCCACGCGTCTCGCAAGACGACCGGCGTGCGGTTGAACTGATCCGCGATGCCGGGCTGCATGCGGAGGTCTGGGGCTTTTCGCGCGCGGTTGAGGCAGACGTCAAGGCCCTCCTCGAGCTCGGCGTCCAGGCGAGCGTGATCGAGTCGCCGATCTCAGACCTGAAGCTGGCGGCGCTCGGCGTCGATCGCGAGGCGATGCTCGAGCGGATCGTCTACGCGATCTCGTTTGCCGTGGAGCAGGGGGTGACGGTCGCGTTCTTTGGCGTGGATGGGACACGTGCGGATCTGGGCTACTTCGAGACCGTGTACAAGACCGCGATCGAGGCAGGTGCACAGGAGGCGGTCGTCGTCGACACGATCGGGATCGGGAGCCCCGAAGCTGTGGCGGAGCTCGTCGGCCTGACGAAGGACTGGCTCGGGCCCGATGTCCCGATTCACTTCCATGGGCACAACGACTTCGGTCTTGCCACGGCGGCCGCTCTTGCGGCGGTACGGGCCGGCGCGAGCTGGATCCAGGGCACAGTGAACGGCATGGGCGAGCGGGCCGGCAACGCGAACCTTCCGGAGATCGCTCTGGCGCTGCGAGGGCTCTACGGCGTCGAGACGAACCTCCGCCTCGACAGGGCGCGCGCCTTCTCAGAGCGACTGCGTCAGCTCTCGGGCTACGAGCTCGAGCCGTTCAAGCCACTGGTCGGCGACAACCTCTTTCGCCGCGAATCCGGTGCGGTCGCGAGCCAGTTTCACGATCCTCCAGCGATCGAGCCGTACTCATCGGACCTCGTCGCCGCAGAGCGCAGCATCGTCCTGGGCAAGAAGAGCGGTATCGACTCGATTCGCATCAAGGCCGAAGAGCTGGGGCTCGATCTGTCGGACGACGCGCAACGCGAACTGCTCGCGCGGGTGAAGGAGCTCGGAACGACCAAGCGCGGGCTTGTGACCGATGAAGAGTTCCGCGAGCTCGCGTGTGGCTGACTACGACGCCGTCCTCGTCGGCAGCGGTATCAACTCTCTCGCCTGCGCCGCGTTTCTCTCGCTCGCCGGCTGGCGCGTCGCCGTGCTCGAGCGCGAGGAGGAGCTGGGCGGTGCCGTCCGCACCGCCGAGCTGAGCGAGCCGGGCTTTCGCCACGACGTCTTCAGCGCGTGGCATCCACTCTGGGTCGGAGGCCCGGCACACGCCGAGCTCGGCGCCGCGCTCGGCGAACGCGGCCTCGAGTACCTGAACACCGAGTATCCGACGGGCACGTTGTTCCCGGACGGCGATAGCGCGTTCCTGACGACGTCCACCGATGCAAACGCGGCGGAGCTCGAGCGCCACGCCGCGGGAGACGGCGAGGCGTGGCGAGAGTCGATCGCGAGCGTCGGCGCACAGGCCGAGCTCGTCTTCGGCGTACTCGGCACCGAGCTCTGGTCGCCCGCGGGGCTGAGCCTCGGAGCGAAGGCATACCGCCGTCTCGGGCGCCGGGGCCTCGCGGAGTTCGGCGCAGAGGTCGTCCAGAGCAGCCGCGACTGGCTGACGGCGACCTTCCGCTCGGAACGTGCGCACGGTCTGCTCGCGCCTTGGGTTCTCCACACGGGGCTCGGGCCGGATGCTGCCGCTTCGGGATTCATGACGCGTGTGATCGCATTCGCCATCGAAGCCGGGGGCATGCCGGTTCCGCGTGGCGGTGGTGCTCGTCTCGTCGATGCGCTCGTCCGCCTCATCGAAGATCACGGTGGCGTCTGCAAGGCCGGCGCTGACGTCGAACGAGTGCTCGTCACTCGCGGACGCGCGACCGGAGTCCGTCTTGCGGGTGGCGGCACAGCCGGCGCAGAACGCGCCGTCGTCTGCAACGTAACGCCCGCGCAGCTCTACGGACGTCTGCTCGACGCCGCAGACGTTCCCGCGGACGTTGCGGAAGCGGGGAAACGGTTTCGATTCGGCCGCTCCGAGATGCAGATCCACTTTGCGTTGTCGGAACCGCCTCGGTGGGACGGCGACGACCGCCTCGGCAAGACCGCGATCGTCCATCTCACGCCGGGCCTCGACGGTGTCTCACGCGCAGTCAACGAAGCGGAGCGGGGCTTGCTCCCGGCCGACGCGACGGTCGTCGTCGGACAACCGCTTGCCGTCGACGACTCACGCGCGCCGGTCGGCAAAGGCATGCTCTGGATCCAGCTGCAGGAGCTGCCCTGGCACGTCAAGGGCGATGCGGCAGGCGAGCTCGACGTCGGGCAAGGCACGTGGGACGAGTACCTGCGTGAGCGCTACGCCGACCGGGTCCAGGCGCGCATTGCTCGCCACGTGCCGAACCTCGAGTCCTCCATCTTGCGTCGCGTCGTGCTCTCACCTGCCGATCTTCGGGCCGCGAACATCAACCTCGAGCAAGGCGACCCGTACTCCGGCTCGCTCGCGCTCGACCAGAACTTCCTCTGGCGGCCGTTCGCCAGGCAGCCCGGACACCGGACTCCGATCGACGGCCTCTTCCAGATCGGCGCCAGCACATGGCCCGGTCCGGGGCTCGGCGCCGGCTCGGGGACCCTGGTAGCGAAGGCCCTCCTTCAGCCCCGGGCCGCTCAGCGGCTGGTCAGGCGGCTCGGCGCGTTTCGGCGGCCCGGACAAGCGTAGAATCGCCTGCATCCGGCCACGTTTCTCGATCTCGCAGATCACCACCCTGGCAGCGACGTTCGCGGCGGATGTGCGCGCGTACGCCGCTGCAGGAGTGGACGGGATCGGCATCTGGGAAATCAAGCTTCCGAACGGAGGCGACGCAGAGGCGCTCCAGCAGTTGGAAGCCAGCGGCCTCGGCTCGGCCGCAGCGATTCCCGCGGTGCCGTCGATACTGCCGCTGCCGCTGATGGAGGGGCCGGAGGACCCGCAGCAGCGAATCGAGGCGATCTGTACGTCGCTGCATCGTCTCGCCACGTTCGAGCCGAGCAGCGTTGTTTGTCTGACGGGGCCGGGTGAGGATCGCCACACCGTTGTCGAAGGCCTGCAGACAATCGGGGAGGAAGCTGGACGACTGGGCTTGCGCGTCGGTCTCGAGCCAGTCAATCGCATCGGCGGGGAGGACTGGACCATGATCTCGTCCCTGTCCGAAGCCGTCGAGCTGCTGGACGACGCCGACCGATCCGCGCTCGGACTCCAGTTCGACACCTGGCACGTCTGGGACACCCCGGAGCTTGTAGAGGACATCGAGCGGTATGCCCATCGTTTCGTCGGCGTCCACGTCGCCGATTGGAGCGAGCCCACACGCGGGTGGTGCGATCGCGTTCTACCCGGCGCCGGTGTCGCCGACCTTCCCCGGATCCTCGGCGCACTCGACCGCGCAGGCTGGGACGGCTACTACGACCTCGAGATCTTCTCCGACAACGGAACGTTTGGCAACGCCTGGCCCGATTCGCTGTGGGATGTTCCAGCCGAAGAGCTCGCTCGAAGGGGGAAGCAAGCATTCGAGCGAGTATGGGAGGCGCGAATCCAAACGTCCCTTGACCAGGTATCGCCCGGTGCCGTGTAATCGACTAATGAGGACGACCCCAAGAGGAGGCAGTACATGAGAGCTCGAGGGAGGTGGGCGTTCGCCACAGCTGGGCTGCTGGCGCTCGTCCTGATCGGAGGCGCGCTTGCAGCGACCGCGGGGCATCGCACCGCAGGGGCGAAGGCGCCGATCGTCATCGGTTGGGCATTCGACGGCAAGGGCGCGATGGCGCCGTTCGACGGCCCTGCCCTGGCCGCTGCACAGCTTCGCGTTGCCCAGGTCAATGCGAGGGGCGGCGTCAACGGGCGAAAGCTCCAAATCCGGAGCTGCGACACGCAGGAGAACGCGCCCGCGACTGCCAAGGCGTGCGCCCTGCGTCTACTCGGGCAGAAAGCAAACGTCCTCTTCACGACCTGTGACGTTGACTTCGCAGCGCCCGTGGTCAGAGCGGCGATCGACCGCGGTGTCCTCGC
The DNA here is from genome assembly GCA_039648845.1 of Actinomycetota bacterium. Classification (GTDB taxonomy): domain Bacteria; phylum Actinomycetota; class Thermoleophilia; order Gaiellales; family Gaiellaceae; genus 3-1-20CM-4-69-9. Next base: position 27,675 of record JBBWZE010000244.1, on the reverse strand, counting down.
AATCGCTCCTTGCATCGGCACCGATCAGATGGGCCCGAAGCGGTTCGGCTCGAAGGGCCGCTTGGCGTTCAGCTTCGGCAACGTCGCGCAGGACGAAGGCTCAGCCATGGCGCAGTACGCGTATAGCCGAGGCTGGAGGTCGGCCGCGCTAGCGACAGATACCGTCATCGTGTATTTCAAGAACGTCGTTCAGGCCTTCGAGGTGCGGTTCAAGCAGCTCGGCGGCAAGATCGTTGCGAAGGAGACGTACCAGTCGCTCGGCGGCAACAACGTTCAGAACGCTGTGAGCCGCCTCAACAACGTCAAGGCGGACGTGGTCGTCACGTCGACCGCAGGTGCGTTTGGAGCTTTGTCGACCTTGATCTCCGGATTGCGAACGCTCGGGAACAACACGCCGATCATCAACTCCTGGGCGGGCGACGGCACGTATTGGCTGCCGGCTAACCCGAAGGTGACGAACTACTGGTTCGTCACGTTCGCTTCCTCCTTCGGAGACGACCCGAGTCCGGCCATCAACACGCTTGCGAAGCAGGTCAAGGCAGGCACCGGCGGATTCATCACGGGGCCGTCGGCCATCGACGGTCTCGTCACAGCGATCAAGCGCGCGAACGGCTCGACGAAAGGCAGTGCGCTTGCCAAGGTGATGGAGAAGTTCAAGAAGGTGCCCACGATCTCGGGCAACGTGAGCTTCTCGGCGAAGTACCACACGGTGTTCGGGCGCCGGTACCGCGTGATCCGGATCCAGGACAACGTGCCGAAAGTGGTCGGCACGATCGTGGCCAAGGTCGTAGCGAAGATTTAGTGTCCCGCTTGCCGGAAGCGAGCGGCGACGAAACGACGAGGAGGCCCGGGGACACACTCCGGGCCTCCTCCGTGTCGCGGTCCTTCGAGGGCGTGCATGCGCTACGCGACGTCACACTCGAGCTCCGGAGACGAGAGGTGGTTGGGCTGATCGGCCCGAACGGGGCAGGCAAGTCCACGCTGGTGAACCTGCTCAGCGGCTTCGACCGCCCGAGTGCGGGGACCGTCGAGCTCGAGGGCCGTGACGTGACGCATTGGAGCCCGAGCCGGCGTGGAAGGCATGGGCTGGCCAGAACCTTCCAGCACAGCCACGCTTTCCGATCCCTTTCCGTGCGGGAGAACGTCGAGGTTGCGGCCCTGGGCGTGGGCGCAGTCGCCCGCGAGGCACGCAGACGGGCGGTGGAGTTGCTCGACACGCTTGCCCTCACAGCGCATGCGGACGCACGTGCCGACACGCTCGCGCAGGGCGACGAACGGCGACTCGGTGTCGCGCGGGCTCTCGCGACGAATCCGCGGTTCGTCCTGCTCGACGAGCCCGCGGCCGGGCTCCCGGAGGCCGAGATTCCGGAGCTTGCCGACGCGGTCCGGTCGGTCCGGGACGGGCACGACGCGGGCGTGCTCCTGATCGACCACAACATGGCGCTGATCATGGAGATCTGCGACCGCATCGTCGTGCTCGACCAGGGACGGACGCTCGCCGAAGGTACGCCGCTGGAGATTCGTCGCAACCTCGACGTCGCGGCTGCTTACCTCGGCGAGAGCGCCGTCCAGGAGGAGCAGTGAAGGCTCCCGTGCTCGCCGTCCAGAACCTCGAGGTCCGTCACGGGGCAGTGGACGCGGTGCGCGGCCTGTCCTTCGAGGTCGGGCGCGGCGAGATCGTCGGCCTCATCGGGCCGAACGGGGCCGGGAAGTCTTCGACGCTGCACGCGATCATGGGCGCGGTCCGTCCCACCGGCGGAGACGTGCGCTTGAACGGGGCCTCGGTCATCGGCCGTCGACCCGAGGACGTCGCCCGGCGAGGAGTAGCACTTGTGCCGGAAGGGAGGCGGATCTTCGCCGAGCTCACGGTCGAGGAGAACCTCGTACTCGGGCTCGCCGGGCGGCGTAGGCGCGAGGGAGTGATGGAGGATATGAGTGACGTCTACGACCTCTTTCCCGTCGTCGAGGAAGCGCGGCGCAGAAAGGCGGGGACGCTCTCAGGCGGGCAGCAGCAGCAGCTCGCGATCGCTCGGGCGCTGGTCGCGGATCCGGAGGTGCTGCTGCTCGACGAGCCCTCGCTCGGTCTGGCGCCGCGCGTGGTCGACCTGGTCTTCGACGCGCTCGCTTCGATCCGTGAGCGCGGCCTCGCGATCCTGCTCGTCGAGCAACGCGCGCAACGGACGGTTGCATTCGCAGACCGTTCGCACGTCCTCTCCAAAGGAAAGTTGCGCCTCACTCTCGGGCCCGAATCGGCGGGTGACACCGACGCGCTCGTCAGCGCGTACCTCGCATGACGGTCGCCGTCCTCGGCATCGACTGGCAGACGCTCGCTGACGCAATCGGTCTCGGCGCGATCTATGCACTCATGGCCGTCGGTATCGGCCTCGTCTTCGGCGTCCTGCGGCTCGTCAACTTCGCCTACGGCCAGCTGGTCATGGCCGGCGCGTACGCCCTCGCATTCGCCTCCGAGCGCGGCTGGCCGGTCTCGGTCGGCATCGTCCTCTGTTTTGCGGTCGTGCTAGCGCTCTCCGCCCTCATGGATCAGATCGTCTTTCGCCCGCTACGCGGGCAGTCGCCCGCCGTGATGCTCGTGGCGACGTTCGCTGTCGCCTTCCTCTTGCAGAGCATCGCCCTGTTGTGGTTCGGACCGCTCGGAAAGATCTCGGCCTCGCTTGCGACGTTGAATCAGCCGGTCACGATCTCGGGCGTGGACATTCGCAAGATCGCGATCGTCGCGACCGTGCTGGCAGCCGGCTGCCTGCTGCTGCTCGTCGTGCTGCTCGGTCGCACCCGTGTCGGACTGCACATGCGTGCCGCGGCAATGGACTTTCGCACCGCCGAGTTGCTCGGCGTGCGGGCCGGGCGGGTGATCGGCGCAGCCGTATTGATCTCGGGTTTGCTCGCAGCGGTCGTGGCAGTGATGCTCACCGTGCAAACTCCGTTGGTCACGCCGGACTTCGCCCTGCGCGACACGATCCTCGTCCTGGCCGGCGTCGTGCTGGGTGGCATGAACCGCCTCGTGCCTGCGACGCTCGGAGGGTTCGCGATCGGGTTCGCTTCAGGGCTGCTCGGCGGTGCTCTGCCGACTGACCAGAGTCAGTACCTGCCCTCGTTCCTGTTCGCGGCTGTCATCCTCGTCCTTCTGGTCAGACCCGGAGGGCTCTTCACGCGTGAAGGCCAGCAGGCGGTCGAGCGAGTGTGAGGCGCGTCGACCCGGTGCTGCAGCTGCTCGGCCCGATCGCGCTGATCGGCATCGCCGCGCTCGTCGGAATGATCGTCTCGACGTCGGCGGAGACCTACGTGATCAACGCGCTCGTCAACGTGGCGATCGTCGTTGCGCTCTACGTCTTCATCGGCAACTCAGGCGTGCTCTCTTTCGGGCACATCAGCTTCGTGGCCGTCGGCGCGTGGGCCGCCGGTGTGCTCTCGATGCCGGTGGAAGAAAAGCCCGCGATCATGCCGCACCTCGCGAGCCTGCTTCGCGATCACACGCTCGGCAACGTCTGGTCACTCGCGCTCGCGGCCGCGGTCGGCGCCGCCTACGCGCTCGTCGTCGGCCTGCCGCTGATGCGCCTCTCCGGCCTGGGAGCCGGCATCGCGACGTTCGGTGTTCTCGAGATCACGCACAACGTTCTGCGCTACTGGGAGAAGATCGGGCCTGGACTGAACACGTTCTCCGCCGTCCCGGAGACGACAGGCCTCTTGCAAGCCTCCCTCGGGGCCATGCTCGCCGTGGTCGTCGCCTTCGCTTACAGACGGAGCCGGTTCGGGAGGCTGCTGGGCGCGACCCGCGAAGACGCGACCGCGGCGCGCGCGGTCGGCGTGTCCGTCTATCGCCAGCGGCTGATCGCGTTCGTACTCTCGGGCACGCTGGCCGGGTTCGCCGGCGGGCTCTACGTGCACCTGCTCCCCGTGAACACCGAGTCCGTCTATCTCGATCTCACGTTCATCACGCTGGCGATGCTGGTGATCGGCGGCGCGACCAGCCTCTGGGGTGCAGTCGTGGGAGCGCTCGCCGTCAGCGCCGTCGACTCGTTCCTGGCGGAGGCGGAGAGCGGCATCCACGTCTTCGGGCAGTCGCTCGACCTGCCGGCCGGCACCCGGATCGTGGTCGTCGGGGCACTGATGGCCCTCGTCCTGATCCTCCGTCCTGCGGGGCTCACCGGCGGTCGGGAGCTCGCGTTTCGTCAGCGCCGGCCTCTGCGCGTTCTGACAAAGTTCGCCAAATGACCAATCCGAAGTTCGAGCAACTGAAGGAGCGACTCGCCGAGACGCAGGACCTGACCAAGGCGGCCACCCTGCTGTTCTGGGACCAGCGCGTGATGATGCCCCCCGGTGGCGCCGCGGCCCGCGCCGAGGCGACGGCGACCGTCAGCCGTCTCGCGCAGGAGCGATTCGTCACGGACGAGATCGGAAGACTGCTCGAAAACCTTCGGGGGGTGGAGGAGAGCTCGGACTACGACTCCTTCGAGGCGAGCCTGATCCGCGTCACGCGGCGCGACTACGAGAAGGCCACGCGCGTCCCGCCGGAGCTCGTAGGGGAAATCAGTCGGGCCTCAACGCTCGCTCTCGCGGCCTGGGGGCCTGCAAGGGAAGAGTCGAACTTCGAAGCGCTGCGACCGCACATCGAGAAAAATCTGGAGCTGCGCCACCGCTACGTCGAGTGCTTCGATCCGCCCGACGAGACGTATGACGTCCTGCTCGACAACTTCGAGCCGAACATGAAGACGGCGGAGGTGCGTGAGATCTTCGACGAGCTCAAGGAGGAGCTGGTGCCCCTGATTCAGGAGATCGGCGAAGCCGGAGAGATCGACGACTCCTTCTTGCATGGGGAGTTCGACCAGGACGCACAGCGGGTCTTCAGCTTCGACGTCCTGCGACGTTTCGGCTACACGGACGACGAGTGGCGGCTCGACCCGACGCTGCACCCGTTCATGACCACTCCGGGCCACCGCGACATCCGCCTCACCACGAACTTCCGCGCCGACGATCTCACCTCACTCTTCGCCACGATGCACGAGTTCGGCCACGGGATATACGAGTTGGGAGTCGACGAGTCACTCGCGAGAACACCACTCCACTCGGGAGTCTCGCTCGGCCTGCACGAGTCTCAAAGCAGGACCTGGGAGAACCTCGTTGGGCGTAGCCGCTCGTTCTGGCGCTACTTCTATCCGCGGCTGCAGGAGACGTTCCAGTCGCAGTTGGGCTCCGTGGATGAGGAAGCGTTCTACCGGGCGGTGAACAAGGTGCAGCCGTCTCTCATCCGCATCGACGCGGATGAGGTGACCTACAACCTGCACATCATCCTCCGCTTCGAGCTCGAGCAGGACCTGATCGAGGGCCGCGTCGCCGTCGCGGATCTGCCCGCGGCCTGGAACGCGAAGATGCACGAGTACCTCGGGGTTGAGGTTCCCGACGACGCGCGTGGCGTGCTCCAGGACATGCACTGGGCGGCGGGTGGATTCGGTTACTTCCCGACCTACGCGCTCGGGAACGTGATCTCGGTGCAGATCTGGGAGCGGGCGAAGGAAGACCTCGGCGACCCCGACGAGCGCTTCGAGCAGGGTGAGTTCGGCGAGCTGCGGGAATGGCTCCGGGAGCACCTCTACCGGCTGGGACGAAAGTTCACGCCGCAGGAGACCATGCAGCGGGTGACCGGCGGGCCGATCGATGCGAAACCGTACGTGCGGTACCTCCGCGAGAAGCTCGCCCCTCAGGCCGTTTGACGCTCGAGACCCAATCGCCGCAGCTCGAACGGCTGAAGACCGTCCTGGCGGAGGTTGCGGATCTCGCGCACGCGCAACAGATCCTTGAATGGGACTCACGCGTGTCGATGCCTCGCGCAGGCGCTGCGGCTCGTGCCGACGTGGCGTCGACGGTCACCCAGCTCGCCCATGCACGCTTCGTCTCGGACGATGTGGGGGAGCTTTTGGCCGACCTTGTTCCCGCCGACCACGATCCGGAATCGGTCGAGGGAGCGCTGATCCGGATCACGCGGCGCGAGTGGGAGCGAGCAAGTCGGATCCCGTTGGAGCTCGTGGGCGAGATGGTCCAGGCAAGCGGCGTTGCCGTAGCCGCGTGGGACGACGCGAAAGCCGCGTCGGACTTCGAGTCCTTCAGGCCCCATCTCGAGCGTCAACTCGAGCTCAAGCGCCGCTATATCGCGTGTTTTCCCGAGACGGACGATCCTTACGACGTTCTCCTCGACGAGTACGAGGAGGGTCTCACGACAGCTCAGGTCGAGGAGATCTTCGGACGGCTGAAAGGTGAGCTAGTGCAGCTCGTCGACCGGCATCGCGGCGACTCGGTCGAGGACGTCGCGGGCCCGTTTCCCGTCGGGCGGCAGCGGGAGGCGGGCCAGCTCGTGCTGGAGTCATTCGGCTACGACCGAGAGTCCTGGCGGCTCGACGAGACGCCGCACCCCTTCGCGGCCAAGCCGGGCGCCGGCGACATCCGTCTGACAACTCACACGGACGAGGGGGATCTCACGTCGCTTTTTTCGACAATGCACGAGTTCGGGCACGGCGTCTACGAATTCGACATCGACCCTTCTTTCGCACGAACGCCGCTCGGCCGCGGGACGTCGAGCGCGATCCACGAATCGCAGAGCCGGACCTGGGAGAACCTCGTCGGGCGGAGCCCGGGCTTTTGGCACTGGTTCTATCCGCAGCTGCGGGCCCTCTTCCCCGACGCACTCGGAGGTGTCGACGAGCCCTCCTTCGTTCGCTCGGTCAGCGCGGTGCGGCCAGGGCTGATCCGCGGCGATGCGGACGAGGTGACCTACGGGCTCCACATCATCATGCGGTTCGAGCTCGAACGAGAGCTGCTCGCCGGCACGGTTGCGGCCGCTGACCTGCCGGAGGTCTGGAACGCCCGCATGAAGGAATGCCTCGGCGTTGAGGTTTCGGACGACGCGCACGGCGTCCTCCAGGACATGCATTGGTCGGCCGGACTGTTCGGGTATTTCCCGACCTACCAGCTCGGCAACATCATCTCGGTGCAGATCTGGGAGGTCGCCCGCGCGGCGCTCGGAGAGCTCGACGAGCAGTTTTCCCGCGGTGAATTCGGGCCGCTGCGTGAGTGGTTGAGCGAGCAGATCTATCGCCACGGCAGCAGATACCCACCGCCTGAGCTGCTGCGTCGTGTGACTGGATCCGGTATCGATCCCGAGCCGTATCTAAAGTATCTCCGCACAAAATTCGCGTGAGGGTGTGCGTCATAGGTATGGGCGCGATCGGCAGCCTCTTCGCCGCGCATCTCGCGAAGGTTGCGGATGTGCTCGTGCTCACGCGTCGCAAAGAACACGCGCAGGAGCTGAACGACCGCGGGGTCCGGGTCAGCGGCCGGCATGACTTCACCGCGCGGGTGACAGCGGCGGCCGACCCGCGCGAACTGCCTGAGTTCGACGTCGGGATCATTGCGACGAAGGCAAACGGTGTAGAGGACGCGGCCGCGTCACTGACCGGCCACTTCCCTGCTGCGACGATCATGACGGTCCAGAATGGCCTCGGTGCAGAGGAGATCGTCCGTCGTCACGGCAAATGGCCCCTGATCTCGGCGGTGACGTTCATGAGTGGCACCAAGCATTCCGATACGCATGTGGAGTACATCCTCGACACGCCGACGTGGCTCGGGCCGTACGGGTCGACGCCGTTCGAGCGCGTGCAGGATCTCGCCGGGCTGTTGGTCGAATCGGGGCTCGAGGCGAAGGCTTTGCCCGACTTGCGCCCAGCGCAATGGTCGAAGCTGATCTTCAACGCGACCGTCAACGGTGTCGCCGCCTTGACCGGATTGCCGCACGATGCGCACTTCGCCGCAGAGAGCGTCGAGTCCGATCTCGGCCACCTCGTCCACGCTCTCGTCGACGAGGGCAAGCGTATAGCCGCAGCAGAGGGTGTCGCGTTATACGACGACCCCTGGGAGATGAACGTCCTCGCCACCAAGCGCGGGAGCGCGCACTATCCGTCGATGCTCGAGGACGTCGAGGCTCGGCGACCGACCGAGGTCGAGCTGATCAACGGCGCACTCGTCCGAGAGGCGGACCGTCATGGGATCGGCGCTCCGCTGCAGAACGCTCTCTACCGGCTCGTCGCAGGCAGAGAGGGGTCCTACTCGTGAGAGTCTGTGTCGTCGGCTGCGGGGCCGTCGGCTCGCTCTTCGCTGCGAATCTTGCCGGGCTGGACGACGTCGAAGTCTGGGCTTACGACCTCTCGGGGGAGCACGTCGACGCGATCAATCGAGCTGGGCTGCGGCTCAGCGGGGCAGGCGATGTGCTGGGCCGACTGACGGCCACCTCGGACCCGGCCGCGCTCCCGGCGTGCGACTTCGGCATCGTGGCCACGAAGGCGATGCACACCGCGGCTGCAGTCGAGGCAACGGCAGCCGCGTTCGCGGGCGGATGTGTGGCCACCGTCCAGAACGGCCTGGGTAACGAGGAAGCGATCGCAAAATACGCGGAGCGCGTCATTCGCGGCACGACCTTCCCAGCGGGAAAGCTGCTCGGGCCGGGGCGCGTCCAGTGGGACGTCAAAGGCGACACGACACTCGGACCGTTCGAGCCGCGACCAGCTCCTTTCGAGGAGATCGAGCGACTCGCCGAGGCCTGTACCCGGGCGGGGATGCCGACGACGGCGGTACGAGATGCGCGTGGACCGCAGTGGCGCAAGGTGATCTTCAACGCCGCAACGAATCCGGTCGGCGCGCTCACACGGTTGACGCACGGGCGTGTGTGCGGGGACCCTGAGCTTCGGCGGCTCGTCACCGGCCTGGTGGACGAGGGCAAGGCCGTCGCGGCCGCACAGGGAATCGAGCTCGATGCCGATCCGGAGGACCTGATCGACCACGCCGCTAAGCCAGAGGTCGCCTACGACCACAAGGCGTCGATGCTCCAGGATGTCGAGGCGCACCGCCCGACGGAGATCGACTACCTGAATGGCGGCATCGTCCGTTTCGGCGAAGAGCAGGGCGTCGCGACGCCGTTGAACCGTGCCCTCTGGTCACTCGTGAAAGGGTTGGAGGAATCATGGTGAGCCGCGAGGAGATCGATCGCCGCTACGGGCTCGTCCGCGCAGTGATGGCGGAGCAGCAGCTGGACGCCGTGCTCGTCTGCGGCTCCGAGTACACCGGCTTCGAGGGCGCGGTCACGTACATGTCCGGCTTCGTGATCGTCCACCGCTATGCGTACGTCCTGTTGCCGCGCGAAGGCGACCCGACGATCATCTTTCCGGCCGAGGCCCGGTACGTCGGAGAGCACGGGAAGTCGTGGATCGAGGACCAGGTCTTCGCGGAGCGGCCCGGCAAGTACATCGGCGACCGCCTGGCCGCGCAGCGCGTGGGTGTGTATGGGCTCGACTACGTGATGGCCGTCCGGGACTTCGAAGCCACGCACCTGCGCGTCGAGTTCGTGCCGTTCGAGGTCGAGTTCGATCTGGCCCGCGCGGTCAAGAGCGCGAAGGAGATCGAGTCCGTGCGCGACTCTGTTCGCATCAATACGGAGGGATTCTGGGCTTTCCTGGAGGGATACCGTCCGGGGAGGTCTGCGGCGGAGGTTCTTGCTCCCGCGGAGCGGCTCTTCGTGGAAGAAGGCTGTGGTCGGCTGACCATGAACATGGTGCTCGTCGGGGCGGAGTTCGCGCTGGCTCGCACAGACACGATCCTCGGTGACTTCTGCGTCCCGTCGCTCGAGATCGCCGGTCCGGGTGGCCACTGGGTCGAAGTGTCGCGCGCGATCGGCGAGCCCAACGCCGAGGTGAGTCGGATGCTGGAGGCCTACGAGGAGTACTTCGAGGCGGCAAAGTCGGCTCTCCGTCCGGGCGCAACGGCTCACGACGTGCACCGCTCGGTCTCGCAGGGCTTCACCGACCGTGGCTATCACCTGGGTCACGTGACGGGGCACTCGATCGGCATGACGATGATCGAGCATCCGAAGATCGGCGAGGGAGTCGAGACCGAGCTCCGAGAGAACATGGTCTTCTCGATGCACCCGCATGTCATTGCTGACAACGGGGTGGACTGTCTCTACATGCAGGACACGTGGCTCGTCACGGCAGCTGGAGGCGAGCCGCTCGCGGGACTGCCGATGCGGATCTTCCGGTCGGGGGAAACCCGGAGCTAGCGATCTCGGAGTGGATGCGGCCGCCTAATGTCGGCCGCAACGACAGATTGCCTCACCGAGCTCGGAACGCTCGAGCTTGAGCCCGCAGCGTCCGCAGAGTGCGGGGACGATCTTGGCCTGCACGAGGAGCGCTCGCATCAGGCTGGCCCAAAGAGCCATGTAAGGAAGCAGAAGCTGGCCGCTCATTCGTCTCGTTATCGGCGCGGAGGCCGTCCGGGTTTAGCGGACGATGACGAGCTGGGTCATGCGAGCCGGATGGAGAGAGCAGAAGAGGCGGTACGTCCCGGGGCGGGTGAAGCGGTGCGTAAAGCTGCCACTGCGCATGCTCGGAGATGCGAAGCCCGCGGGGCCGCTTGCGAGCGTAACGTCGTGGTCGACTCCGCCGCGGAAGCGCCAGGTGAAGGCCGACCCTCGGCGCAACACGACACGCTGCGCTCCGAAAGCGTAGTCGCCCACCCAAGTGCTGCGGACGTTGCGGCGGAGCGGCCCGGTGGGATTCTTGAGGAGCTCCACGTTGACGCGTTCGGCCGTGGAAGGCGCGGGCACCGTCGAGGTATACGGAGCGCAGGACGAAGCCGGGCCGGGCGCGAGGTAGAGGATCATGATCCCCATCACGCGGACGTGAGGGCGGGAGTTGTCGTAGGTCGCGGTGAGCCGCAAGGTGTCACCCGCACGGACGGGTCTACCCAAAGGATCGGCGAAGCCCGTCATGTGCAGCGGTCCCGGCTCGTGCAGGACCGGCCGCGGGAAAACGAGGCCCCAGGTCGGATACGAGGTGAACAGCGACCCACAGCTCGTGTCACTGACATCCAGCGAGACACCGCCGCCGTGCAGGTGGCCTCCCGCGGCGACGAAACGGCCGCTTTCCGGCAGCCGGAAATCGGCGGTGCGCGACACGGTCGCGCCGGGCTTGCCGGTCCCGGCCACGCTGAACACGGGATCGGCCCGACAGTTCTTGACGTCTAGCCAGACGGGCTTGACGGCCGTGAGAGGCTCGCTCGTGACGTAGCGGACGGTGTAGCGGATCTGCACCACCATCGTGTGCGGGTGATGATTCATCAGCATGTACAGGAGTCCCCACGTGTCCGATCCGCGGTTGGGGTAGCCGTAGCCCTCGGGCAGCGAGAGGGCGAAATGCTCTTCGCCCTCGGCATAGAACCGCTCGGCCCGGAGGCTCGAGGTATTGCCCGAGTATTCCTGGATCGCCGGGCACGTGTAGTCAGGCACGCCCACCTTCGCGAAGACGACGTGATGGAGCATCACGTCCTGCATCGGGACCGGATTCCCGAGGACGTCGACGACCTCGGCGCTCATCCCGACGACGTATCCATCGACCTGCGGCGAGGGCGCGAGACGCGCCCCGCGCGCCACCTCGAAGCCGGTCACCGTGATGGGTGACGTCTCCAGCACGAGAGTTTCGGTGGCGGCCGCCGCGCGGCCGGGGAGGACGAGCGCAGCCAGAATCGCCAGGACCAGCAGGCGCAGGGCAAGGCGCATCGGCCCGAATCTACCACCGGCGGGCGGCGGGTAGAATGGCCGCGTGGGCTGGCTGATGATCGCCCTTCTGCTTGGCACCGTTGCGGCCGTCATCGGCGCGGAATGGCCACGGCTTTCCGGCCGATTCGGAAACGAGGCTCGGCTTCGCCGTGAGCGCGCGCACCGTAAGAGCCAGCTCAAGCTGCTCCGGACGGAGACCGAGGAGTTTGCAGCGAGCGTCGAGCGCGACCTCAACGAGCTGCCGACGATCGAAGAGACAGACCGGAAGCGGTAGCGCCTACGGCCGCACGAAAGTCGTCCGCAGCGTCCGGGTGTTCGGGAGGATGCGGGCGACGTCCTCCATGTTCTTGGTCTCCTGATAGTCGGAGACGGTGAAGGTCAATGCGTGGCGCCCGCGTGCGAAATCGGCAACGGGCAAGCGCGCGTGGCCGGACGCGTACGAGGCCGACACGATGTTCCCGTCGACTTGAACCTGAAGCGACAGCGGATCGACCCCTGAGCCGCGGTCACTGACCGCCAGCTCGAGGAACTGATTGCGAATGCCGAGCACTCGCACCGAAGGAGGCTGGACGTCGCCCTGCCAGAACCGGAAACGGAACGCGCCCGAGCGCGCACCCCGTGGCGTGTCGAAGACGATGTCGTACACACCGGGAGCAGGTAGGACCGCGCCGGCGACGAGCCTGTGACGCCCGTAGGTGCTGCGGTAGGGATTCTGGTCGAAAGGCAAAGCCGTGTAGCCGGTGAGCCGGTTCTCGTCGCCGGCGCGAACGACGCGGGGCTCGACTCCGACGCCGCGGCCGCGTGCGATCACCGCCACGCCGAAGTTCGCGATCCGACGGCGTATGTGGACCCGATACACGACTTCGCGTCCACTGAGCCGGACTGGGAAGGGAGCTTGGCCGGGCAGGACGTCGGGATAGCGATACGACGTCACTCGGGCGGCGCCGCGCGTGGTGTTCGCCTCGTGGTCACCGGGCCGCACCAGCGCGACGCGTCGATTGAGCCGAAGCCGCGGGCGCTCGACCCGGAACCAGAAGGGGATTCTTCGCCTGATGCCGCCGCGCGCGAGGATCACGAATCCGGTCGACACACCTTCGCGCGCGTTCCGAGGCACGACCACGCGCACGGGCAGGAGACCGGGCACGGTGACCTGAGGCGGAACCGCGAGCGGCACCCGGGGGGCGCTGGTGGCAACGCTCCAGACTCCAGCACCTGCTCCTGCGTCCGCGAGGCTCAGCGTGCGCCGCGCAATCGCGCGCGGCTTCAGCAATCCGAACGAGAGGTTGGTCGGGCTCGCGAAGACGAGCGGCTGATCGGCTTGAACCAGATCGATCCGGCCGCCTCCCTCACGTAAAGGGTTGACCTCGCTGGTGCCGCCGTTACGAACGGGGACACCTGTGAGCACGAGCGCGGACTTGACCTGGGCAGGCGTCCAGGTCGGGTGACGCTGGCCCAGCACGGCCGCCGCACCGGCGACGTGCGGTGCCGACATGCTGGTCCCGCTCATCTCGACGAAGCCGCCCTCGGGTGCGGCCGAGAGCACGCTCTCGCCCGGCGCGGTGACGTCGGGCTTGAAGAGCAGTGAGTACGGCGTCGGGCCGGCGGACGAGAAGTCCGCAACCTGGTCCACGTCCGGGCTGCCGTGGCCGCCGCTCGATGCTGCGACAGAGATCCCCTTGGCGGCGCTCCCGGGTGAGGTGATCGACCCGAAGCCGAATTCCCCGAAATCGTTCCCGGTCGCGATTGTCGAGACGACGCCCGCGTCGGCGGCGGCGTTCAGCGCCCTCACGACCAGGTCTCGGGTCGGGTCGATCTCGGTCTCGCCGAGCGAGAGATTGATGACGTCCATGCCGTCTCGCACCGCCATCTCGATGGCGGCGGCAAGCTCTGGTGAGTTGCCGTTCGCACCGAACTCGCTCGGGATGCCGAGTGCCTTGTAGTTACCCAGGTACGCACGTGGCGCGATCCCGGAGAGCCGGAATCCGCTTCGAGTGAGCGTGTTGTTGTTTCCCGCCGCTATGCCGGCGACATGGATGCCGTGGTCGGAGAGCTCTGGATCGAACGGGAGCTTTGCGTTCGCGTAGGCCGGCGTCGCAGGCGCAAACGCTCTGGCGACGATCACTTTCGGCGTCGTGTACGCAGTCTGACCCTTCGGAAAGCCGGGCGGATATGTGTAACCGGCCGGAGCGAAGAACGGGTGCGTCTGGTCGATACCGTCATCGACGATCGCGATCTTCATTCCCTGACCTGCGGTCGACAGCGTCGGCCCCCAAAGGCTCGGCGCGCCGATCAGCTGCGGCGTCCTGTCGAGGAGCGTGTGGTACCGGATGCTCGGCCAGACCTGGACGCCCGCCATCCTCGAGAGCGAAGTGACCTGCGAGCGCGGGACTACGACGGCGAAGCCGTCGAGGACGACCCCGAAACGCCAGCGCACACGGGCAGCGGGGATTCTGGTGCGGATCCTGGCCTCCAGTAGACGCTGGGCAGAATCGAGCCGCTGCAGGTAGCTGCGGCTTGCGGGCGCACTCAACAGCAGGCGGTTCGGTCGCGCGAAAGAGGAGAAGGAGAGCGTCCCCTGCCGCGTGAACACCTCGGCTAGCGGCGGCGCCTTGAGCGTCACGAGCACCTCGACGTTTCCAGCGTGAGCAGCCGGAGCAGTCGAGAGCGCTAGCAGTCCGCAGATCAGGAGACCCCGTCTCAGGTCGGAAATCGTACGGGCAAGCTCGCCTCCGCGGCAGCTGTAAGCAAATCAGGGGCCTGGTTAGACTGTGCCTTCGCGCGGATGTGGCGGAATTGGTAGACGCGCACGGTTCAGGTCCGTGTGGGGGCAACCCCGTGGAGGTTCAAGTCCTCTCATCCGCATCAAAGCCATGCGCCCGAGTCGTAGGGTTGATCGGCCGCTGACCCAACGCCCCTTCGGCGATGCTCACAAAAGGGCCGGAGATTTCTACCGGTCCCACCGGCGGGATCAGGATGACTGCGGTCGTGTGTCCACGCGCTCAAGGCGCGCTACGAGAGTTCCATCGCGCGTCGGATCACTCTTGTCGTAGGGCACGTTCTGGATCGCGTCCGAGATGCCTGAGCCTTTCTGCAGCCGTCGTTCCTCGACGACCTCGAAGCCTCTGAATCTCTCCAGGACGTCCCAGGAAAATGACTGAGGTTCCGTGCGCGTCGGCAAGTGATTGAGGGTCGTGATGAGCAGGAACGTGCCGCCCGGGGTGGTTACTCGCCCGATCTCGCCAATGGTCGCGTCTAGATCGTCGACGTGGTCCAGGGAATTGAAGGAGCTGACGACGTCGAAATACCCGTCTGGGAAGGGAATCTCCTCCGATCGTGCGGCCCTGTAGGTCATGGCGTGCTGGCCGCCGTTCAACCGCTCGTACTGCCTGGCCAGCGGATCGATCCCAACCCGCTCGCTCGCCATCGTCGCCCACTCCAGGCTTCCCCGCGGCCCACACCCGATGTCGAGCAGCCGCTTTCCGATGTAGAACGATTCGTCGATCCCGAAGGCGGTCGTGAACCCGGCGCGGTACCAGTGGTTTTCCAGCACCCCCTCGTCAGCCTGCCGTTTCGCCCAGTACGCGAGTTCTGCGGTCCGCTTGGCGTACGTCGGCGCTACGCGTCCGACTAACCGATAGCGGAGTTTTGCCGTCGGCACCACGCACAGAATCCTAATTGGCGCCTCGGTGCGGAGGTGTCCCCGCTCCTAATCCATTCGATGCCGGAGGGAACCAACAGCCCGGTCGCATGCAGCATCAACACAAGACCAGCCGCCACCCTCAGGCAGCTAGGACCGAGAACTCCTCCTGGCCAGGGCCG
Organism: Actinomycetota bacterium; assembly: GCA_039648845.1. Taxonomy (GTDB): domain Bacteria; phylum Actinomycetota; class Thermoleophilia; order Gaiellales; family Gaiellaceae; genus 3-1-20CM-4-69-9. Next base: position 12,245 of record JBBWZE010000244.1, on the reverse strand, counting down.
GTCGGTTCCCCGAGCTGCTGTCGGTGGTTGAGCGCGCAGCAGCAAGAGTCGAATCTCCACGGCATCCGTGCTAAAAGACCGGTCGAGGGAAGAGACCAAGAGGGGGTTCGCATGCGAAAGCTCTTTGCGTTGATGGTCGTTGCTCTCGCGGCGGTCTTTGCTGCGCCGTCGAGCGCGATCGTCAATGGGACGATTGACACGCAGCACACGTATGTCGGTCTGATCACGTTTTACGACGCAAGCGGTGTCTACGAGCATCGCTGTACAGGCACGTTGATTTCTCCGACCGTCGTGCTGACCGCAGGTCATTGCACCTACGGAATGGCTTCGGCACAAGTGTGGTTCGAAACTGGGCCGATACCTGCGGGCGCTTATCCGCTGGATCCGGTGGAATCGCGCCCGCCTTGCACCGGTTTTACCGGTTTTCCCTGCACCGGCGGATTGGAGGGGACTCCGAATGCGTATCCGGGCTTCGCGTTTCCCGGGATCGTTCCACCCGAGGACGCTGCGTTTCCCAACACAGGCGATGTTGGCGTCGTCGTTCTGAGCGAACCGGTCGATTCGGCCACATACGGCGCGCTTGCTCCGGCCGGTTCCTTGGACGCACTAGCGACCAAGCGAGGGACGCAGACCGTCACCTTCACGATCGTCGGCTACGGGTTGCAGCAGGAGGTCGGACATAAAGAGATAGCCGAGAGGACACGGTATGTGGCGACGACGCAGTTGGTGTCGCTGCGAAGTGCGCTCACTGCGGGGTTCAACCTGCACATGACCGCGAACGGCGGAAACGGCCGCGGCGCCACCTGCTTTGGTGACTCCGGTGGCCCCATCTTCTATGACGCAACGAACGTCATCGTTGCGGTGACGTCGTTCGGGCACAAGTTCTGCGTCGGCTCGGACTACGCCTTCCGGATCGACCAGCAGAAAGTTCTCGACTGGATCGTCGCCTTCGATCCAAGCCACATCACGGTCGCCAGGGCCCTGACTGGTTAGCCCGAGATTGAGCCGATGTTTAGGGCGGGGACGGCCCGAAAGGGCCGCCCCCGCCCATCGGCTCGACGCGTTGGCCTCGCCGCAGTGCGACGACGCGCTCTCCGTGGGCGTTCTCTGCGAACTACCGGATTTGAGTTAGCGCGGCCCCGGGCGTCGATCGCCACGGACGAGCCGAAGGGCCGCTCGCTCTGGAGCGTCGAGCTCCCGGTCCAGCTGTAGATCAACCCAGAAAGTGATCCCGGCCTCGGGATCGCTCAACTGGACCTGGGCAGGCTTCACGCTCGTCGGCGTGAAGCCGACGACAACGTGGGTCCGCCCGTCATAGGTGACGGTGTCTCCGATCAGCATGTTCCGCAGTTCTCCTCCCCCAGGAGACGTCTCCCTCAGCTTGGTCCGCGACGAGCCGGCGTCAACCCATCAAAGGTATGGATTGCTGTCTCGCGTTTGTACGGTTTTGCAGGCGGCTCTAATGCAGGTGGATTCCGCAAGCATGATGCGTCATCCTGTCGGGCGGTTACTACGCGAGGAGGGGAGATGCGCCATTTCTTCAGTCTCATCATCGTGGCCGTCCTTGCTGCGACACTCGCCGCAGCCGCTTCGGCCGACAGCGCCTACCACACCGAGCGGCTCGAGCTTCATGGCTTGAACGGTGCGCCGGGCGGCGGGATGGTCGTCAATGTCCATCCGAACGGCCCGATCGTCTACGCGCACGAGATCTACGCGCTCAGCGGTGCCGTCGCAGGGACGTATCAGGTTGAGCTCCATATCTTTGCCGCGAGTCTCGATTGCAGTGGGGGAAGCGTCGTCGTGCCGACGGCAACGATCGACACCAACGCTCACGGCAACGGCACGGCCGACGTGAAGTTCACGCCGGCAGATGCCGCCGGGATTCGCGGTCTGACACTCAGCATCAATTGGACAGTCACGGGACCGGCGACGTACGTCACCGACTGCACCGTCGTCACGCTCGACTGAGCTTGCCGAGAGACATCGGGGGCCCGGCGCATAGACGCCGGGTGACCCCGATGTCGAAGACTCGCCGTTGGAGCTTTTTCTCATTCCCCAGTAACATCCGAGCCTCGATGCTGCGTCGGGGATTGGGGGTAGCGGCCATCCTGCTCGTCTTCGCCGCGCCTGCGCGGGCCGGGACGCTGGGACTGGCCGAGGTGCGCTCGGCTGACGGGACGTTGCTGGGAAAGGCAGGGTTCGGTTCCTACTCTTACCCGGCGGACGGGTCCATTCTCAGAATCGGCTCGTCCCGCGCGACGGCCGCCCGTGTCGAGCTGCGCGATGTGTCGATGTTCAATGGGCGGATCATCGTTCGCCGGCTGGTCGTTCCGTCCCGCGGCCTCCAGGGCGCCAGGATCGACGGTCTCGTCGTCGACGGAACGGGCTATGTGGTCGGCCCGAACGCCATCATTCCCCTCGACGGCGGCAGCTACGTCGTGGCGCTGCAGGAGGCGGTCTCGCCCGGGAGGACGGGCTCCGGCCTCGTCGGGTTGCGCGCGTTCGTCTCCGGTCCCTCGCTCGGCCTGGCGCCCGGAACGCAGCTGCTCGTGGGGCTTGCGCGCGCGGCCCATCCGGACTCCTCGACCAGTCGCGCCGCGGCCGTGCTGGGGCTCCCACAACTCCCTGCCGCCCAGGCATCGCTGTCCGGCGTGCCGACGTTCCTCGCGCCCGACATCCTGCCGCCGACCAACACGCTCGGGGGTCAGGCCGTCGCGCTCGCTTATCGCTACCTCGGCATCCCCTACTTGTGGGGAGGCGAGTCGCCGTCCGGCTTCGATTGCTCGGGGCTGACGATGTATGTCTACGGGCAGCTCGGGATCAAGCTCGGCCACTACACCGGCTTCCAGTACTACGCCGGATTACGTGTCCCGCGCGCCGGACTGCAGCCTGGTGACCTTCTTTTCTTCCACGCCAACTCTGCCGGCGTTCCGCAACACGAGGGGATCTACATCGGAAACGGATCCTTCATCCATGCTCCACAGACGGGCGACTTCGTGAAAGTCTCGAGCCTGTTCGAGACCCGGTACGCGCTTTCCTACGTCGGCGCGGTCCGGCCGTACGCGGCCGGCAGCTCGCCCTCGTCGCTCTCGACCTGGACCGCGGTGCCGGGGTAGGACAGGCGACATACCCGGAGAGAGCCTCGCTCGGCTGAACTCTTCAGGAGAGCGAGTCGAGCACCTCGGAGGCGTGACCCGCTGGCTTGATCCCCATCATCGCGCGTGCGACCTTGCCCTCGGGATCGATGACGAACGTCGAGCGGTTGATGCCCATGTACTTCTTGCCGGCAAAGTTCTTCTCGCCCCAGACACCGTACTTCTCCGCGACCTCGTGATCCGGGTCGGCAAGGAGTGTGAAGGGGAGCTCATGCTTCGTCTTGAACTTTTGGTGGGAGGTGACGTCGTCAGGGCTGACGCCGAGCACTTCCGCGTTGCGGTCCCGGAACACGTCGTACGCATCGCGGAATTCGCACGCCTCGGTCGTGCACCCGGGTGTGTCGTCCTTGGGGTAGAAGTAAAGAACGACTGCTCGGCCACGCAGGTCCGAGAGCTTGATCGTCTCGCCGGCGTCGCTCTCAAGCTCGAAGTCGGGGGCGGGCTTGCCTTCTTCGATCACGGTAGATCCTCTCTGTAGGGTGCGCTCGCGATGCTAACGGTGCACCACGCGCTGGCATTCCTCGTGATCACCGTTTGTCTGCTCGCAACTGTGCTCGCGCTCGTGGCGTATCGCACTCGGGGTGGCGCAGGTCTCCTGGTGTCGCACGTGCTTGCGCTGGCCCAGACGCTGATCGTGGCGCAGGCGGCAGTCGGCTTTTCGCTCCTGGCCGATCACCAGCGCGCGAACAAGGGGGCGCATTACATGTATGGCAGCCTCGCGGTGCTCGCCGTGGCCTGGCCGTGGCTCTACGCTCCGCCCGATCCACGGCGCCGGCTGGCCTGGTTCGCGGGGGCTACCCTGTTGGCAGCCGTGCTTGCTGTACGGGCCTACATGACCGCCTAGGACGAGATGCCAAAGTTCCTCTCAGATCGGCCGACGCTCCGAGGCTTCCTCATCATCGGGCTGATCGCGCTCGTCGTCGTCGTGCTCAACCAGTACACCGCGCTGCTGGCAATCGCGATGCTGCTGCGGATCGCGTTCTTCCTTGCCGTCGCCTTCTTCGTCTACCTGATGTGGCGTGAGCGGCGCGGCGAGATCGAGAGCTGGTCGAAGCGCGAGCGCGTTGTCTTCTACGGCTCGGCGCTCCTGATCGTCGCGGCGATCGGTCTGTATTTCTGGCATGGGTTGCCGGGGTACGAGCAGCTCGGCTTCCTGGGCGTTCTCGCCGGGGCGGGGTACGCGATGTTTCGCGTCTGGCGAGCCCGGCACTCCTATTCGTAGTGCGGAACGCTTGAGAGGACCGCTCGCCCGACCGATTCGAGTCCGGTGACCCTCAGGCGCCTCCTTCGGCCACTGCCTCATCTGGATCGGCACCCGGCCCAGCATGCTCTGCTCGTTGGGATCGGCGCCGTGCTTGCGCTTGGCGCCGCCGTCGGCATCTCCTGGGCCGCCGGATTCGAGAGCGTCCTGCGCGAGCTCCGCCATATCGACCCGCTCTGGCTGCCGGTCGCGTTCGGGATGGAGCTAGCCGCTTACCTCGGCTACGTCGTCGCCTACCGCGAAGTCGTGCGCGTGGAGGGCGGTCCCCGCCTCGGGCTCGGACGCGCTGGGGCGATCGTCGCCGCCGGGTTCGGCGTGTTCGTGATTCGCGGTGGTTTCGTCGTCGACAGGCAGGCGCTCGAGGCAGCCGGTATGAATCCGCGCGAGGCGCGGGCTCGCGTCCTCGGGCTCGGAGCGCTGGAGTACGCGGTTCTGGCGCCGGCTGCAGCTTTGGCCGCGGTCATTCTGCTCGCGCGTGGGTCGACCCACCCGAGCCTCGGGTTCACGCTTCCGTGGGTCATCGCCGTGCCGCTCGGGTTCGCCGCCGCCTTCGCGGCCCTGGCGCGTCGTCACCAGGTCGGAGAGAAGGGTCGGTGGCGCTCCGTGCTGCGGCACGCGTTGGACGCGGTCCAGATGCTCAAGAGCCTCGCTGTCCAGGGAGCGGAGTACGGCGGCGCCTTCTTCGGCACGACGCTCTACTGGGTCGGCGATGTCGGCTGCTTGTGGGCGTGCCTGCGCGCGTTCCACGACTCGCCGGATCTTGCGGCGCTCGTGATCGGCTACGCCACGGGCTACGCCCTTTCCCGGCGTACCCTGCCACTCGCCGGCGCCGGCTCGGTGGAGGCGCTCGTGTCGTTCGCGCTGGCGTGGGCGGGCATTCCGCTCGCCAAGGCTATCCTCGCGGTCTTTGCCTACAGGATCTTCAACCTCTGGTTGCCGCTGTTGCCGGCTGCGGTCGGCCTCCGGCATCTGAAGCGCTGGCGCGACCTCGCCGAGGCCCGCTAAGCCCGAACGCGCGCAGCCTTTCCGTCGAGCGCGTCGAGCGCAGTGCGAATGTCGACGTGCTGGCCGACGAAGATCGGCGTGTCACGCTCGGTGTAACGCGACGCTTCGCTCTCGCGCAGCGTGAGCATGAGGTGCATGAAGTCAGACGGCTCGTCGCATTCGAACGCCGTCATGAACTCCTGATCGTCGATCCCGAACGAGTACGTGGTGTGGTTGTGGATCGTCTCGAACTCGGCGCCGATACGCATGTGCTCCTCCATCGCAGCCTGGCGCTCCTCGAGCGACAGCGCGTACCACGGCCGCACCTTCACAAATGGGTACACGACGAGATAGGGCGAGCCTTTGGGAACGACCTTTCGCGCGCGCCTTGCCTTGGTGTACTCGGATGCCTTGGTGGTCGCGAGATAGGAGTAGGGCGTCTCGAGCCAGGCAGTGAGCGGCGTGCCATTCAGTGCAGCGCCGAGCTCTCCCAGATCCTCGTAACGTTGCGTGATCTTCCAGAGGAAGAAATCGGAGTCGGGCCTGACCCCGGTGAGCGTATAGGTGCGCAGCGAGTCCATCCGTCCGGCCCAGTCCTCCACGACCTCCGCGAAGGCATCCTTTCCCGCGGCGCGTTCCTCGATCGGCAGACGCCGCCAGGCCGGATCGATCCGGAAGAAGCTGTAGGCGACGTACTGCCCCTCCACGGAAGAAATGTTAGCCCGAGGAGCCGGCGCGGACCCAGCCGCCGACGAGGGAGGAGCCCTTCTCCGCCGCCGCGAATTCGGCAGCCGTGGCGACGACCCAGCCTGCCTTGGAGCCCGCAGGCGGCGGCTGGCCGCAATCCACAGCCCCCGACCGGATCTCGGCCATCGTCTGCTTCACGAACGCCCGCGACGACTTCGGTGTCCCGTCGGCGTAATAGACGCCGGACTGCCAGCGGTTGTAGTCGGTCTCGTCCGTGACGTGGAAGATCAGGAAGCCGCGCACCGTCGGCTGGCAGGCGGCCATCGCGAGGGCCTCCCGGTAATAGGCTGCCTGCACGCCTTCGGTCGTCGGCTTTGTCGTGGCAGGCTCCTTCCCGCTGTAGAAGCGTCGCTTGCCGTCCGGGATCTGGGAGTCGACGCCGTACTCGTCGTAGACGATCGGGAGCTTCGAGCCGATCTGCGCCGTGCCGTCGAACGCGGTCCCGAGCAGACCGACGAGCTTGTCGTAATCGCCCAGGCCGAGTGACGTGCCGGTCGTGTGCTCGAAGGTCGGCGGCGTGCTCGAGTTCTCGCCGTACGGGTGGAACGAGAAGCCGTCCATGATCGGCCGGGTCCGCTTGAGCGCGCGATACGCGGTTCCCATGTCCGTGATGAAGGTTGTCGGCGAGTGTGTGTCGCGGCCGGTGCCGGGCCGGTCGATTCCGCGTGGCGAGACCGAGCCGCCGATGATGAAGACACCCTTGTCCGCCGCCTTCATCGCGTCGTAGGTGCGCGCGAGCAGCTGCACGTAAGCGGTCGCGGCGGCATCCTCGCCGTTCGGCCCGAACTGGGGGAGCCAATAGCGGTTCAGGTTCGGCTCGTTCCCCACGATATATTCGCGGATGCTCGGGACGCGCCTGACCATGTCGGCCGCGAAACGGGCGAACTGGGTGCGCGAGGCAGCGGTCAGAGGCGTCGTCCGGCTCCCGAAATTCATGACCGTCGCGGCAACGCGAATGCCCAGGAAGGTGCCTGCGGCTGCGATCGACTGGAGCGCCTGAAGCTGAGTGGCGGGAACCGCGCTCTGACCGGGCTCCCAGATCGCCGTGATCCTGATCGTGTCGAAACCGGCCGCCTTGGCGAGCTGCATCTTCGCCATCGCCACCGCGGGATCGGCGTTGCGGCCCTCGTCTTCGGCCGCGCCCATGTACATCCGGTCGCTGCCAAAAGCGTGGGCCGGCGCGGCCAGGGCCGCGAAAGCGCAGAGGAGTGCGATAAGGGATCGGGGCTTCGGCAAAGGAAAAAACCGGTTGCGGTGAAACGCCGCCGGGTTCGGCCAGTGTAGGAACGGCGCCGGAAGGCGTCAACCCAGGCCGTTTCCGGGGCTCAAGATCCCTCGTCCGGGGGAGGGGACATCGCGACTCCGACCGATATTGACAACAGTCAGGATTGTGTTGCCAAGGCTCTCGCCGCAGGGGGCCTCCGGGAAGCTCGCCACCTTCCTTCACCAATCCTTTCTCAGGCGGCCCGGTCTCTCCACCCGGGCCGCTTTTCATTGGCGGTCCGGCCGCGGCTTGCCCATTTGTGCCGGGGCTAGGCTGGACGACGTGGCGTCACGGCTCGAAAACCAGCTGAAGGGGCTTCCGGCGAAGCCGGGCGTCTACCTCTTTCGGGACAAGGGCGGCGAGGTTCTCTATGTGGGCAAGGCCAAGTCCTTGCGGCCTCGTGTCCGCTCCTACTTTCAGCAGAGCCACGACACACGCACGGCGATCCAGCAGCTGCCCGAGCGCGTCGAGGACATCGAGGTGATCGTCACGCAGAACGAGGTCGAGGCTCTGCACCTCGAGCAGAACCTCGTCAAGCGGCACCGGCCGCCCTTCAACGTTCGGCTCCGGGACGACAAGTCGTTCCCCTACATCGCTGTCACTGTCGCGGACGAGTACCCACGCGTCATGTTCACGCGCGAGCGCCATCGGCGCGGCGTCGTCTATTTCGGTCCCTACGCGAACGCGAAGAAGGTCCGGGAGACCCTGGACGTGCTGAACCGCGTCTTTCCGTACCGGCCCTGCGAGGGCCCGAAGCCGGGACGTCACTCGGGCATTCCCTGTCTCGACTACCACATCGACCGGTGCTTGGCGCCCTGCGTCGGCTACGTATCCAGGGAGGATTACCGCGCGATCATCGACCAGGTGATCGAGTTCCTGTCGGGAGAGACCGAGCCGATCCAGCGCGTGCTGGAGGGGAAGATGCAGGATGCCGCCGCGCACGAGCGTTTCGAGGAAGCAGCGCGCTACCGCAACCGTCTCCGGAGCGTGCAGCACCTCGCCGAGCGGCAGGCGGCCGACCTCCGCTCCGTCGGAACGATCGACGTGATCGGCCTCGCGATGGATTCCGACCGGGCCGTGGTCCAGGTCTTCCCACTGCGGGACGGGAAGCTGATCGACCGCTACTCGTTCCACCTCGAGAACGTCGGAGGACAGGACCTCGGAACCGTGCTCGAGTCCTTCTTCCTGGAGTACTACGGCTCCGCGCCGAGCGTCCCACCGCAGATCGTCGTCCCGCGGGAATCCGGGGACACGGCGGCGCTCGCCGAGTTCCTTTCCGAGCGACGTGGGGCTCGGGTCGAGGTCCGCGCAGCCGAACGCGGCGAGAAGCGGCGCCTGCAGGAGCTCGCAACCGAGAACGCTCGTCATGCGCTCGCGTCGGAGGCTCACCAGACGGAGCTGAAGCGGCTGCGGCGGGTGGAGGCGCTCGAGGAACTGCGGGAGGTCCTCAACCTCGAGGCGTTGCCGATCCGGATCGAATGCTTCGACATCTCGACCGTGATGGGGCAGGACAACGTCGGCTCGATGGTCGTCTTCCAGGACGGGGTGGCCAAGAAGGCGCACTACCGGAAGTTCGGGATCAAGGGCCAGGTCGGGATGGACGACTTCGCGGCGATCGCAGAGGTCGTTTCGAGGAGGTTCTCGCGGCTCGCCGATGTCACCTCCGAGGAGTACGACGAGTCTTTCGCGGCCACGCCGAATCTCGTCGTCATCGACGGCGGGAAGGGGCAGCTCTCGGCCGCGCTGGCGGCGATGCAAGCGTTCGATCTCCCACGCGTCGCGGTCGTCGCGCTGGCGAAGCGGGTCGAGGAGGTCTTCGTTCCCGGCAGTCCGGATCCGATCGTGCTCGCAGGGCACTCCCCGGGGCTCCAGCTGTTGCAGCGGATCCGCGACGAGGCTCACCGCTTCGCGGTCGGCTTTCACCGGCAGCGGCGGGACTCCCGGTCGTTCGCCTCGATCTTCGACGAGCTGGAAGGAGTCGGCCCGGCGCGCAGGCGGGCACTGCTCCAGCACTTCGGCTCCGCCGAGCGCTTCCTCGCGGCGTCCCAGGAGGAGCTCGAAGGCGTCCCGGGCGTGCCCGCGAAAACGGCGCGTTCGATCTACGCCCAGCTGCACAAAGCCGGCCGCGCGTAAATCCCCCAGTCCCTCGATGGGGGGCACTCGCGCAAGTGATCCTCATGGAGTAGCTGGCGGCCGATACGTGAAGGGCCGCAACATGGAAGGCCGCATCCTCACACCCCAGCGCGCGCCGCAGCGCGCGACTTCGGGCCTAGGCACCCGCCTACGCCAGCTTCGCGTTGCCGCGGGGCTGACGCAGTCCGAGCTGGCGGGCGAGCGCTTCTCGAAGGAGTACATGAGCCAGATCGAGCGCGGCAAGACGCGCCCGACGAAAGAGACACTTTCCTGGATCGGCGAGCGGCTCGGAGTCGACGTCTCCTACCTGGAGACCGGTCAGTCCTGGGACGAATACGCAGAGGTCGAGGCCGCGATCACGCGCGCCGAGGCTGCCGTCGAGGGACAGCAATACGACGAAGCGCTGGAAGCCCTGGCCGGCCTGGAGTTCTCGCCGGAGGCTCGTGAGCTCGAGTTCCGCGCGTTGCTCGCCGAAGCCTGGGCGCGAATGGCAGGCGCAGAGCTTCGCCCGGCCCTCGAGCTCCTTGTCCGCGCGCGTGAACTGGCCGAGCAGGCGGGCTTCTCGGATGTCGAGCGCGCCGAGGTGCTGTATCGGATGGGTGTCTGCCGCTACAAGCTCACGTCGATCAACACCGCGCAGACGCTGCTGAGCGAAGCGCTCGAGCTTGCCGACCGCTCGGGTGATCCCTGCGACCGGCTGCGCTCTCACATTCTCGAGTGGCGTTCCCGTTGCTCACGCCGTCAGCGCGATTTCGAGGCGGCGCGGGAGGACATCGAGCGCGCTCTCGAACTCGCCGAGCGCCTCGACGACACGCTCACCGTCGCGCACATCACGTTCCAAGCGTCACTCGTCGCCGAACGCGACGGTCACTGGCTTCGTGCGCGGACACTCGCCGAGCGAGCAAAGGAGCTGTACGAGGAGCACGGCGACCGGCAGAACCTCGGCCGCATGCTCAACAACCTCGGCGGCCTGAACTACCTCCTCGGCAAGTCTGACGACGCAATCTCGTATCTCAAGCGTGCCTTCTCGGTTGCGCTCGAAATCGGCAGCGATGCCGACGCGGCCCAGGCGGTCTCCTCGCTCGCGCAGGTCCACCTCGGCGCCGCCGATTGGAGCTTGGCCGAAGAGCAGTCCCGACATGCGCTCGAGCTGCTGGCGGGGCGCCCGGACTTTCTGGACGAGATCGGCAACGCTCAGATCGTCCTCGGTCGTGCCCTCCTGGAACAACAGCGGCTCGATGAAGCCGAGCAGGCCTTCGCCGAGGCCGAGCTCAGCCTGTCACAGCTTTCCTCCGCCAGCCATCGTGCCGTCGCCTGGACTGCGCAGGGCGATCTTGCGTCACGGCGCGGCGACGACAGTGCCGCTGCTGCGCTCTACCGGCGTGCGGCAGAAGCCTTGCAGGATGTGCGGTTCTAATGCAACGAGAGGAGGTGATCAGGATGCTGCGGAAGATGTTCTCCTTGGGAGCTCTTGTCGTGGTCGCCGTGACGTTCGGCGTCGGCAACGCGTGGGCACAGCCCAAGAATCCCCATTCGCCGGCTGTGAGCAACAGCAACGGAGGCTGGAACTCGGACGGTTTCTCAGACGGTCGCTTTCAGTAGCGGCCGTCTGAGCGCTTCGCTTACGCCGGCTCCGCGCCGGCGCGATCGGCGTCGGCCTGCCGACGGATCCGCAAGGTTCCGGTCATGAGCAAGATCGCGGTGAAACCGACCACCGCGTTCACGATGATGAGCGTCACGCGCATGCCGACGCTGAAGCTGAGCGCCAAGCTCTTGGACGTGACGTTGCGAAAGATATAGACGAGCAGAGCCTGCTCCGTGCCGATTCCGGCCGGACTGACCGGGAAGATCGTGGCGAGGCTCTGGCTCACCTGCACCAAGAGCGCGTTGCGGAGCGTGGCCGGTATTCCGAAGGCTCGTAAGAAGAAGAAGACGGTCGCAAGGCGGAGCGACCAGTCGACGAGCTGCCAGAGGACGACGCGCCGCAGGTAGTACGAGCGGTCCCGAAATGCTGCGAAGCCCTGTGCGACTTTTGCCCGAAATTCCTCGACGCGCTCGGCGATCCAGGCCACGAGCGCCGTTCCGAAGATAAGTAGGAGTCCGACCAAAATGAGTCCGGCCAACGGATGGCGGAAAGCCCAGCCGTAGTCGAGTGCAGGGAGGCTCGGGCTACGGAGCACGTCGAGGCCCGGCAGCACGTGCTGCGTGACCGCCCACGCGATGAAGCAGCTCGCTACGACCAGGTCGAAAAGCGTCTGCAGCAACGAGGTCGAGACGAGCGTCGTGTAGTTCGAGCCCTCGATACGCCGCTTCGCGAGGAAGAGGCGCACGACGTCGCCCCCGCGAGCGGGAATGAGCGCGTTCACTCCAGTCCCGGCGACGTACGCGCCGAACATCTGACGCCAGCGCACGGGGCGATCGGGATACGCCGCCTGGATGATGTTCCGCCAAGCCCGCGAGACCGCAAGGAGCTTGCAAAGGTGGCAGAGGATCCCGAGCGCGAGCCACTTCCATTCAACCGCAGCAAGATGGTGGAAGAAGACGCCGATCGCGTGGAGGACGGAGTGGATCACTGACGCAGTCTGGCCGACGCCCGGTTAGAAGTCGCCTCCGCCTCCACCGCCACCTCCGCCGCCCCCGAAGTCGCCGCCGCCGAAGCTCATCCCGCCGCCGAAGTCGCCCTCGCCGCCGCGGGCGTCGG
>JBBWZE010000232.1:0-29695 GCA_039648845.1 Actinomycetota bacterium | reverse complement strand
TAGCCGATCGTCGCGAGGAGGTCGTCGCATGCCTGCTTGCAGCGGCGGCAGGTTTCTGCGCAGAGACGGCAGTGCTCGTGGTGGCCGGCGTGCCGCTCACATTCCTCGCCACAGGCGCGGCAGGCCGCTGTGCAGGCTTCGATCATCGCGCTGAGGAGGCCGAGATCGGGCGCTGTCTGACGAATGAGGATGCGACCGGCGGCCTCGCACGCGTCAGCGCAGTCGAGGTTGAGACGAACGCAGCGGACCAACTCCTGCACGTCTTGATCGCCGAGACAGGCGTCGGCGCAGCTCGTGCAGGTAGCGGCACAGGCGAAACACTCGTCGATACAACGCACGAGGGCCTCGCGATCAAGACTGGTCGGCTGGGAATGCGTCTCGATCATTTCTAGAACTGTCACGTCCTCTCCCTTCTCGTTCGCGCCGGCGCCGTCGAAACGAAGGCTTCGCTTTGACCAGCCTCCGATCACCTCGGCATAGACCGCCACATCCGCGTGATCTTGCTGCGCTGCCACACGCAGGATACCGGCATCCTTCGGGAGATCGGCCTGCGCCAGCGTGGTCATCACGCAGCGAGGACACGGCCTGTAATCCGCAGGCGAACCTTGTCTCCGATCGCAACCGGGTGACCGACCCAGTCGTTCTCCACGAAGCCCCGCCCAGGCGGACGACGAGCTGGTCACTGACAGATGGCCGTCCCATGAGCCAGAACACGTGGATGGTCGTACAGTCAGAACGTGCGCTTGTTCTTCGCCATCCTGATCTTTGCCGGGGCCTTGAGTGGGTGTGGATCAGGCAGCGGCGAGCGGCGCCACGAGGGGAAGTCGACCGTAGGGCGCTCGCCTGCGGCGATGAGCAGGATCGAACGCTGCGTCGACCGGTTGCTGCAGGCTGCCACAACGGCGGACGCGAGCAACGAGGCGGCTCGCCGCTACGTTCGGAACACGTATTGCGCCCGCTTCGAAAGGGAGGCGTGGATCTACGAGGATGGCGCGCTCAGTGTCGCGGCCCAGAGGTGGCTGGATGAGGGTGCGAGGTGCGCGACGACCCGTGAGGGCGAGCCGACGAGAACGGTGTCGTGCGAGGAAGAACGGCGCGCAGCAGGTGACCCGACGCTCGATTGCGGCCTTCTCCGCGTGGTTCGACGGAGCGAAATCGGAGACTACATCCAACGAAGTCGGCGCAACGGCGCAGTGGAGTGCGATGACGGATCGGCGTTCGACGAGCTGGGAATCCCATGAGTCACCCCGCGGGCGGTAGCCCCGGCACGATGCCGTCCAACTCGGTGACACCTGGCGCGGCCCAGGGGCTTCTCGGCTACCTCGCGACCTCTTCCTGACGCCGGCGGCGTCTACATCTCTCACCGTCTCTTCCGTCTCCAAGCCCAGCGAGACGGACCTTCGAGACTGCCCAACGCGTACGAGCCGGCGTGGCCCTAGGACTAAGTCGGCGAGGGAACGAGCGCACCGCAATCACGCCATCCTCTATCTCGGTTGCCCTCTTCCTGTTGGCGACAGGCACGGCGTTAGCCGCGACGCAGAGATTCACGCCGGAACCATCCGCGGCTCGAGCAATCCCTCCGCTCCGTGCCTCAGCAACGACAGCACTTGCCCTGGTACCGGGGCACGCGCGAGGGAATGACGCGACGATCTCATCGCCACAGCTGCCGCGCCCCTGAAGATCTGCCAGCTCGGCACCACCTTCTCGACGTACTGGAAAGGAGGCTGTCGGCGGTTGGTGGGACGACCATTTGGCGCTCCCAAGCAGCGGAGGGGCTGTTCACGTCGGTTTCCGCGTTCTGACCTCGAATGGCCGCCCGACCCAGGTGATGGTCCTCCGAGTGCGCTGGCATTGCGTGGACCACTCTTTTGGCCTCCTGCGCGGGAACACCGTGGTACGAAGCCCAAGCCCGATCCTCGATTGCTAACAGGTGAGCTTCGGCTGCATATGGCCGCGACTCGGTTATCAGTTGATTCGAACGGTGGGCGGAGTTGCCACGAGGCCGAAGCCGTTTCGCGTCGTCGAGACGCACCCTCCCGGTGCAGAGGAGTGTCCTGCACAGGTGCTGGTAGTAACGTCGTCGCGGTAGGCGCGGACTCGGATGTAGAACGTTCCGCGTCCGATGCGATGAACGATCGTAAACCTCCCGTCTGCATGAGTTCTCGCGTAGAGCGCCGGTTCGAAACCCCTTCTTCGCCGCCTGACAGCGTCGGCTTGGATTCGGACGCCGCCGACTCCGCGACCGTTTGCAGTAACGCGACCAGTGATCCGAACTTTGCGTCCAATGACCTTCGCCGTGAACCTCGCCTTCTGCGGAAGAGTTATGACACTTCGGACCTCGACGGTTGCCGCTCCGGCGCGGTCTACGTACGCGCTCCAAACGAAGGTCCCGCGCGTCTTCGGCCCGGTAATCAGCGAGTGTCTGACCGTGTCGCTGATCAGGCCCAGCTGAAATGAAATCAAGGTCGGTGTGCCACCCAGCATTGCGGCGTCAGGGCACATCGTGATGCTGCGTCCTTCGACAAAGATCGGGATCGCGATCACGCCCCTTGTGCTGCCGATGTGCGCGGCCCACATGGCATCAATGCTGGCGCTCCCTGTGCACGCTCGAGCCTCGCCCGCGAAGGTCGTTGGCGCTTCCATCGTAATCAGGCCCGTTGCTGGGTAGTCGCCGAGCGGCGGTTCCAGCTGAATGTCATTGAATCCTATGACCGTTCCCGGAGTCGCACCCTCGGCGTTGGGGGTGAACCCATAGGCAGCCGGCACCTGAATCGTGATCCGTAACGGTGCCGGGTCGCCGCTAGCCTGCTGATAGCCGACACCGATCGCCGTCGTCGAAGCCAACATCGGGCTCTCCGCAACTCCAAGGTGCGGCGTTGCAGGCCCAGGTGCCGCAAACAGCACCGCCCCCAGGATCGGGAGAAACGCTCTCACAAGAGCAAACTACTCCGGCTCTGTTTAGAGACTGTATGCGGGAGACGCCGATCTAGAACCGGCGCGGAGGTCATAGAACGACCGCGATGAAGCGGAGACGCGACGTATGTCCGCGAGATGAATCTCTCCTAGCACCCGGAGCTCTCCAGGATCGTCGGCCATGTTCGCCAGGCTTCGCGACGGTAACAGTGACGCGCGCGTCGTGTCACATGGAATTCCACCGATAAGTGAGGACTATCGCGTGATCGCGGCCTCTCGTTGCGTGCGCCGGCGAGGCGGCCGAGAATCCGACGTAGGAAAGCCAGGATGATTCGTCAACAAGGCCACGCATCGGAGGAACGGCGACCGAACGACGGCGGCGGGTGTCCTTTCCCGCGGCGGTCATTTCTGCAGGGCGTGCTCGGTGGTGCTGCAGCGGCGGTCGCCGCGAACTTCGTGCCCGCAGGAATGGCGAGCGCCCAGGCGACCGACTACCCGGACGGATGCAACAAGCTCGCAAGCGAAGACAGCACACACAGCATTCCGTTCTATGGCTCCCATCAGGCGGGTATCGCCACGCCTCAGCAGACGGCGGCGGCCTTTCTCTCCTTCGACGTGGCCGCGGGCAGCCGTAGGGAGCTCATCGACCTGTTCCGCACGCTCACCGAGCGGGCAGCGTTCCTGACCAGGGGTGGCTCTCCTCCCGCGCCCCGGCCGGGCGAGGCGCCGGAGCACCGCCATCTGCTCGGCGCGACGGTGCTGCCCGACGATCTGACGGTCACGCTCGCCCTGGGCGCGTCGCTGTTCGACGGTCGCTACGGGCTGGCGCGGCGCAAGCCGGCCCAACTCGAGACGATGCGGGAGTTCGCGCACGACGACCTCGACTCGAGGATCACCCATGGCGATCTGCTGGTGCAGTTGTGCGCCAACCACCGCGACACGGTCGGCAACGCCATGCTCGACGTCATGCGCCAGACCAGCGGTGGCATGCGTCTCCGGTGGCGCATCGACTCGTTCCGGTTTCCGCCGCGACCTGCGGGCATCCCCCGTGACTGGATGGGGTTCAAGGACGGCATCTCCAACCCCGACACCACGGACCCCTCCCAGATGAACCAGGCCGTGTGGGTCCAGCAGGGCCGGGCGGAACCGGCATGGACCGCGGGCGGGACCTACCAGGTGCTGCGGGTCATCCGGATGCACTTGGACAAGTGGGACAAGGTGCCCGTCGAGGAGCAGGAGCGCATCTTCGGCCGGCGCAAGATCAGCGGCGCGCCGATGTATGCGACCGACCCGAATGCCTCGGACGAGCTCGACCCCATCTACACGAACGATCCGCAGGGCCGGCTCACACCGCTGGACTGTCACATCCGGCGAGCCAACCCCCAGACCCCGCAAACGGCGGCCACCAGCACCATCCTGCGCCGAAGCTTCCAGTACGACCAGAGTCCCGACGAGGGTGGGAACCCCAACATGGGGCACACGTTCTGCTGCTTCCAGCAAGAACTCGATACGTACATCGCGATGCAGACCCGCCTCGAGAACGAGATGCTCGTCCCCTTCATCAGCCCCGTAGGCGGCGGTTACTTCTTCGCGGTTCCCGGCGTGCGCGACGCACAGGACTACTACGCGTCGGGCCTGCTGCGGGGACTGAGGAATTGATCCGTTCTTATGTTCCGCGCTCGGCCGTGACGCTGGGCGTCGCGCTCCTGCTCGCAACGGTCGGCGGAGTTGCCTGCGGCACCTCGCGTTCCGCCTCGGAACCCGCGCCGACGCGCATCTACGTCACCAACCAGCTCGACAACACCGTCTCGGTCATCGATGGCCGTGCCTACAAGATCGTCACGACGGTGCGGGTCGGTGTCTCCCCGGCTCAGATGGCGGTGTCTCCGGATCGCAAGTTCGTCTACATCGCCAACACCGGGAGCGACACCGTGTCCGTCCTCAACACCGCCGACAACACGATCGGGAGGACCATCGCGCTTCCCCGTGGAAGCAGGCCCTTAGGTATCGCCGTCAACCCCACCGGGCGATACCTCTACACGGCCGACGCCGGCTCCGACGACGTCTCGGTCCTCGACATCCGGGCCAGGCGCGTCGTGGCATCCGTGCGGGTCGGTACCCAGCCGCTGAGCGCGGCGGTCACACCTGACGGCAAGACGATCTACGCCGCCAACAGCGGATCCGGCGACGTGTCGGTCATCGACGCCCGGACCAACCGCGTCGTCCGCGCCATCCCGGCCGGTCGGTTCCCCTCCGGTGTGGCCATCACGCCCGACGGCGCCTCTGTCTACGTCACCAACGAACTGTCCGGAGTCACGGTCATCGACGCCCGGAACGGGACGGTCCAGGCGAGGCTCCGGGCACGAAGCCCGTTCAGTGTCGCGATCAGTCCCAACGGCAAGCGCGCCTACGTCACCGGCCTCGGTCCGGGCACGCTCACGACCATCGAGACCGGCACTCATCGGGTGTCCTCCACCGTCTCCGTAGGGACGTACGGCACCGACCCGTTCACCATACGGGCCGCCGGCGACGCGCTCTATGTGGCCAACCAGGGGGCGAACACGCTATCGGTCTTAGAGCCGAGCACCTTCAGGCCGATGGCCACCATCGCGACCGGCAGCAGCCCGTACGGCATCGCCGTCGTCCAGCGCAGGCCCACGAACGGGTAGGGGGGACGCAATAGAGACGGAGTGAGTCGGCGTGCGAAAGAAAAAGACCCCGTTTCCGGGGCCTTTCCAGTAGCGGGGGCAGGATTTGAACCTGCGACCTCCGGGTTATGAGACGTGCGTTGCTAGGTCAGGCAACATCATGAAGCGCATGACTTGGCGACGCTCGATCGGCTGAGGTCAGCTCAGATCAGCTCAGGTGGGCAAAGTTTGGGCAAAAGTTTGGCCTCGTTCATGAGCCACGGCGACCAATTCTTCGGACGGAGCTGCCCGCCTGCACGTGTTGAGATCAGATCGCGCTTATCGCTGTTGAGCCCTCGAGCGCCTTGCGGCCAGAGAGCTTGTAGACGCGCTTGACGACGAGGCCATCGATGCCCGTACCACCAGGCCGAACGGGTAGACCGCGTCCGGTGAGGTTCTTCCCCATCCACTCAAGATCGTAGATGGTGCGCCCCTCATCATAGGCAGGCGTCAGCGCTAGTGCCTGCCGAGTCGGCAGCAGATCGACGCAGGTGCGCTCGGTGTCGTCGGTCACAGGCTCCTTGCGAGGACCGAACACATCCCGTACGCGTAACAGACGCGTGCTGGTTGCCCATTCACGGCTTGACGCAGAAGCGGCGCATGGAGAATCGGGTAGTCGTCCAGCCGGTAGATCGGCAAAGAGTCGACGTAGATCCCTGGGAGGAAGGGAACCACGAGAAGCAGTGCAAAGATCGGCCAGCTTGAAAGGCGCGGGCCACGCTTGGCAAGGATTGTGCCAACAATGATGAGAAGCGACGGAAGCAGGAAGAGGGCATATGCGCCAACCGAGGCGTGCGAGCTCGGCGCGTTGCAGAATTGGCGTCTAGGAGACCACGGCCAGGACAGCGGTTGCTCACGATTCTCTGCAAGACACTCGCCGAAGCTGACGAAGAACAGCGAGACGACGAGGACTGCGGTGGCGCCGACCGCTCCGATGCCAGCCAAAACGATTGCTCGCGGACTAGAAATGAAGCAGCGCACTACCAAGGAGGTTGCGAAGCCGGCTCCTGCGAGCACGAGTACTGCTACGAACACACCCACCTTGGTTACATCCCTCGGACCGCGTGGCCCCGCTCAGTCGAGGCATGGCGCGAATCGCCGCAATCACAAGCTCGAACGTGCCACAGTATACATAGCATGATTGCTATACTATTTCGTAGCAAACCAGCTATGTCAAGGTTCCCGCTTGCCGCGGGCAGGGATGTTTCGGCCCTCCCCCTAAAGCGCTGCGCTCGTTCGACTGTCGTCTAGCCCGAGGGTCGACAAGCCGATGGGTCCGCGAGCTGCGAGAATGAGATGGATCTCCTCGGTCTTCTAGGTGCTGAGACCCTTCCCGTTCATTTCCGGCCGACCCGCATGGAGATAGAGGGAAGATCGACCTCCGAGTTTTCTCACCTGAGGTGATCTCGACTAACTAACCGTCGGCTCAGGTTATGAGATGTGCGTTGCTAGGACAGGTTCTGGGGGTAACGAGCGGAGCGAGAGTCGCGTATTCAACGCCAGTTCGTCTGAGGCGCGGCCTCCGCTATTCGTCTTCGACCATCTTGTCGGCGTCGCCGCTGGAGGTCTTCGCGATGGGCTCACCATCGAGCGGTTTCCGCGCCGCCTTTGCGCCGTAGTTGGAGTCTGCTTCTTGCGTGCGCTCTTCGGGGCGCTGATTCTTGTCTTCTTCACTCATGCGACCTGGGCTGCCCGGTCGACCTTCGCCTAAACCTGCCGCGGCGTCGCCGACCTGCACCGTTACGATCCGGAAAGCCGTAGCCCCTGCGGCCTTTCTCTAATGACCTCGCAGGGCAGCGCACACGGCAGATTTCAGCGGGGCAATCCGCGACCGGCACTTGCGGCGCGCGTCGATGGCTGCGCGCGAGCTCGGAACGGTGGGCCTCGCGGACGCGCTTGCGCTCACGCTGCTGACGGCGGAGCTCGACGACGACCGCTGGCCTCGAGCGGCGGCGCGGTGGCTTGGGCGTTTTATCCTCGAGTCTCCCGCAATAACGATCGGTGAGGCTGGTCTAGCTGCCGCAGCGATCCAAGAGCTCGCCGGCCGGGAATCCCGATTGGCTGCGGAGACCCTGCGGCAACTCGCCTCGACCCACGGCCACGCGACTGTCGCTGCGCTCCTAGAATCCCGGGGGTGAGCGTGGACGAGTTCCAGTACATCTGGTGGTCGAATGCCTCCCGTCTCGAATGGCGGAGCTCATTGCACAGATGGGGCTGACCGCCTGTGCTGTGTGCTCGTTCGATCTGACCCACCTCGACGAGCCGGAACCCGATCGGTAACTACACCTGAGGCGCCGAGTTTCACGACCTCTTCCTTAGGCGGGATTGAGTGCGGCTGACGACGGTCGCGCCGATCTTGTCTTTTGAGTCGAGTGGTACTAGCGTCGCTCGAACATCCACCGATCGGAGGGCTCGAGTTGTTTCGATTTCCGTTCTTCGTGCTTGGCGTGTTCGCGGCGGCACTCGTGCTCGCCGGGCCGGTGCCAGCGCAGGGTGTCACTGCGGACCAGTTGATCAGCGCCGGCTGGACGTGCTTCACACCGCCGCCGTTCCCAAACAGACTCATATGCGGTAATCCCGCCCATGGCCTGCCGGCCGTGCCTGCCGATCCGAATGGACCGGCGTCATACAGCTTTCTCACCTTCGATCGCACGACTGGAGAGCTCCTCGGGGCAACGCACATGATTCGCGCCGACCTCTACCACGGGCAGCCGTGCCCCCAGCTTGGCGGCCTCTACACCTTCAATCCGGCGAACGGCTACTACAGGTGCGAGGTCTACTGACCGACTCGTAGGCCGTCATTTGAAAGTTACAAATGAGTCGGAAGTTTCAACCGTTTTGCCCGGCGCCTAGCGGAACACCTTCGTCGCCGAGCGGCCCCCCAGAAAATCGGGGTGAAGCCGAGTCTTCGGCGTTCTTCGACGGTCGGGTATCCCCCCGTCCTCTCTTCGGTTCCCCGGCGGTTACCGAGCGGTTGGTCCCGAGCCGCATATTCCAAGAGGCACGAACTCACCACGCTTGAGAGAAAAGGGGGAACGTCATGCGCTTCAAGCTGCTCATTGCAGTACTCGTGGCAGTTGTCGTCTCGTTTGTCGCTGTTGGTGTAGCGACAGCAACGCTTCCACTGACGCAGTCGCAGCCGTTTCGGGCCGTCTGTGAGGCACAGGGCGGAGGCTTTTTCGCCGTCAGTTCCAGCCTCATCATTTGCGAGAAGCGCGGCTTCCCGGCTTTCACACCGACTCAACTCGCTGTGCAACAGACGCTTTGTGAACGGGTCTACGTAGCGTCATTCCGCGTTCTTGCCATCTCCAACCCGCCTCTTGGGTCTGACACCGCCACAATCTGCTCGACTGACTGACCGCTCAATTCGGCCCGAATGGTCCCGACGGGCCTGAAGAGGAATTTCGCCACGAGTGTATGACCGTGGCGGGCATCTCCTACTTAAAGGGGGAGGCCCTCGTGGGTCACCCGCGCGGCGACTGCGGCGACGCCTGCGCGGTGAAGACGAGGACCGACCCCGCGGTCAGAGTAGCCCCCCTTCTGAGCTCAATGCGCACTGCGATTCCAGGGCATTGCAATCAAGCGGGGTTTGCATACAGTGCAAGCAGGGGGAGGTTCATGCGGCCATTGCAGATTCGAGCAAGGATCGACGCGGACGCGGACTGCTTGATGCGGGAGTTAGCTGCGTACTCGCCAACGCGGTCGCGAAAGGCGGTCCTGATCGAGCTTGAAGAGCGGTCCGAGATCGATGTGCTGGGCATTCTGGCTGCGGTGGAGACGTGTCTTAGCGCGAACGAGATTCGTAGCGTGCGCATCCAATTGGACGGACGCTCTTACATGCTGGCGCCCTCGGGCTAGAAGCGCCGCTGCCCGAACTCGCGCTCCGCGCAATCCGGACAGTAGAAGACAAACGCGATGTCCGTGCCAAAGTAAGCTTTCCAGCGTTCCTCGTCCGCGCGGTCGCTATCGACCCGGCGAACGCGGCTGGCTGAAAGTAAGAAACAGAAACTACTGGCGATCTCAACACGCGATCCATCGCCTGGGGAGGAGGAACTCCATAAGCGCAAGACTCCGGTTAAGCCGAGTCTATTTGGTGAGTCCGGGCCGCTCGTGCTCGAAGACCGACGGCATTCAGGGGACAGTGGCGGCCAGTCCGGGCTCCGAAGGCGCCGGGCCGGGGCCCCACCCAGTGTCGGCTCTAAGCGCCGATGCTCCAGGCGGCTTCTCGGCATTTCAGCCGGACGATCCCGAGGAGTTCGCCATCACCATTGGCGCTGTGGTTGGGCCTCCAGACACTCCAGACGGTGATCTCTTCTACTTCACCGCTTGCACTGCGCGATGGCTGAGTGCGAATCCACCAGAGAAGGGCTTCGCCTTCCTGCATGGCCACGTCTTGGTGAGCCACTGGAACTTCGACCTTGTTCAGCGAGCAATCTACGATCGCTGCCGTCGAGCGGAGGGCAGAGACTGGCACGAGGTGGCGACGACCTTAAGCCGCTACGGAACCTGGGAGTTCGAGGACTACCGCGAAGCCGAATAACGCCGGCCCCTATGCTTCTTGCATGGAACTCGAAGTTCGGCCCGCGAGCGAGGTGGAGCGATTCGTCGCATTCGCGCGAGCCAATGGATGTCAATGCCGCGTCCTCTTCCGGGACAATCAGTTGACGTTCGATGTTCCCCTTGCTCGGGATCCCACAGAAGCGCGGCGCATCGCATTGGACGTGATCGCGAGGTTCTCCGCGGAGAACACACGCGCAGACGTGCGCGTCACCCGATACGACTGATCCGAGTCGACGGGCCGCGGGTGGGGTGATCAGCCGCTGACGTGGGCGAGTGTTCATAAATGTCCCCCGAGCGTTTCGAGGGTTCTAGCGAACAATCCACGCTCTAGGTCCGCCTGAGCCGAGCTAACCCACCGACCACCACAGCGAAGCTGCTCGTCCTTAGGCCCGATGGCGTGCCGATTTCGGTGAACCGGCTCAGCCTTTGGTCTGGTCAATGGTCGCGTGCCCACTCCTCTCCGTGGGCGCGGTGGTCGTAGCTGGGTGGGGTGGCCGCTGGCCGAAGTTCGTGTTCGCTCGGTGCGCGAGCGTTCCGGGATGCGGCCTGAGCGTGGCCTAGGGTCCGCCGATGGGTATCGAGGACCCATTCGTCTTTTAGTCAGCCTCGGCGGTTGAGCCCTCGCGACGCCGAGATTGCCGGGTGTTTGGACACCCGGCTAGCTGGCTCTGCGACGCTTCATAAAGAACACGACCGCGTACACGACGATGGCGATGATGGCCGCGTACAGCAGGAGCCAGGGCCACCAGCCGTGAGTTGCGAGCAACAAAATAAACCTCCGTTGTTGGGAACAACAGACTTCCGAGATCGTGCGCTTGTTCGCACGTCTATCCATACGCTACGAGCGGGCTCGCCCGCGGTCGTCGTGGCAGGCACTGAAATGTGCCTCCGTGCCAGCACCGAGATCAACTCGTCTTTTCAGACGAACGATTCGAACGGCCCTCGACCATGGTTGTGGGCGAAACCGTCATCCTCGTGGCGCTGGTCGTCGACGAAGTCGAGCGCGACGGCAAGCAAAGATTCACCGTCTCCGGCTGACGCAGACGTAGGTGCGAGACGGGCGTATGGCGAAGCATTGCTGGGCACGCCGGGCCGCCTCTCTAGACAGTCCACTTGGTTGCGCCAGCGTTCACGAATGTCCCCCGAAGCGGCTTAGCCGTGGAACCGGATTGGGGACGAGGCGCTTCGAGCTGACGCCGACTACTAGTACCGGACCTCGCGGCTGAGAGCGACGGCGTTCTCGTATTCGTCACTCGTAATCCGAACGACGCCCCTTCGGAAACCGGCCGCGGCGTTCACCTGGACGAGCGGGTTGGATGCTGTCGGATCGATCCGCCGCACGACGGTATCCATCGGCACAGCGGGGTCCCACTCCTCGACATGAGCCAGCAACACGCCGCTCGCCGAATCGCCGGGATAGGCCTCGGCCTGCGACGGTGTCCAATCGTGAACCGCCGTCGCGAGTTCAGCGCGACCGATAAAGGCTGCCTCGGGGGCGGGCAGGTAGATCAGGGCGAGATCGCCAGGGGCAAGCGCGTCGCGATATCGCTCCTGGCGACTGACCCCCCACATCGTCGCCTGGACGAGCGCGGTGGCCTGCTGCCGGTCTCCCTTGGAGAAGTTGAACAGATAATGCGCCATCCGGGGAGTATCGGCGTCTTCGACTCGAGCACAGAGACTCTGCGGTGCGCCAGTGTTCGGAATGTTCCTTGGAACCACATCGAGTGCGTCGGATCTATGGCTCCATCGAGAGAGGGCCGCGATAGACGAGCCCGTCTGGGAGCGGCGTGTACGGGAAGTTGGCGTTGACGGCTCGGGCCGCTGCGTTGTGCTCGTCATTGCCGGTCCGTAGCTCGTTTAGGCCGTTGTCGATTGCCCAGCAAATCTGGGCCGCCTTGAGCGCTTGCGCGATTCCTCGCCCGCGCCACGCACGGCGAACTCCGAGCATTGCGTGGTCGCCGAATCCGGCAGCGCGATTCATCCAGGCGACCTGTCCGTACCCGACCACCTCACCGCCTCGGGCGGCGACAAACGTTGCCTCGGGGATGTACTTCGGCCCCGCAAGCGCGCGGGCG
The DNA here is from genome assembly GCA_039648845.1 of Actinomycetota bacterium. Lineage (GTDB taxonomy): Bacteria > Actinomycetota > Thermoleophilia > Gaiellales > Gaiellaceae > 3-1-20CM-4-69-9. Next base: position 17,460 of record JBBWZE010000232.1, on the reverse strand, counting down.
GAGAACTCTTCGAAGGAGCCGGGACTCACCGGAACGCCGCCGTCGGCGGGGATGTCGGCCATCGCCTCCCTCGCCGTCTCCCACACGCCCTGGGCCAGCTCCGGCCGCTCAGCGAGAGTTGCGATCTCGATCTCCTCCGGCAGTTCGCTCGTCGGTCGCGGGCAGCCGTCGAGAACGAGGCGCAGCGCGCGGGTTCGACTGGTGACCACAAAGCCGCGATGCTCGGCAAAGTTGGAACCGCCGGGGTCATCCGCGATGACGAACGACTGGAGTTCGGACTTGCCGAGCGAGCGTGCGTGCGCGGACACCTGCCGGTAGAGGACCGTCCCGACGCCTTTGCATCTCGCTTCTGGAAGGACGCAGTTAACTGCAAGGGCTGCGGCGTCCTCTTCCCTGCCCTGGAGGAGACTGCACGCGGCGACACCCACCGGCTCGCCATCAAGGAGCGCAAGCCAATCGCGAAACATCGGGATCGTGGCGCGATAGTGCTCGATCGCCTCGGGCTCGCTCACAATCCAGCGCCAGACCGCCGTTCGAATCCGCGCCGCGGCTGACGTATCCGTCGCGCCAGCGACCAACTCGATCATTTAGCGAACGTAGTGCGCTTTCTGACAAGCGTCAAGGCCGCGACCGCCCAGCCCGAGCTCCGATCGAGACACGGGCTGAGGAACAGAACGGATCGGTGGGCGAGGGTGCTGTCACCCGACCTGCGGGCAGCAGCCAGGAGGTCGGGCTGGGAGATCCTTTCCTTGCCTATCACGTCAACGATTGCGAGCACCAATGGGAGTCCAGGCTTGTCTTTGCTAGCTGCTCTGACCTGCAGCTTGTTGCAGCAGCGATCCGTGGCAGTTGCAGCCAGTTTCAGGTATTCGCCGCAGGCCGCGGCTGTTACGCCCGGCTTTTAATCCCAAGGGCGCAGGTTCCCGCCCGGCCAATCTCGATATCCCCTATCCCGGCCACTACCGCGTGGACCATAAACCGCAGTGTTCTAGAAACGGTCTTCTGGGCCAGTGTCGAGATCTATCCGCGTTAGCAGGCGTTCGCGGGAAAGGCGGCTTGCAGACCGGTCTGCGTTGCAACGCCCGGGTGTTCAGCTCGCTGCTCAGCCCGTCTTTGTGGCTACCGTGCCTGCCAGCCGATGCCGGCAGTTTCGAGGCTACCCTCGAAGATCTGCCTCGTGGAACCAGCCACAAGCGATCGGATGAAAACGCCGTCGACAGTCGCGTAGGCGATGCGAGTACCGCTCGGCGACCAGGTCGGGTACTCGCCGTCCCCGAGCGAGCGTACGACATTCCCGCGAAGGTCGGCGATCTCGATTCCGTCGCTGCCCCCGCATTTGCTGCCGACGCACCCAGTCCAATGCTCGTAGATGATCCGGCGCCCGTCGAGCGACCACTTCGGATTGACGAAAGCTTCGTCCGGTTGACCTCGTCGCAAGGTCCGCAGGCCGCTGCCGTCAGGCCGCGCCACCTGTAGCAACGGAGCTTCGAGCATGTGCGAAATGAGAAGCTGGTTACGCGACGACCACACGACCTGCATCTCACCGCCTTCAATCGGCAGGCGATGCACATGGCTGCCGTCGGATCGGAGGATGACGACGCCATTCCACACGTAGGCCAGGCGAGAGCCGTCCGGGGACCATGTCGGAGAGAAGCCGGCGACCTTAGAGATCCTGCGGATGTGATGGCCGTTCGCGTCGGCCACGAACAGGCCGCGACGCGCAGTACCTTCAAGTTGACCGCGCGTGAACGCGAGGCGGCGGCCGTCGGGTGACGGCGTCGGATTTCGGTATCGATCTTCGCCGGCGCAATCGTTGTGATGCTCCCCGTCGCCGGATCCACCGCACGGATGACCGCGTGGGGTGCGTATTCCGTCGAGGTCGCCAACGGCACGAACAGAACGTGACCGTCGCGACGCTGCACCGAGGACTGCGCCGCTGCACCTGTCACGAGCGTGAGGAACGCCAGGAAAGTGAGGGCCATCTTCACGGACCGCAACGTAACCCGGAAAGGTCAGGCCAAAGTTAGAAAAAGTGTCAATTCACTCATGCCGTAGGCGCGACGTCGAGGTCGTCGATCGCTTGACCTCCGCGTGGGCAGCCAGGAGCGGCTTCGTTTCGGGTCGTACCCTGTAGCCTCTCGGCTTCTCAGCTTGCTTATCTACTTCAGCTTGCTCATCTACGGTTGGCGCGCGCGCGAGTATCAGAAGTCGGTAGACCCCCCGCGTCGCTAACGATTGACGTCGCGCTCAAAGACTCCCGGTCAGGTACTCGGAGGTCCCCCTTTGCGTGCCCTCGTGCTCGGCAAATGCTCTGCCGCGGACCCCGCGGATGCTGCGACTGCGACACCCGGGGAGACGCCGGACCTCTTCTTGACCCAGTAAGCCGCCGGCGCGGAGCTGCGGGAGATTCTCGAGGACGAGCCCAGCTGGGTGGACGTGCTACGCGTCGAACCGATCCAATTCGACGCGCAACGAACCTCGGTCAACTACAACTCAGACCCAGCGGCATCTTCGTGCTGCCCCCTCCAGGTCTTCAGCATAAGCGTACGCGTCTGCTTGCATCTCTATTCCAGCGACGTACCAAGTGAACGTCGTGATCGTGGCGAGGTTCTGCGTATTCACGGTGAGACCGCCGCCCGATGAGCAAAGCGTGCCGCTACCCCACCTCCGCCGGCATCCCTAGCGGCTCGAAGGTGGGGCGAGCGTTTGCCCGGCAGGTCTATCAACGTGAGCGGGCGCCTAAACGAAGGAGTCTCGAACGTGCGCATGCCTTCGGTCACCCTGCCATAGGAAACGTGAATTCTCAGCCTCGATCCGCCTGCTCGTTATCTTCGAGCCGCCGGTCCATCCTGGTCGCGTCTCGCCGGACTCTCCACGTCCGGCACCAGAAGGAGAACTACGGTGACAGCGATGGCGACGCGCGGCTGCATGCTCCCATAGAAGGCGACGGCGCGCCGCTCGACAACTCCAGATCGGGTGCCGGTGCCGGGTCAATGGCTGAGTAGAAGCGGGAGCGGTGTTTGAAGCGGCCGTGTGCTGTCCCCTGGCTGGTCATCGTTTTGACCGCTGGGGCGACGGCGGACCGATCCTACCCGGGCCCGTGGAGGAGCTCGATCTCGCGCCTAGTTTCCCGCTCCGAGCGCTTTGCGCGTAGCCGTCTTCCGTATTGGAGAACCAATCGGACTAACGTGAGGCGCGCGGACGGATGCTCCCGCGGACACTGTGGCTTTCCTCAGGTCTGGTGCGCGACCCCCCAGCACCGTCCGCACTTTGCGCGACTGGCACGCAAGCTATGGCGCGCGAGGGAAGCTGTCTCCGAACTAAATGAGCGGCCCGGGGTGGAGAGACCGGACCGCTCCTCGCAGGGGGCGCACAAGCTGTTGGCGAGCTTCTCGGGTGAGAGACTTGTGGCGAATCTCCTCCGGGCACGAGAAGAGACAGCAGGCCCCCTCGGCTGAACGCTTCCATGCTCATGGTCCCCCGGGCGTTCCCTCAGATCGCCAGACTTAACGGGAAGAGCCTGGCGGGCGCCCATCAGACGCTTTGTTGGAGACGTCAACGCCTGCGCGATCAGACAGGCCCCGCTGTTCCGGGCCGGGATACCGCGTCAGAACGCAGCTCGGCCAGTGCCGTTTGGAACAGAGTGCTTCTCGGGAGCCCAGACGACCCTCACGCGGCCCGCCAGCGCGTCGCCGTACGCCCGGCCGGATGACACACCCAGCCCTCAACAGCGGTACCCACACTCGCGTTCAGACCGCTGGTGTTCGGCTCGAAGACGAGCTGCGAGACGCCGCTTCCAAAGGGAGGGCAGTTCAGGCGCTCGCTCGCGTCCGTCATCAGCCGGTGCCCAGCGATGAGTTCGAAGGCGCAGGCGAGTCATCACGGGTACATGAGCTGCCTGGGTGAAGGAAAGGGGGGTGCGCGTCGATGACAGTTGTTGGTACTCCGAGCGCTGGGCGGCGCGAGTGGGTCGGGCTCGCTGTGATCGCGCTTCCCTGCCTGCTCTATTCGATGGACCTGACCGTGCTCTATCTGGCGCTGCCGTCGCTGACGGCGGACCTGAAGCCAAGCAGCGCCCAGCTGCTTTGGATCAGCGACATCTACGGCTTCATGCTCGCCGGCTTTCTGATCACGATGGGTACCCTCGGCGACCGGATCGGCCGCCGGCGGCTTTTGCTGATCGGCGCCGCCGCCTTCGGCGTCGCCTCGGTGCTGGCCGCCTTCGCGAACAGCGTCGCGATGCTGATCGTGGCGCGCGCGCTGCTCGGGATCGCCGCGGCGACGCTGGCGCCCTCGACCTTGTCGCTGATCCGGAACATGTTCCTCGACCCGCGGCAGCGGACGTTCGCGATCGGCGTCTGGGTGACGAGCTTCTCGCTCGGCGGTGCGCTCGGGCCGCTGCTCGGCGGGCTGCTGCTCCATTTCTTCTGGTGGGGCTCAGTGTTTCTGCTCGCCGTACCGGTGATGGCGCTGCTGCTGGTGCTGGGGCCGCGGTTGCTGCCGGAGTTCCGCGACCCCGACGCACGCCGCTTCGACCTCGTCAGCGCCACCCTGTCCCTTGTTTCGGTGCTGGCACTCGTCTACGGCGTCAAAGAGTTGGCCCAAAACGGCTTCGGCCCCGAGCCGGCGCTATCGATCCTCGCCGGCATCGCGGTTGGACTCGCGTTCGTTCGCCGCCAGCAGAAGCTTGCGGAGCCGCTGATCGACCTGCGCCTCTTCCGCACACCGGCTTTCAGCGCGTCCCTGGCCGCGAACACGCTCAGCCTGTTCCTGGTGTTCGGAAGCTTCTTCCTGATCGCGCAGTACCTGCAGCTGGTGCTCGGCCTGTCGCCGCTCAACGCCGGCCTCTGGACCGTGCCCTCGTCGCTCGGCTTCGTCGCCGGCTCGCTGCTTACCCCGAAGATCGTGCGCCGACTCGCTCCGGGGCTCACAATCGCGTACGGGCTCGGGCTGGCAACGATCGGCCTGGCTGTCCTGGCGCAACTGCACGGGCAGGGCGCTCCCGCCCTCACCGTACTGGTGACCGGCTCGGTGCTGCTGGCGCTGGGCGTCGCTCCGGTCGTGACCCTCGCCACCGACCTGATCGTCGGAGCCGCGTCCCCCGAACGAGCCGGCGAGGCGTCGGGACTCTCGGAGACCGGCACCGAGCTCGGCGGTGCACTCGGCATCGCCCTGCTCGGCAGCATCGCCACCGCCGTCTACCGCGGCCAGCTCAGCGACGCGCTCCCCAAAGGCCTCAACCCACACGACACCGACACCGCGCGCAGCACGCTCGCCGGCGCCGCGCAACTAGCCAAGCGGCTCCCTGACCACCTCGACGCCCCACTGCTAAATGGCGCCCGCGACGCCTTCACGCAAGGGCTGCACGCCGCCGCCATCGTCAGCGCCGTCCTCGCGATCACGCTCGCCGTCATCGCGGCGACCGCGCTGCGCCGCGTGCAACCCGCCCCCGAGGCCGAGACCGACACAGACCCGAACAAGAATGACCAGCCGCGAAACGGCGCCGCCGCCGCAAATCGAACCATGCGGCTAGACCCCGGCGTAGCAGCGCCCAAGTAGGAGGTACGAGATGGGCCCAGTGGAAGTAGAGATCTCGATGTCAGTGGACGGTTTCATCACCGGACCGAACGAGGAGGGTGCGGGACTTGGTCAAGGGGGCGCGATCCTCCACGCCTGGTGTCGCCAGGACCCAGACGGCCCGCGCCTCCTCGACGAGGCCTTGTTCGCCACCTCGGGACCCCTGATCACGAGCCGCAAAATCTACGACGGGACGGAAGGCTGGCGCGACGACGGGTTCCATCGCATGCCCGTCTTTGTGCTCACGCACCGTCCCCACAACCTGGTCGTCAAAGGCGAGACCACCTGCACCTTCGTCACCAAGGGAATCGAGTCCGCGATCGCTACCGCGCGCGCAGCAAACCGTCAGCGACGACGTCTACTACAACCCTGCGACGGGGCCGCTCAATCCACGCCGCCACGCCCAAGCAAGGGCTCTTCACGTGGTTGGCCGACTATCCCGCGGCAGCCGACAACTTCGGCACCTTCTTCTCCTGTCGTGCGCCTTCGAACTGGTCCGAATTCTGCGACCGTGGCATCGAAGCCGAGATCCAGCGTGCGCTCAAGCTCCAGAGCGGCGACCCGTATCTCGCGAACCTGCTCTGGGCTCGCATCGACCGCGACATCGTCGACAAGGCTCCTGTTGTCCCGCTGTTCACGCTGAAACAGGTCGACATCGTTTCGCGCCGAGTCGGCAACTACCAGTTCCACCCACAGTGGGGCGTCCTACTCGGTCAGCTCTGGGTGCGGTAAACGCTCGGCTCTAGGAAGTCCCTTTCCGGCAGCAAGGACCTCCTCATCGCGTTGCAAACGCCTAGGGCGTTCGGAACAAAGCGATGGTTGGCAAAGGGCCGGCGCCCCGCGAGACGCTTAACCTCTTCCTGACCCAGGAAGCCGCCGACCGAACGCCTCAGCGAGCGACCGCGCAGGCGATCGCCGTCGCTGTGCTTCGACCAAGGACGCGTCCAGAGAGCGGTCCAAGTCGCGGCACTCCAAGCATCGAAGCGAGCCGGCATGACGCAACGCCGGTTCCATTCGACCGCCACATGCCAAACATCGCGCGCGTCTATCCGCGCGTGCTTCCCCCCGAGTCCAACTCGCCACTGCCGCAGTTCCTTTCCGTTCGCCGCCCTTCGTGCTCAGGCTATGTGGATCGAGGCGCATGGGCTATCCCTCGTTCAAGGGGCACCGGATGTGAGCGAGTCTCCTAAGTCGGCTACTTCTGTGGTCGAGTTGGCTGTGAGCCAGGGTCGTCCCCGCGTCGGTCGCCCCTCAAAGCGTCTAACGCGAGATCGCGAATGGCCCGCAGCCTCGTAGCAACGTCCTCATCAAGATCGTTCCGTTCGAGCGTCGACTCCGCGATTCCGACGATTGAGGCGAGCGGCGACCCGAGACGGTACTGATGAGCCTCGCTGTCGTCAGGCATCGCAATCACAGTGATGCACAAAGCCCCGGGTCTACACAATGGGCCGAATGGCCTAACTCGAAATGGGCCTCGTAAACGCTGGCGTCTCTACGCGCCCCACCCGGATATGAACTTGATCGCCGTGACCGACCTAGCTCCGCGAAGTTCGGAACATGAGGATTCTGTGTGTGCGGCCGAGCACCTTCTAGCAGGGGACACGACTGAGTACTGGCCAGGCGGAACTGGGGGCGGTGGACGCCGCTTTGGCGGCATGATCGGCGAAACTGTGGGCATGGAGCTGCCTGACGTCGAGTATGCGCGTAGCGGCGACCTCTCGATCGCATACCAGGTTCTCGGCAGCGGACCGATCGACCTCATCTTCGTCCCGTTCATGATCAGCTCGATCTTCTCGTCGCAGCACAGCCCGTTCTCAACCTTCTACGAGCGGCTGGCGTCGTTCTCGCGATTGATCCTCTTTGATAAGAGGGGAATCGGCGCGTCTGACCGGCCGCGCACGCCGCCCACCCTCGAAGCACAGATGGACGATGTTCGTGCCGTCCTTGATGCTGTTGGTTCAGAGCAGGCGGCGTTGTTCGGAGCAGGACATGGCAGCCAGATGTGTGCGCTGTTCGCGGCCACTTATCCGGAGAGAACATCCGCGCTTGTCCTCTACAACCCGTGGGCACGTTTCCCTGGCACTCCGGAGGAGCACAGGCGCCTCATTCGCCGCGTCAGAGACGAGGTCGGCCGATCGGACTCAATCGAGAGGCTGGTCGAGGATCAGTATCCGTCGTTCGTCGGTGACAAGGACTTCCTCCGCAGGATTGGGTGGATCCTGCGCGCTGGCGTGAGTCCCGGAGCGGCAGCTGAATTCATGCGGACAGTTGTCGAGGCGGACGTTGGCGAGGTCTTGCCGACGATTCGCGTGCCGACGCTCGTGCTCTACAGGGAGGACGTGCCTGCTGATCCTGACTCTCTCTCTCGGCGCGATCACGAGGAGCGAGCAATGGCGGTAGCGGCGGCGATTCCGAACGCGCATGCAATTGCCGTCGCGGGCCGGGACATGTCTCCCTTTGTGGGCGACGAGATCCCAAACGAGGTCGAGCGATTCTTGGGCGCTCCCCTGGCAGAGCCTTTGTCCGAGCGTGTGCTCGCCACGATCCTCTTCACTGACATCGTTGGCTCGACCGAACGGGCGGCCTCGCTCGGGGATAGCGGCTGGCGGGCCCTGCTGGCTTCGCATCGCGCGCAGGTGCGGCGTGAGCTGGCGCGCTTTTCAGGCGTCGAGGTTGACACGGTGGGCGACGGTTTTTTCGCCAGCTTCGACGGGCCTGCGCGAGGGATTGCGTGTGCGCTGGCGATCGTCGGATCATCGGCGGAGCAGGCCTTGGAGGTCCGGGCCGGCCTCCATACGGGCGAGTGCGAGCGAGAGGCGGGCAAACTTGCGGGCATCGCTGTTCATATCGGTGCCCGGATCGCCGCGCTCGCCCAACCGGGCCAGGTCCTCGTCTCGCGGACAGTGAAGGACCTTGTTGCGGGCTCAGGCATCGAATTCGACGACCGAGGAGACCACGCCCTCAAAGGAGTGCCCAGCGAATGGCAGCTCTATGCAGTCAAGTCGCCAGACAGTCGCGAACCGAGATCGTGAAATCCCAATTCGGGACGCTTCTGAGATTCCACGTCGTCAAGTAGCACCACAACCGCCGCTGCGAGCGCCCTTCCGCCCACGTTTGCGCCTCGGCCTCAGCCCTCCGGATGGTAAGGAGGGGGTCGACGGTTCGAGTCCGCCAGAGGGCTTGAAGAAGTCGCTGCTAATCAGGCCCTCCTGTTAGTCCCGGCAGCAACGGCTTCGGGCCTCGACATCCACCGAGCGTCCACCGCCCGCCGAGAAGCGCTTCGGCGAGGCCCTGGACCCGTGTCGCTGTGCGGCCTTGCGGGCCTGCGCCCCGACGTCCGAACATCGCCATTCTCTTCGGTGCAGAGCTCAACGCCGAAAGCGAGCGGGGCCGCCAAATCGAAGCCGGGCAATCGCCCAAGCAAGAACCTTTCTTGCCGCCGCGCGACGAACCTGAGTAGATAGATCCTCTGGACGCGCGGCTGGCGATGTTCCGGTTCGCCGCGTTTCTGTCAAGCCCGCCTCGCAGCTGACGCCCCGGTCGATTTCCTCTCGAATCACACGCGAGAGCAGGTGCTGATTCAAGACCGCGACCGCTCACGCGACTCCTCCAGTCGTGAGACCTCAGCGGGTCGGATTCGTAAGCGCTAGGAAGGCATTCGCAGCTGGCGATGGTCTGCCCCGCTAAGTCCCGCAAGGCCACCGCGATGAGCTAGTGACAACTTAGGTGCGGCCTGTGCTTCTGGACTGCCGTCGTCCAGCAACCCGATCTCTTCCGGCTCCTGCATCCCGGCGACCGGCATCTGTCGCTGACAACAGCTGGCCCGAGTACGACGAAGGTGCCCGCGAAGCTGCTCAAGCAACGCGTGTCTAACTTCCTCGATAACGTAGTCGCTGCGATAGCTCACCGTCGGATGACCCACAGCGTCATCCAGGGGTGATCGGGTCATGTTGGCGCAACCTCGTCGATTCGAAGTCATCCCAGTCGTTCATTGGCTGGCACGACGCGCCTCATCGCGGATCGGGTCATAGCTCCTGCGCACCCGCCGCGAGCTGCCCTGGTACGGAAATTGGCGATTCGCCCACGGGTTACGGAGCGTTGCCTCAGCTCTCGCCTCTCTTGGGCCCTGGCCAGGCCGGGACTTTGCGGATCGGGTGGAGTTCGTCATCGGTCTCTGCCAGGGAGTTCTGCTGGGCCACCCGCGCACCGAATTCGACATGGGACCGGACCGCCTCGACGAATGCCTCGTCGAGTGGAAGGCCCGATTCCTCAAGTGCCTCCAAATAGAGCGCTACGAAGCGCTCCCGCTGCTCGTCGCTGATCTGCAGGTCGCGGTGCTGGTCAATCAGGTACTGAAATCCGAGCTCTCGCGTGAAGCGATCAGGGCCGCCGAAGGACTCGGCGGTGAACCAGGTCAGGTGCTCAACATGGTGCGCTCGGCGTTCGCGAAAGAGTGACTTTAAGAGGGGATCAGCAAGCAGCTTGTCGTAGAAGATCGCCTCGAGCCGATGAAGCCCCTCGTCGCCGCCTGCATGTTCGTACAACGTCGTCATCGGTAACATCTCCTTTTTTCGGGAAGGTGATCGGCGACAACGTGATCACAGTCCTCGAGGCAGCCACCGTGCCTGGCCGAACTGCGGGCGCGGTAGTCGCGTCAGAGGCCGACAAGTTCGTTTGCGATTTCGGCTAGCGCCTGTGGGGCGGCGCGGCAAAGCCGCGGCATCGATAGAAAACCATGAGGCATGCCGAGGTAGTTGGTCGCTCGAACGCGCACGCCCGCATCGCGCAAACGTTTTGCGTAGAGAAGTCCATCGTCGCGGAGCGCATCATGATCGGCGGTGATGACGGTCGCCGACGGGAGCGCTGAAACGTCAGCAGCAAGAAGCGGCGAGATCAGCTCGTCGGTGCGGTGGGCGCGTCCTGCGTAGTAGCCGTAGAACAGGTCACACTCGTGGCGGCGGCTCAGGTCGGCGGCGCGCATAGATGGAGTGCTGAGGGTTGCATCAAGCGCTGGGTAGATGAGCACTTGATGGGTGATCAGAGGCTCGCCTTGGGTCCGGGCGAGGAGGCAAAGCGCAGCCGATAGGTTGCCGCCGGCACTGTCGCCCATTACGACAATCTTCGTGGGATCACCTCCGAGGCGCGTGCCCTGTTCGCTTACCCAAAGAAGCGTTTCGAAGGCCGCTTCGAGCGCTGCTGGGTAGGGGTCTTCCGGAGCCAAGGGATAGTCGACGGAGACGACGATTGCTGACCCGACTAGTGCGACTTGGGCGCAGGGGTAGTGCATCGCTTCAAGCCCACCGTTCACGAAGCCGCCTCCGTGGGTGAAGAGGACGATCGGGACATTCCCTCTGGCTTTGTCGGGCGTGTAGACGCGGATCGGGTGGGAAAGGCCGAACTCACGGCCCGTATAGTCAGCGACCGCCAGTCCTGCCTGAGGTAGTCGGTAGTTCATCCACGCCGGCGGCTTACTTCTCTTTCTCTTCTCGAGCGGCAAGGACGGCATCGTCGCCATTGTCGGGTAGTAGCCGAATCGCGCTAACCAGCTGGCCACTTGTAGCCAGAGTCGTGTCCGCAGGTCGAGCGGGAGACGGTAGACCGCCTGTAGGTTCGGGAGCCCGTGCTTGTGATCAGAGACCGTGGAAGCCTCGTCGAGCGTCACGTGGTTTCCCGCTCGACGAGTTCGAGCTTTAGCGTGACGTGCTGGAGGCTCCGACTGCCGTCGCGCATCTGAGACAGAAGGATCTCTGCCGCGACCTTGCCCGATTCTTCAAACGGTTGGCGGACACTCGTGAGACCGAGATGCTCGGCAATTTCGCTGTCGTCGAACCCGGCCACAGCCAAATCCTCAGGGACGCGGAGCGAGTGCTTCTGTGCCGCGCGTAACACGCCGCTCGCGAGCACGTCGTCATGCGCGAAGATCGCAGTCGGCCGGTTCGGAAGCCCGAGCAGTTCGCCTGCCGCCTTCGTTGCTGCGGCAAGGCTGTGGCGAACGAGTCGCACGTGATCTTGAGGTAGGTTCTGGCCGCGACGCGCAAGGGCGGCGCGAAAGCCGAGCATCCGCGTTTCCGACTGAAGGATCTGGTTGTGAGGGTGTGGCTTGGTGCCGCCTTCGCCGATAAAGCCGAAGCTTGCGTGGCCGCGGTCGACGAGCAGCTCCGCGACCATCTGACTTCCGGCGACGTCGTCAATCGTGACGGCGCTGAAATCAGGCCGATCGAGCTCGACGAGAACGGTCGTCAGATTTTTGTCGAGCAGACGGTCGACGACGTCGTCGCCGAGCGGAAGCGACATGACGATCAGTCCGTCGAGCCTTCGCGCAATCGGGAGGCTGGCGAGAAGCGACGTGCCGGCGCCTTCGTGGTCGTAGACCGCGATTTCGTAGCTCTGGCCGCGGAGGGCGCCGAGCACGCCATTCAGGCGGCGCGCAAACGACGTGTAGGTCCCGAACGGCGCGATCACGCCGATCCGACCGACACCACGGCGGGCTCTGACGACGGCCTCTGCCTTCGGTACAAACCGCAGGTCGTCTATCGCTGCGTTGATGCGCTCAAGCGTGCTGCCGCGAACGCGCATCGGCGAGTTGAGGGCGAGCGAGACGGTCCCGATGCTGACGCCCGCCTTAGCCGCGACGTCGTAGATCGTCGCACTCTTCTTGGCTTTCACGAGCGGGCGCAGTTCCCCGGTTGACAATTCTGACTCAAGTCTGACAGACTATTGAAGTGCTTCAATAATAGCAACTCGATCGGTGGGTTGCCGCAATGGGAACGGAGGAGGAATGAGAGCCATGACCGCCAAGAGCCGCGCCAGTGAGCGAGGCCCTAAGAGGTTCGCTGCGATCGTTGCCGCCGTCGCTGTTCTGATCGTTTCCGCGGCCGTTGCCGTTCGGGCTGGCGATGCACAGACCGCCGGTCCCGAGCGCATGGCCGATCAGCCGCCCCTCCCACCCGCATCAATCGCAGCCGCCAAGAAGGCGGCGCGGGCGATCGTGCACGGCAAGAAGCTCGGTGGCAGCGTCGACCTCCTCGGCGTCGTCACGGGCGCGCCCGGGGATGCGCTTACTGCGGCACTGAAGCCGTTCGAGGACGCCACCGGCATCAAACTGAACTACGAAGCGACCTTCAGCCAGCAGTCGATCCTCCAGACGCGGATTCAGGCGGGCAACCCGCCGGACGCGGTCTTTAGCGCCTACCCGCTCCAACTCGTCCAGCTTGCCCGCGCGGGCAAGCTCCGTCCGCTCAACGGTGTCATCAACATGAAGGCGGCAGGGAAGCAATACCCGAAGCCACTTCTCGATCTTGGCACCGTCAAGGGAAAGCTCTATGCGTACTTCTCGATTGTCAATTATCACGCGATCATCTGGTACAACGCGAGCCGCTACAACGGCCCGCGGCATCCGACTTGGTCGCAGCTCTCAGCCTGGACGTCCGCACGCGCTGCGCAGGGCAACCCGCCTTGGTGCTTCGGCATCGAGAGCGGAGCGGCAACCGGCTGGCCAGCGGCAAATGAGCTTCTGGATGCGTTATTCGTCCGTCGCTACGGGCCGAAGCTTGCCGCCGCTTGGGAGCGGGGGAAGCTCGCCTGGTCGTCGCCGCAGGTGAAGTGGGCCTGGCAGACGACCGGCTCGATCCTCGCGAACTCGAAGATGGTGAACGGTGGGGCAGCTGCGGTCGCGAGTACCAATTTCCTTGCAGCGGGCAACGGGCTCTTCAGTTCGCCGCCGTCGTGCTATCTGCTCTCCCAGGCCCAGTGGTATGGCTCCTACGCACCTGCCGCGGTTCAGGGGGCGACAGCTGCGAACGTCGGACATTTCGCGTTCCCATCTATCACGCCCGCCTACTCGCGCGCCCAGATGGTCGACGGCAACCAGGTCGCCCTGCTTCGAAACCGTCCGCAGGCAAAGGCGCTTGTCGCCTACATGGCAACACCGCAGTTCGAGACACTACTGGCCGAAAGCGGACAGTTCCTCGTCCCGAACTCGGCCGTCTCCCACAACCGCTACCCAACACCGCTCTCAAGGCAGCTCGCCAAGCAACTCGTAGGGTCGAAAGCGACCCAGGCTGCCACCATCCTGCTTCCAACAGTTTTGTTCCCGGTCCCTGTTACGAACCAGTTCTTCAAGGATCTGACGAGCTACCTGCAAAACCCATCGCAGTTGAACTCCCTGCTTGCTGACATGGATTCGGTGGTCAAGAGGTCGAAGTGACGGGCCGCTTTTGTCCTGCCCGCCGCGGGCCTGCGGCGGGCAGGACCGTTCTTCGTAAATCTTCAGCCTGTTGAGCCACCAAGCCCTGGATCTGGTTCTTGGGGCGACACTGCTCCCACTGGGAGTCGTCGCCTACCTCGTCGCCGCCGAGGGTGCCACAACCCGTCTAAGCACTCGGGCTGCCGCCAACGCGCGGCCATGGCTGTGGTTACTGCCAGGCTTCACCCTGATCGGTGGCGTCCTTGTCTATCCGCTTCTAAAGACGCTCTACCTGAGTCTCCGAGGTTCCGATTCAGCAAGCTACGTCGGTTTCAACAACTACCGAGCGATCTTCAGCGACCCGAGCCTGATCTCGGTGCTGAAGATCAACCTCCTTTGGATCGTGATCTTTCCGCTCGGCGCTGCGTTTCTCGGCCTCGTGACCGCGGTCCTTCTTGACCGCGTGCGCTATGAGCGGGCGGCGAAGGCGATCATCACGATGCCGACTGCCGTGTCATTCGTCGCCGGGAGCGTCATGTGGCGTCTGATCTACACCTATAACGCCCCGGGCACACCGCAGATCGGCGCCCTGAATGCGTTCTTGAAGGTGGTGCTGCCGGGGTTCGTTCCGAAGGCCTGGCTGATCGATCCTCGCTTCAACAATTACGCGCTGATCTTCGTTGGGATCTGGATGGGCACGGGGCTCGCGACGCTCATCCTCTCGGCTGCAGTCAAAGGTGTCTCTCGCGAACTCCTCGAGGCGGCGCGGATTGATGGCGCCAGCGAGTGGCGCGTCTTTCGGCACGTGATGCTGCCAGAACTCGTCCCGGCGCTTGCGATCGTCACTACGACCTCAGTCATCGCGGCGATCAAGGTCTTCGACATCGTCTATGTGATGACCGGTGGTAACTACAACACCGACGTGATCGCGACGCGGATGTACAGCGAGCAGTTCGCCTACCAGAACACGGGCCTCGCCTGCGCGATCGCGATCGTCCTCTTGCTCGCGGTCACACCAGTTCTCCTGGCCAACCGACGCGTGCTGGGACGGGAGCTCACCCCGTGAGATGGGGCAGTCTTCTGTGAGCGCCGTCGCGGCAACTCGGGCCGGCCCAGCGGACAGCAGAACGCGACTCTTGGGAAGGACCGCGCGGCGATTCGCCCTGCACAGCGTCGTCCTTCTGATCTGCGCGATCTGGCTCATTCCAACGCTTAGCCTTCTTGCCACGTCGCTGCGACCTGCGACGCTCCTCCTCAGCAGTGGCTGGTGGCATGTCTTCGGCTCGCCGTCCGATCTAACGGGCGGCAACTACCGAGAGGTTCTCGAAGGCGGACAACTTGGCCAGAGCTTTGTGAACAGCCTCGCCATTGTCGTACCGGCCACCATGGCCACTGTGCTTCTCGGGGCGGCGGCCGGCTACACGTTCGCTTGGCTTCCGTTCCCGGGCGAACGACTGATTCTCGTCCTCTTAGTTGGTCTCCTGGCGCTTCCCGTGCAGGTGACGCTTGTCCCCGTCCTTCAGATCTTCTCGAAGCTCCACCTGGCTGGTCATTTCGCCGCAGCCTGGATCGCCTACACCGGGTACACGCTTCCATTCGCCATCTACCTGATGCGCAGCTTCTTCAGACGGATCCCACGCGAAATCATCGAGGCGGCGCAGATCGACGGCGCATCAGCGATCAAGATCTGCCTCAAGGTCGCGATGCCGATGGCGGCGCCAGCACTTGCTTCACTCGCGACACTCGTGTTCGTTTGGACGTGGAACGATCTTCTCGTCGCGCTCGTCTACGTCGGAAGCGGACCGGCAGTCGCGCCGATGCCAGTGACGATCAGCAACCTGATCGGCTCGCAGGGCCAAGGGCAGGAGCTATTAGCCGCCGGAGCGGTGATCTCGCTTCTTCTGCCTGTCATCGTGTTCTTCGCTCTCCAGCGCTACTTCGTCCGCGGAATCGTCGCTGGTGCCGTGAAGGGCTAACACAGAGAGGAACAATCCGTTGGATCCAGTCTCCCTCGACCGTGTTACGAAGCGCTTAGGTGAACCCTCGCCGTCACTACCGTCGAACTGCTCGGTCCAGGTCTAGGCGTGACTGTCGAAGAACGGCTACGACCTGACTCCAGGACCTAGGTCCGCAGTTTCGGTCGCTCGCTCAAAGCTCGCGACTTCCCCCGCTGGAGAGCGGCTGCAGCAGGAGCACGCCGCCGAACGAACCACCGCGCACACGGCGATCCGCGCAGGTAACCCAACCTGAAAGGAGGGCACGTGGAAAACAAGGTCAGCCTAACGACGAAGCTGGCACTCTTCGAAGAGAAGTGGAGCCCGAAGATCATCGCCCGCCTCAACGATTACGACGTCATCTTGGTGAAGATCAAGGGCGAATTCGTTTGGCACAAGCACGAGGACACCGACGATTTCTTCCTCGTACACAAAGGACGCCTCACGATCCAACTTCGAGACCGCAACATCGAGCTCGACGAAGGAGAGCTCTTCGTCGTCCCGCGCGGCATCGAGCACTGCCCGCGCGCTGACGAAGAAGCGCATGTCCTGCTCATCGAGCCAATAGGCACGCCCAACACCGGAGACACTGGCGGGCCGATGGCCGCCGAGAAGCAATGGATCTAGTCTCACGTCGGCCGTCAGGAGCGCGTCATAGCCGCAGGTATCGTCGGTCGCCATGAAGGAGTACCGAAACCCGGCCGCTGTACACGCGCCGCTCGCCGGCTACAGCCACCAGATCGAGCTCCATGCCCCGCAACGGCTGCTGGTTCTCTCAGGGCAGATTGGCATGTCACCTGAAGGAAACGTCCCAGACGACGCCGGTGGCCAGCTCACGCTCGCTCTGGAAAACGTGCTCTCGAACCTCGCGTCCGCCGCCATGGGCGTCGAGGACATCGTGAAGCTGACCTTCTACCTTACCGAGCCGATCGACCCCGACAGGCGACGCACGATCCTCGCCGAGCGACTCGGCGCACATGCGCCGTGCATGACACTCATTTACGTGGCAGGGCTGGCTTCACCGGCGCTCAAAGTGGAAGTTGACGCCTGGGCAAGCGCAGACATACTGGCGTAACTGGAGCGAACACAATGGTTCTCGGGGCGTCCTTGCGACGGGAGCCATAGTCAGCAGCGCCCAGCCACGCAAAGACTCGGTCGCCGTACTTGGCGTCCAAATATTGGTGACTGAGTCCCAGCTGATTACTGCCGCCGTTCGATCCCGCATTGCGCGCGCGAAACGCCGACCGTGCGAGTACCACCTAACGGACTCAGCGGACGCGGCCCGCACTCCACGCTCCTCATGCGGCCGGCTTCCGCAAGCGCGGGAGCCGCCGCCGGCTAGGCATCCAGGAGGTCGCGTTCTCGCAAGGGCCGGACGGATTCCTCGCTCGCCTAACGCAACGCGAGCCAGTTAGTACCGCCAGGATCGCCAGCAAGAAGCTCGAGGGATGGAACTTGAGACATCGGCACGACCCAGCAATCGTTCATCTCAAACGTTGCGCCGCTTAGGAATGACGTGTAGTCGATGTCTCGCGGGGATGGAAGAACACCGCATGTGGGCCCCGAGAACGAAGTTCGCACAACTCCATCTGAACCCACGACACCGTAAAGGATCGAGAACGCCGTCACTGTCTGTGAACCCGGGCCCAGGTACTGGCCCGTTAGGTTTGCCATGACATCCACATAGCCAGATGGCGGCGGATC
>JBBWZE010000177.1:0-5703 GCA_039648845.1 Actinomycetota bacterium | reverse complement strand
GGCCGGGCTGCCGGTCCGGGGCGACCAGGTGATCCGGAACGCCATCGAGGAGGCTGTCCTCGCCGAGGCGGTCGGAATCGACTCCTTCAACATCGGCGAGCACTACCGCACGGAGTTCATGGACTCGGCGAGCCATGTGATTCTCGCCGCGATCGCAAGCCGAACGGAACGGATCCGGCTCGGCACCTCCGTGACGGTACTCAGCACTCAGGACCCAGTGCGGCTGTACACCGACTTCGCCACGCTCGACGCCGTCTCGAACGGACGCGCGCAGCTGATCGTCGGCCGCGGCTCGCTGACGGAGTCCTTCCCACTCTTCGGTTTCGACCTTGCCGACTACGAGGAGCTCTTCGAAGAGAAGCTCGACTTGCTTGTACGCCTGCTACGTCAGCAGCCCGTGACCTGGTCGGGGAACTTTCGGTCGGCGCTCACCGACCAGTTTGTGAGCCCCCCGGTTCCCGAGGGGCACATCCCGACGTGGGTGGGCGTCGGTGGCAGCCCGCAGTCGGTCGTGCGTGCCGCACGCTTCGGCCTGCCCTTGATGCTGGCGGTCATAGCCGGCAGGCCCGAACGGTTCGGACCCTACGTCGAGCTCTACAGGCGCGCGCTCCAGCAGCAGGGACAGCCGGAACTGCCGATCGGGCTGCATTCACTCGGCTTCGTCGCCGACACGGACGACGAGGCCCTCGAGATCCAGTGGCCCTATTACAAGGAGCAATTCGATTGGGCGGCAAGCGAGCGCGGCTGGCGGCCACCGACCTACGAGCAGTTCATGGCGGAGGTTGATCACGGCTCGATGTACGTCGGATCGCCTGAGACCGTTGCGAACAGAATCGCCACCACGATGAAGACGCTCAACCTGAGCCGGTTCGACCTCCTTTACGCCGTCGGACGCGTCCCACACGACCAACGAATTGCCACCATCGAGCTCTACGGCCGCGAGGTGATCCCCCGGGTACGCGAACTGCTCGCCACAACTCCCGAGGCGGAGGACGCGCCGGCCGCCGTTAGGAAGTGACCATGGCCCTCGCAGCGACCGAACTCGTAGATGGCGTCGCGAGTGCGGCAAACCGCGGGGTCGACGATTTGCGCCTCGGCATCGTCGGCGCCGGCAAGTTCGGCACCACGCTTGCCCGCGCCGCCATCGCGGCCGGCCACGACGTCGCGATCTCAGGATCAGGCCCGGCCGACGACATCGCGCTCACGGTCGACGTGCTTGCCTCAGGCGCGCGCGCGGCGACAACCGCCGAGGTCGTACGCCACGCCGACATCATCGTCCTCGCCGTCCCCACGCACCGCTTCCGCGAGCTCCCCCGCGATCTGTTCGCCGGCAAGATCCTCATCGACGCGATGAACTACTGGCGGCCCGTGGACGGCGACGACCCAGAGCTCACGACGGCACCCGACGGCACCAGCAGCATCGTGCAGGAGCGCTTCCCCTCCGCGCGAGTGGTCAAAAGCCTCAACCAACTCGGGTACCACCAACTCGAAGAAAACCAGCGCCTCAATGGAGCGCCCGACCGCATCGCGATTGGCGCGGCCGGCGACGACCGACTCGCGGTCAAGAAGGTCATGCGGCTCATCGACCGGCTCGGGTTCGACCCGGTCGACGCCGGGCCGCTCAAGAACGGCTCAGCGCTGGAACCCGACGGTTCACCGATCGCCGCCACCTACAGCGCAGACCAACTCTCGAAGCTTGTCTCACACTCGGACAGCGCAACTCAGACGCGCTGATCCTCGAGCGCGCCTTCCGCGCGATCGAGGGTTTGCCGACGTCCGGTTTAGCAAGCGTCTCGGCCCCTCATGAAGTGTGCTTAGCGGCGTCGTACCTTGAGGCTGTACGTCATCGCTGCCTTCGCCGCGAGCGCATCGGTGCCGACGATCGTGAAGCGGAACGTCCCTGACGCGCGGGGCTTGCCGGAGATGACACCGGTGTCGCCTTTGAGGGCGAGGCCGGCCGGGAGCGAGCCGAGGGCAAGCTTCCAACTTGTAGCGCCGACGCCGCCGGTAGAAGCGAGCGCGAGCCGATAGCGCTTACCGACTTGCGCGCGTCCGACGCTGAACGTCCTGAGTTGCAGTTTCGGAGCGACGGTCAGCGTTACCGCGACCTGGACACTCACACCATCCGAGTCGGTAACGGTGAGCACGATTGGGAAAGTGCCCGCCTGCGCCGGAACGCCTCGCAGGTAGCTGGTCGAGCCGTTGCCCTGGTTGCCGATGAAGCCGGTGTTCTCGGGAAGGGTGCCCGTAAGCTTCCAGCTGTAGCCGGGGGTGCCACCGTTCGCGTTGATCGCGATCTGCAGCGGTCGCTTGACCTCCCAGGTCTGCTCGGCAGGCAGTCTCGCTGTCAGCTTGTCGACGACGACGAGGCCAAGCTGCTTCGAGGCCGAGCGGCCGCCGTTGTCCACGCGCACGGTGAACGTGTAACTGCCGGCGCCGGTCGGCGTTCCGGAAACGACGCCGTTGGAGCCGAGCGTCAACCCCGCGGGAAGCGAGCCTGTACTCATCGTCCAAGTCAGATTTCCGCCGCCCGAAGCGGCAAGCGTGACCGTGTACGGCGTACCTGTGGTCGCTTTCTGCAAGCTCGCCGTCGTGATCTGCAGGGCGGGCTGCGGCGCCGGCGGGGGTGGAGGTGTCGGCGTGCCGCCGCCGCCGACGACGGTGAAAACGAACTGCCTTTCCGAGTGGTTGTCGCCGCCGCACCAGGAAGGGCCGCCCTCAGACGCGGTGAGGTCGTGCACGATCACCCATGGCTGCATGCTCCCGGCGGCCGTCGGCGTGCCGGTGACGAGGCCGCTCGAGGACATCGAAAGACCTGCAGGCAGGCCGCCGTTCACGATTTCCCAGCGGAAGGCATCGCAGCCGTTTTGCGCGAGGAGTTGCAGATGGACGGGCTGACCGACGTACATCGTCGGGCATACGAGCAGCGGACCGCTGGCGGGACAGGGCGTGCTGTCGTTGAAGCTCGCGGTCGATCCAGGCGTCGATGCGACGCCCGCGATCAGCACGGCCAGGGTGAGGATGAGCGCGAAACGTTTCAACAGCGATTACTTCGCGGTTGAGCGTACCGATCCTGGGCTTGGGCCCTCATGGTGCTCCGGACGATGCGAACGGCAGAACTGGGCATGTGGGCGCGCAAAAAAAGGATTGGTCGGTGGCCGGCTGAACGCGCTGTGCAAAGCCGTTCGCGGGCCGAATGGCCCGTGCACCGACTGCGTATCAGGTGGTGGTGATCTGGCCGCGCAGCTCACCGACTCGGTTGTGGTTGTGTTGCTCGTGCAGGAAGCAACGACTGCAAAGCTGAACTGAATCTTTACTCCCTCCGAACGTACCCGAGCCTAGCCTCCGCCTTAGACGGGAACGCGAACCACGTCCTGCTAGGGGGTATCTCATGAGGATTCAGCTTGCGGCGCTAGCCGGCGTAATGTCAGTGGCCTTGCTCGTGCCAGTCGGTGCCGGGGCCTCGACCCATGTTCAGTACGGCGTGCAGGACGACGCGTGGTTGCTGTACGGCCCGGAGGCGCCGGCCAAACGAATCGAGATTCTGCAGCGGTTGGGCGTAGACATGGTGCGCCTAACGTTGCGCTGGGACGCAGTGGCACAAAGCGCCCCGACTGACGCTCGCAATCCAAACGATCCCGCGTACCACTGGGATCTATACGACCCGATCCTGCAGCGGCTGCATGCCGCGCACATCGGCGTGCTCATCTCCCTATGGGGCACCCCGCCTTGGGCGAACGAGGGACAGAAACCGAATTTCATGCCCAATGACTCATCATCGCTGGCGTCGTTCGCGTACGCGGCCTCGACCAGGTATCCGTGGATCACGCGCTGGACGATCTGGAATGAGCCGAACGTGCGGCTCTTCCTGATCCCGAACTCGCCCAGCCTCTACGTCAGCCGGCTGCTGAATCCCGCGTATCGGGCGCTGAAGTCGGCGAACCCGCGCAACCTCGTCGCCGGCGGAGTCACGTCGCCTCGCAAGACGCCGAGCGGCGTCTCGCCGATCGCCTGGATCCGCGGGATGCGCGCTGCCCGCGCCCTGCTCGATGCCTACGCGCAGAATCCGTATCCGGTGCGTCCCGGTGAGACGCCGTCCTCCGGCGGTTGCTGGCGTTGCACCGAGATCACGATGGCGACGCTCCCGAAGCTGATCACGGAAGTTAAACAACGCTTCGGCACGCGAACGAGGATCTGGCTGACCGAGTACGGCTACAACTCGAAGCCGCCGAGCAAATGGCTCGGCGTCTCGAACACCCTGCAGGCGCGATACGTCAGCGACGCCGCCCTCCGTGTGTATCTCGCCTCGCACGTCGATCTGCTCATCCACTTCCTCGTCCGCGACGAGCCGGACGCCCGGAAGTGGACGAGCGGCTTCCTCACGAGTCGTGGCAAGGTGAAGCCGTCGTTCTCGGCGTTCGCGCTTCCGTTCGCACAGGTGTCGCGGCATGGTGTGCGCACGAACGTGTGGGGCCAGGTCCGGCCGCGATCGGGCCGCCAGCCCTACCGGCTACAGCAGTTCCGCGGCGGCCACTGGCAGTGGATCGGAGGAACACGGTTGACGAGCCCCGGCGGCTTCCTGCGGCGTGTGGTCTCAAGCGGACAGGGATCGCGGCTGCGCATCTGGTCGCCGCGCGATCACCGCTACAGCGCGATCCTCAGGATCACGTAACTCGCCCATCCACGGACGGAAGGCGCGCAAGATTTCTTCCGAGTTACGGCTGGTCGAGCCCGGTCACTCGGCTCGATAGGTGCTGATCTGCCGCTGTCAGATCCCACGCTATCGCTCAGGTCGCTCAATCAGGTCGGCGACCCGATCGATGCCGCCCTCGATCCGAAGCAGGTGACGAACCCACGCTATGCCGATCGCGCACGCACGACGGTTATAGAATTCGGCCCCCAGATCGCCGGCCCCAGCCCTGCGATCCCAGCGTCCACCCACCCGTGGAGGTCACGCGATGAGCAACCGACTTCGGCGTTCCCTTGTTCTCACGACCCTGCTGGCCCTCTTGCTCGGAGTATCCGGCGCGACGGCGCTGACCAGCCTCGCGGCCAACCCGCCGAACACCAAGGTCTCCGGTATCGACGTCGACGCGACGACGATCCCGCAGCTCCAGGAGTTGATGAACTCGCACCGGATGAACTCTGTCGAGCTGACGAACTTCTATCTCCGGCGCATCCGCCAGCTCAACCCGATGCTCAACGCGGTGATCACGGTCAGCCCGACGGCCCTCGCGGACGCACGAGCGGCCGAGCAGGCCCGACGCAACGGCGACCACCGCCCGCTGCTCGGCATTCCGATCATCGTCAAGGACAACGTCGACACCACCGGCATGGCCACGACAGCCGGCTCCTGGGCACTCGCCGGGAGCACGCCCGGCGACGCCTTCATCGCGCAGAAGCTGAAGGCCGCCGGTGCGATCATCATCGGCAAGGCGAACCTGTCCGAGTGGGCCAACTTCCGGTCCGGCCCGTCCTCGAGCGGCTGGAGCGGCATCGGTGGCCAGACGAACATGCCCTACGTCCTCGATCGCAACCCGTGCGGCTCGAGCTCCGGCTCCGGCGTCGCCGCGGCCGCTGATCTCGCGGTCGCAGCCGTCGGCACGGAGACGGACGGCTCGATCGTCTGCCCGTCCGGGGCCAACGCCGACGTCGGGATCAAACCGACACTCGGGTTGTGGAGCCGCGCAGGCGTCGTCCCGA
>JBBWZE010000156.1:0-3098 GCA_039648845.1 Actinomycetota bacterium | reverse complement strand
CGCGGCTACGCAAGGTCGACTTCGTCGAGCCGCCGAGCGTGGTCGGCAAGACGACGGTGGCGGCGTTGCAGTCGGGCGTGGTGTACGGGTTCGCGGGTCAGGTGGACGGGATCGTCACGGCGATCCGTGCGGAGCTCGGCACGGACGCCCGGGCGATCGCGACAGGCGGACTCGCCGAGCTGATCTATCCCCATGCGAGCACGATTGAGCGGGTCGATCCTTTCCTGACGCTGGAGGGATTGCGGCTCGTGTGGGAGCGGAACCGTTAGCCCAGTCGAGGCGGGATCCCTACAGACCGGTGTCTGACACCTGGACGTGCCCTTCGCGGACAAAGGCGAGGAACGCAGCGCGCGCGGCCGCGGGTCGTGTCCCGAAGAGGCCGAGCACGCGGTCGACGGAGAGGAACGGATGCGCAAGCTCCGTGCCTGCACAAGCGCGGTAGCTGCTCCAGGGCCAGTCCGCCGGCGATTCACAGAGGCCCGCTCGTACCGGATTCAGGACGATGTACCGAATTGCCTCCATCAATTGCGCCTCATCCTCAACTTGCTTGGAATAGAAGCGGTTCCTCACTAGGTGTCCGGACCGGCCGTGACGCTTGTTGGTTCGCACGGAGTAACCCGTGTTGAGTACTTGCATCCCTCGCGAGAGGCCGCCGTGCGGGATCTGCACCAGGAAATGAAAGTGGTTTCCCATGAGGACGTACGTCCAGCCAACCCAGCGGTACCTGACTGCGACCTTGGCGAACTGACGCAGCCATTCCATGCGGTCGACCTCGTCGCGGAACATCGTCTCACCGTTGTTCCCACGCGAACCGACGTGGTAAATGCCGTCAGGCTCTTCGAAACGGAGCTTCCGCGCCATGGGACGACGGTAGCCGCGCAGCGTCGCCCCCTCAGCACGCGGAGCAGTCTCGTCACACTTACGTCACAGAACGGCGACGGTGTCTGACACCACGCCTGTGGGAAAGCGTCGCGCCCCAACGGAAGTTGTCCGTTAGAGCTAGCCGCCGCCGTAGATCGAGATCGGCATCGAGTCGAGCAGGATCTCGTCCGTTCGATCCGGCAGCTCCTCCTCGAGGCGCAAGACGATCTCCGCGGCACCGGGTGCCGCCGCGAACAAGCGCGTCACGATGTCCTCAGTCGACTCGAGCTGCAGCAGCTCCTGCTTGAAGGGCTTCGGGAAACGACCGCGCCCGAGATACCAGCCGTAGAACTTCTTCAAGAACCCCGATGCGCGGCGCTCGCCGAGCTCGCGCACCGTCTCTCGGATGAACAGGATCAGCTCCGCTGCGACCTCCTCGCGCGACGGCTGCTCGGCGTCGCCGTCGACGATCTCGCGCAACGCCCACGGATTTCCCTGGGCGCCGCGACCGACCATCACAGCGGCGGCTCCGGTCGTGGCCAGCACGCTCTGCGCGCGAGCGCGTGAATTGACGTCCCCGGACGCGATCACAGGAACGTCGACGAGCTCCACGAGCTCCGCCGTCAATGCGTGGTCGGCCGTCCCGGTGTACATCTGCTTCGCAGAACGGGGGTGCAACGTGAGCGTCGCGGCTCCGGCTTCGACCAGGAGCGGTCCGACTGTGAGACATGCACGCGACCCGTCCTCCAACCCGCGCCGCATCTTCACCGACACCGGGACGTCGACGGCCGACGCCACTGCCCCGACGATTGCGCACGCGCGATCGGGATCCTCCAGCAGGGTCGCCCCGGCGCCGGTCTTCGTCACCTTCCGCACCGGGCACCCGAAGTTGATATCGACGATGTCGGCCCCGGCCGCGACCACCATCCGCGCCGCCTCCGCCATCACGCCCGGCTCCGATCCGAAGATCTGGATCGCCAGGGGATGCTCGTCCCTACCCACCCGCAAATAGCCCAAAGTGCGCTCGTTTCGATGCTCGAGCCCGGCGCAGCTCACCATCTCCGAGCAGACGAGGCCGGCCCCATAGCGCCGCCCCTGGCGGCGAAAAGCCTGCACAGAGACACCGGCCATCGGGGCCAGCACGAGGCGGGTCGGGACCTCGACCTCGCCGATCCACCAGGATTCCCGGAGATTTACCCGCACGGAGGCCGAAAATAGTACCCCGAGGCCCCTATTGACGACCCCCGCGGGTGTAGCTACCATTCCCGCCCGCGACGGCGCCCTTGCGCCGCGCTTTTTTCATAAGAAGGGGTGCATCAGCAGTGAAGGAAGTCATCCTCACAGCCGAGGGTTACGAGAAGCTCAAGCGCGAGATCGAGAATCTCTCGACGATAAAGCGCCGCGAAGTGGCCGAGCGGATCCGCATCGCGCGGGAGTTCGGCGACATCGCGGAGAACGCGGAATACGACGACGCAAAGAACGAGCAGATGCTGCTCGAGCATCGCATCGCGACGCTCGAGGAGCGCATGCGCGACGCGCGCGTCATCTCGAAGAAGGACATCGCGAAGGACGTCGTCTCGGTGGGCTCGAAGGTGAAGCTCCGCGACGTGGGGGCCAAGGAGACGATCGAGTACCAGATCGTCGGCTCGGCCGAGGCGAACCCGGCGGAAAACAAGCTCTCGAACGAGTCGCCGGTGGGCAAGGCGATCATCGGCAAGAAGAAGGGCGAGACCGTCGAGGTCACCGCTCCACGCGGCAAGATGAAGTTCAAGATCATGGAGATCAAGGCCGCGTAAACCGAAGAAAGTCCGGCGTGCTGCGCACGCCATGATGACTTTCTTCGGGTCTCACCTAGAGCCGACGCGGCCGAGACGGGCAAAGCCCGCCTCGGCGGCGGATGGTTAGCCTCCGGCAGTGTCCGCAGCCCGTCGGTCGCTCGTCCTCTGCGACCACGCCGTCTCTCCGACCTGGGAGCACCGGCTCTGCATCCATCCGGATCTTCTGGTGCGACAGGTTCGTGCGCTTTCCCGCTTCTGGACGGTGCACGCGACTTTCGACGATGCGTTTCGGAGCGCCGCGACCGTTTTCCCGGCGCTCGAGCGGCTCGGAGTACCCGTCCAGATCTTCGTCTGTACGAGATATGCGCGCGCGGGCGCTTCGCTTAGCATCCCCGAGCTTGCGGGCGACGATCCCGCCCAGCTTGAGACGATGAGCTGGGACGAGCTTCGCGAGCACGC
>JBBWZE010000119.1:0-10954 GCA_039648845.1 Actinomycetota bacterium | reverse complement strand
GGATCCGGAAGTCGCGGTGTTTCAGGGGCGAGAGCAGGTTGCCACGGCCAAACCCTCCGGGCCGGTCGAGCGCTTCGTGACTATGCTGCATTGGAGGCTGCTGACGACTCGACGTCTTCCTGAGTCGTCTCGCCGTCAACGCTGAGGAACTTCGTCAGCGCGTCCGAATCCATCGGACGTGCGAAGAGAAATCCCTGCCCGAGCTCGCAACCGAGCTCTTCGAGCGAGCTGGCCTGCTCGGGAAGCTCGATCCCTTCCGCGACGACCTCGAGCGAGAGGCTCGTGCCGAGCGCGATGATCGCCGACGTCAAGGTGCTGTTCTCCTCCGCCCCGACGAACGATCTGTCCATCTTCAGAATGTCGACGGGGAATCGGCTGAGATAGCTGAGCGACGAGTAGCCCGTCCCGAAGTCGTCCATCGCCAGCCGGATCCCGAGCGCCTTGAGGTCGTGCAGCTGCATCATCGCGAAGTCGGTGTCGGTGAGCATCAGCGACTCTGTGATCTCGAGAACCAGCGCGGACGCCGGTAGCCCGGTGACTTCGAGCGCCTGACGCACGTCGGCGACGAGCGTCTCGGACTGCAGCTGCCTGACGGAGAGGTTCACACTCATCGTCAACCCTTCGGCCCGTGGGAAGGTCTCCCGGATACGAGCGCCTTCGCGGCAGGCCGTTTCCAGGATCCACCGCCCCATCGGAATGATCAGGCCCGTCTCTTCGGCCACAGGGATGAACTGGATCGGTGGGATCGTTCCGCGCACCGGATGGTTCCAGCGCACCAGAGCCTCGACACCGAGAATCTCGCGGTCGGAGAGCCTCACGACCGGCTGGTAGTGCAACACGAGCTGGTCCATGGTCAGCGCGTGCTGCAGGTCCGATCGCAGCTCGAGTCGTTCGACGACACGCTCGTGCATCGTCGGTTCGAAGACGCGGTAGCTGCCCTTGCTGTCGCGCTTGGCCATGTACATCGCCACGTCGGCATTGCGCAGCAGTTCCGATGCCTCGGGCGTCTCGAGGTCCTCTCCCACCAGGCAGATCCCCACGCTCGCACGCGGAAACACGTTCTTGCCTTCGATCTCGATGGGAAGGTCGAGCGCTCGCAGAATTCGGGCCGCTGCGTCAGCGGCGTCCGACGATCCGGACACACCGTCGAGGAGAACGGCGAACTCGTCTCCTCCGAAGCGTGCGACGGTGTCGCCAGGGCGAACCGCGATCTTCAGCCGACGGCCGACCTCCTGCAAAACCTCGTCCCCCGCTGCATGGCCAAGACTGTCGTTGACGGTCTTGAAGTCGTCCAGGTCGATGAACATGACGGCGATCTCGTGCACCCCGCGCTGAGTGCGCATCAGAGCGTGCTCGACGCGGTCGGAGAACAGCGCGCGGTTGGCGAGCTTCGTGACGGGGTCGTGGAAAGCCTGGTGCGCGAGCTGCTCCTCGAAAGCCTTACGCTCGCTGACGTCACGGCAGTTGAGCACGACGCCACGGACGTGCTCGTCATGGAGAAGGTCGGTGTGCTGGACCTCGAACCTCAGGGTCGCACCGTCCCGGTGACTGACCGAGCACTCGATCGTGTGCGCCTCGGCGTCGCCCGAGCCGTCGATCGCGATCAATTGCGCGAGCAGGGGTCGGTCGGTCTCGCTTAGGAGCCGGTCGAACCGCGTCCCTTCGACCTCGTCCACGCGGTATCCGAGCAGACGCTCGATCGACGGGCTCTGGTACGTGATGAGGCCGTCGGCGTCCAACACCGTGATCAGGTCGCTCGAGTGCGCGACAAGGGAGCGGAAACGGGCTTCGCTTTGGCGACGATGGAGATCCGCTGCCAGTGACGCGCCTTCGACCGCGAGCGAGACCTGCGTCGCGAGGGCGCCGAGCGCGTCTATGAGGTCGCGCGTCAGCGTCACCGGGGACGAGATGACGATGGCGCCGCGGACTTCGCCGCGAACGGTCAGAGGGGCGACGATAGTCGTCTGCCCTTCGGGGAGCCTGAGGTCCCCTCGCACGTAAGGGGGTGGTTCAGCATGCAGCACGCGAAGCGAGTCCGAGCGCTCCTGCAGAAGCCAGTTGCACGTTCCCTCGCCGACTCGGCCGCCCGTGGCGCCGTCAGACGAGGCCTCGACAACCGCTACCCCTTCGGACACGAGGACGAGTCGCACGGGCGGCTCGGCCGCGAGCAACCGATGGACTGCGGAGATGGCGGCATTTGCGACCTGCTCGTGACCGGCTGCCGCGACGAGCTCGACGCCCGCTCCACGTAAAGCGCGTTCGCGCGAGACCACGCGCGCTTCCTGGCGCACGAGGCCGGCCATTCTCGCGACGACAAGCAGGAAGAGGACAGCGGAGGCGATGATGAGAACCAGCACGTCGGGGTCGCCGAGCGACTGGACGAACCGGATCCCCGGCGCGATCAGACAGGCGCTGCCGAGCAGTGTGAGCCGCAGCGGAGTCAGACGTGTTCCGAGCTCGGGCGCACCTTCCTCGAGCGAGCGCATCGATGGGTGCAGCGCAGCTGCCCCCCAGAGCAGGTAGTAGAGGATCCAACCGGCGTCGTAGATCAACTGGTGGTTGTAGGTGTCCTTCAGGAGCGCGTAGTTGTACGCCGAATCCGTGGCCATCAAGCAGACGATGCTGCCGACGAGGAACCAGAATGTCGGCGTGCGCTTGCCGGCATCGACGGCGAGCCTGATCGCAGCCGCCAGCAGGAGAACGTCGCCCAGCGGGTACGCGACGGACACCGCGTTGGCCAGAACGGACAGGCCGGTGAGATGGATGTTCGGGGCAATCAGGAACACCCATGACAGAAGGCCGATACCAATCGTGAGGATGAGGGCGTCGATGAGCGCGGTCCGGTCGGGCCGCGGGTTGCGTCGCTTGATGAGGATGAACAACCCCGCCATCAGAACGGGATAGACGGTCAGATAGAGCGCGTCACCGATCGAAGGGAACCCGACGTCCGCTCCAAGCAGCTTGGGATAGCTGTACGTGTAGAGGTCGCCGCTGAAGAACAGGAACTGTCCTGCCGCGAAGAGCCACCACGCCGCACGAGCGCGTGGCCTGTGCATTCGGATTCCGACGACGATCGCGACCACCCCGGAAAGGCCGAGTGCGTTGATCAGCGGCCCGTTTCCGGCGAGCGCCGGCGCGAACAGATACAGGGCCGTGAGAACGCACGTGCCGGCCAGGTACCAGATCCAGACCTGCTCGCGCGGAGCGAGCCGAAGGCGAGCGACGTTCATGCCGCACGCTCGGTTTTGCGTGCCGGCTGGAGGTCGAACACGTTCACCAGCCGACCGACCACGTCGATCAGCTGCTCGATCTCGGCGTCGGTGTTCGTGGCCGTGACCTGGACGCGGAATCCGACCTCGCTCCTCGGAACCAGCGGATAGGCGGCAAGCGTCACGTAGATGCCGTTGTCGAAGAGAAACCGCCCGACTGCGTCGATGTCCTCGTGGCGCGCGAGCGGCACCTCGATGATGGGGAAGCCCGATCGATTGGGCGTGTGCACACCGAGGCGGTCGAGCTCGTTGAGCACAGCTGCCGTCTTGCGCCAGAGGTCGGCGCGAATGGCGTCGCCCCGTCTTTCGTTCACGTCCAGGCCGACGAGGACCGTTGCCAGGGAGGCGATGGGAGACGGGCCGGAATAGAGGTAAGGCGGGGCGGCCGTCTTCAGCAGTCGCTTCAGCTCCGGTGGGCACGTCAGAAACGCCGCGAGCGACGAGTACGCCTTCGACAGCCCCGAGACGAGCACGACGTTGTCGTACGTCTCGCCGGTATGGCGAACGATGCTGTTCCCGCGGTTTCCGTACGGGCTGAGCTCGTCGTCGCTTCGCTCGCCGATGACACCGAACCCGTGAGCGTCGTCGACGTACAAGAGGGCGTCGTAGTCGCGGGCGAGCCGGGCGAACGCCGGCAGGTCGACCGCATTGCCGGTCATGCTGTTCACGCCGTCGACGCAGATCAGACGAGGCGACGGCCCGTCCTCCTTGAGGAGGCGCTCCAGGTCCTCCGCGTCCTCGAACAGGAACCTCTTCACCGTGGCACCTCGGGCGCCCGCAAGCTGGCAGCCCTCGTAAATCGTTTTGTGCGCCCGGGATTCGACGTAAATCGTTCCGCTGCCCGCGAGAACGGGAATCACCGACATGTGGATCAGCGTGATCGTCGGCAGCACGAGAGTGTCCTCTGCGCCGACCAGCTCGGTGAGGCGTTCCTCGATCTGCGAGTACAGCACCGGACTACCGAGCAGGCGCGACCAGCTCGGGTGCGTTCCCCACTTCTCCAGATATGCCGGGACAGCCTCGATGATCTCCCGGTCGAGATCGAAGCCCAGGTAGTTACAGGAGGCGAAATCCGCGAGCCACTTGTCTCCGACGCGAATCATGCGGCCGTCGATCTCCTCGATCACCGCATCGCTCATCGGGTGCGAGCGGCCGAGCTCGTCGAGGTCATGGCAGGCGGCCAGCCACCTGTCGATCCAAGCAGGAGCCGCCAACGCGGCCCCGGGGCCGGCGGATGCGCGCGCAGTCACTCAGCCACCATCGGCCGGATCCGACCGAATCTTGAGTGTCACGACGAGACTGCTGGCAACAGGAGTCAACAAGCCCGTTGGATCGCTAGCCGAGCCGCTCCTCACTTCCGGCTCGTACACGCTTTCCGCGACCTCCTGGAGAAAGTGAGCCTGCCCAGCCCCAATGCCGGCTGTGAAGCCGCTTCGAGTGGGGTCACGTCCGCTGAGCGCTGCGTAGAAGACGCAGGCTGCGAGATAGGAGCCGTTTCGCCCGGGATGCTGGCCGTCGTCCGCCCAGAGATCGAGACCGGGTTTGCGCCGAAGCGCCTCCGCCCACGCGAGCCCGGCGGGCGCAACCGAAGCACCTAAGTCGGAGCCGAGCTTCGAGTAGCCCTCGGCCAGCCTCATCTGCATTTCGGCATAGGTGTCGTGCGGGAGGTTCCAGCGGTCGCCGAGCGCGTAGCCCCAGGTCATGAAGAGAAGGGCCCGGCCGCCGGCCGCGGCGATCTTCTCGCGCAGGTCTCGCGCAAACGGATAGGTGGTGCGGCGCCACTGAGCTTCGGGGAGCGACAGCAGCCAGCTCTTCTCCTGGAGGACGACAACGTCCCAGTGCACCTCGCGCAGAAGCTTGGTCAGCCCGTGGTCCTGCGCGGCCTCCTGCAGGCTCCATCCCGGGGCCGCGTACTCGACGGAGAAGATCGGCGTTCCTCCGGGATCACCCGCTGCGAGGCCGCGTATCAGGGCCGGCAGCGAGTTCTTGAACGTGAAGCTGTTCCCGACGAACAGCACGCGCAACCCCGGCTGGCTGCCGCGTGCAAGCGCCATGTCTCCCCGCGGAGTCGGTGCGAAGAGAGAGCGCGCGACGCCAACGTGGACGAGCCCGGAATAGACCGTGAGCCCGAGCACGATTCCGGCGACAGCGCAAGCAAGCAGTCTCAGCGAGCGACGCATGCGGCAGGGATCGGCAGCGACCAGACGTCGCTTGACCGCCGTTGAAGCGTCAAGCAAGTCGACCGCAGGTCTTCTGATTCAGACGAGTCGTATTGAGGGGGGCGAGCTCTCTGACGGCAACCGAACGCACTGCGGCCAGGCGCTCGGCAGCGGCCCGCCCCCGAGCCTCATTCCGCAGGCGCGGGAAAATCCCTAGGCGATTCCTCGACTGCTGCGGGGGTGGCGGGAGGCCAGTCTGCGACCGCCCCCCGCCTCTCCCGATTGGATAGGGATCTACCTGGGCGTGAAGAACCCGGTGACGCTGCCTTGGATCGTGCCGGTTCCTTCCGGTCCAGAGAAGATCGTCTGGAGCGGAATGTCGCAGGTGACGGTATTTGCGAGCGGCGCCGACTTCGCTGACATATCGGGCTCGGGGACCGGTTCACCGCCGCTTGACGGCGTGAACGTGAAGGTGGTGTCGAATGCCGTCGGGATGAACACCGACGTGCTGGCAACGTCATGCGCGGGCGTGAACTCACCGTTGCCGATGACCACGACATCGACCCTCTGGCCGCCGCACATTGCGAACAGCCGCGTCGCGTTCTTGGCGTTTGTCGGATCAGCTCCCGCGCCCGGGGCGATTATCGCCGCGACAAAGACCACGCACGCCGCGACGATGAGTAGGCGTCGATGCATTGTTGCCTCCTCTCGTCAATGCCTGCCGCAGACATCGACGTTACCGGACCGAATCACGTGCCGATTCGTATCGACGTGCACAACATTGCAGCCACGAACTAGCAGTCGCACATGCTGCTGCTGCTCGCGTTCAAGGCACCCGAAAAGAGCCGGACGTCGGTCGCGGGCGCAACGCGATCACCTGCGGGCCGACCGCGCGATACCTGTAAGTGCCGCGCCTGAGCCGCACCATCCAGGAGGTGTTCGCCGCGTAGCCAAGGCAAGAAGGTGTTCCGGCAAGACACGTTTTTGTCCTGCGATTGATGCCCGGGCCGATGAGCTCGAAGCCAAGCACGTCGGTGGCGAGGATCGAGATCCGGTACATCCCGGGCGGCACGTGTTTCACGACCCGTGCCCGAAAGGAGAAGCCATGCGTCGTCACTCCAACAGGCGGGTTCCACGGGAGGCGCGCCCAGGCCTACAAATCACGGACGCGCGTGGCCGACGACCCTCCACCAACGACGCCAAGCGCAAGCACGGCGGTCGCGAAGAAGGAAGCAGCGATCCGAGCGACGATGGGCCAAAGATAGCTCCCAGCTTGGCGAGAAGGGAAACGAGAACGGCGGGCCCGTCCCCGCGGCGATCCATCGCTTCTGCGAGTGGGCGGTGACGGGATCGAACCCGCGACCTCCTGCTTGTAAGGCGCGAGGCGCCGCCAACGGTGCATCACGGCGCTCCATGACGCCGCATTGCTCCTGAGTGGATCCGATTGAGGACTTTTATCGACTACCCATGGCGCAGCAAGCGCTTTAACGCCTCGACGCCGAAGTTCGTTTGCCGTGCCGAAGTTCGGCAAGCGCTGATGAAGTGGCGCGTTCATACGGTGAGAGGACGACGTTCCAGAGCGTTGCGCAGGATTGGGCGCGTTTAGGTATCAACTGAAAGTCCAATCAAGCAATCTGCTCGAGAGGGACGGGCTCGGGGGGAGAGGTCCATATGCGCGTTGGGAACCACAAGATCCCAGACAGGGGAGATCAGGTCGAGCAACGCCAAATGGGCGTTAGCCGCGTCGGTGTCGTCTGGTACGCCGACCAGCTTCAAGTTCTCGTGAAGTGGCAAGACGGCGAATCGAGCAGTCTGCGCTTCGACCGGGATCAGTTCTCCATCCGAACGGCCGCCGAAGAGGCTCGAAGCTTGGACAAGACCCCCGATGCGCACCGACCCGCTCAGCCCGCAAGCCGACAACAAGCGCGACGAACAGCAGCCTGAGATTGAATTAACGGTGGAGCAAGCGCTTTAGCGCCTCCACGCCAAGTTTCGTCTACCGTGCCGAAGCTCGGCGAGCGCTGAGGCAGCCAGCGCGATCTCGGTGAGTGGCGGCAGCCGCTCGTTGATGAACCGCTCGAGCCAACGCAGCGCCGCTCGTTCATAGCGTGCCGGATCGACTTTGGCTAGGAGTTCGCAGAGCAAGAGCGCGTCATGGTTGGCCGCAAACGGCTTGCTTGACCGATGGGCGGTGACGGGATCGAACCGCCGACCTCCTGCTTGTAAGGCAGGCGCTCTCCCAGCTGAGCTAACCGCCCGGAGCGTTGAGATTAGCCGTCCGCGCGAGCGCCTCCGGCTCTGGTGAGGGCCTTCGGGCTCTTCACCCATCCCACCTCGGGTCGACGCTTCATGGAGACGAAGAAGGTGCCGATAGGGTCTCTGTGGTTAAGCGGCCCCGCCCAAAGTTGTTGCGCCTCCGTGATCCGGTGTGGCGCGAGAACGCCGCTTACCGGCTTGGATTTCCGGTGCTCGGTGCAATCTTGGCGGTTACGTTTGCTTGGCTGATCATCCACCACTTTTAGATGCTTGTCCCGCGATTCCTCACGCGAGAGGTTCCGGTTGCACTGCCCGGGGCCCTCTTGTGGCCCCTATCCGTTGTCAGCTAGTTCACCGACGCGTCCGGCCCAGTGAGCTCGATCGGCACGACGCGTAGCACGTCGTCGGTGAACGGCCACGACCGCCCCGCGGCCCTCAGGCATCTCAGGGCGGCCTATTCTACGCCTCATCGCCTAGCGCGTCCGCGCAGGAAACGCTGACGCCCGACGACGAGAGGATGCGTTGGCAAATCTGGTACGGGCAGGCAGCGACGTTTCGCGCGGCTCCTACGATGCACCAACTGCGCTCCGCGGCAAGCGGCTGGCGTCTGGCGTAGAGGTCCTACTCGTCAGTCTCAGCGCGCTCGTCCTGCTCTCGTGGCTCGTCATCGCCGCGGGCCATGTCGATGACCGCTACCTAGTCGTCGGGCCGTGGACGGCCCTTTCGCAGGCCGTCGACCACGGCGTCCTGTACCCACCGCTCTACGACGGTTACGCATACGGGGGGACGCGGTACATGCCGCTGCAGTTCCTCGCATACGCTGCCAGTGCACAGATTACGGGCGACTACTTCGTCTCTGCCAAGCTCGTCGTGTATCTGATCGCCGCCGGGCTTTTCGGGGTGACATACATCGCGCTACGGCGCCTGGGCTGCAGGCGAGCCGTTGCGTTCGGATTCGTCGCGGTTGCTCTCACGACCGCGCCGGTTCTACTCGCCGCCACAGCAATCCTTGGCGACTCACTCGCGGCGCTCGCGCAAGTCGTCGCCGTAGTAGCGGTGGCGGTCGCCGCCGGCCGTAAGTCGTCAGCTGCGGCCGGCGGGTTATGCGCGGCTGCGCTCCTGTCAAAACTAACTGCGCTGTGGGCGCCAATCGCGATCATCCTGTGGTTGAGCACGACCGACCGGCGCCGACTTCTACCGTTCTTGGCCGCGTTCGGCGCGCTGTCGGCCAGCGGAGCGATCCTGCTTGATGTCGCGAGCGCCGGCCAAATGCATGAGAACATTGCGGCGCTCGCCTCGAGCAATCGGCTGAGCTTGCACGAGCTCTTCGTTGACGCGCCGAGGGAATTCACGACGCTGATGACCGAGAAGGCCGCCGCGGCCTGGCTTCTTGTCCCTTTCGCCCTGGCCGGAACGTTGCTCGCGGCTGCCCGCGCGAGATTGACGGTCTACCACGTGAGCCTCCCGATTGCCGTTCTTTTTTCGATCCTCATCTTCACCGACGAGGGCGCGGCCTGGAATCACCTCATCGACGTCGTGGTCCTCATCGTGCTCGTCGGCGGCGAGCTGGCTGCGCGCCTCGATACCCGTGCCGATCAGAGCGAGGTGGGAAGGGCGCTACTCTCGGCGGCGCTCGTCGTCGGCATTGCGTCGGGCTTCCTCACGCTCATTGCGAATCAGGTCGGCGGCGGCGTCCGCGCGCTCGGGATCGGACAGCCGCAGCGCGCGTTCTCGAATATTCCACTCGCGGACGCCCTGAACCGCGATGACGTCCTTCTCTCAGAGGATGCCTCGGTGCCTGTATCGCTGGGCCTTCGCCCAATCGTCCTGGACCCGTTCGTACTTCTGCGCCTTGTGCGCAAACATCCTGACTGGGGCGCCGACCTCGTCCGCCGCCTCGACAACGAGGAGTTTGACAAGATCGTTCTTCTGCAGCGCCTCAATCCCGCAAGCAACTGGTACACGAACGTCCACTTCGGACGGAAAATCTCGACAGCGATCAACCGGAACTATCGTTTCGCACGGCTGGTGCAGACGTATTGGGTCTACGTCCCGCGCAGTCGGCAACCGTCCGCCTGAACGCGGGGCCTACGAGCTCACCAGGATGCAGCCAACGCGTGCGAAGTGACCTCTGCGTAGGTCACGTCGAGGTCATCGACACCCGCGCGCAAGCTACTCGATCGACCATCGTCCCACTTCACGAGGACCTGAACTTGGTCGGCGTACAGGACGGTGCCCCGCAGGATCAGTCCGAGCTTCCTGAGCTCCAGCCTGTCTCCCTTGCTCGGGATGTATCCCTCTGAGGAGCGGATCATGGTCACGTTGTCTCCTTACCTCAAGCGCGCCCGGTGACGACGTAAGCGATAACGATCGCCAGCAACACCAGCGGGATCGCGCCGAGCAGCAGCCGTGCAAGCCGATAGGGCAGTCGTTCGCTTCGGCGCAGTCGCCGACGGTGGTGCCACACTCTGATTGCGTGCATCGAGCACATTTTCGCCTCGATATCGCGGTGAGAAAAGGGTCGGAAGACCTAGAGCGCGTTGAGTTAAAGCAACGCCAGGTCGCTGTGCTTGCCACACTTTTGTCCTGTCCGAGGGCAAACAATTGCCGCCGGGCGCGGCCTCGACGCGCCCGGCCAGGACGGCCACGAATCGAAAGAGGAAACCGAAGAAGATCATCATGGCCGCGAAGCGGCCGGATCTTCTTCGGTGAATGCCCCCAGCGGGATTCGAACCCGCGCTACCACCTTGAAAGGGTGGCGACCTAGGCCGCTAGTCGATGGGGGCGGCTGGCCCAGAATAGCCGCGAACCGTGTCTACACTGGCCGGGCGGGCCGGTAGCTCAGTTGGTAGAGCAGGGGACTTTTAATCCCAAGGTCACAGGTTCGATCCCTGTCCGGCCCACTCCGCAACTGGCTGCAAATGAAATCTTTTTGGAGGCTCGGCGTTGAGTACCACAAATCCCCAGCTCCACGGCCGAGTGGAGATCCTCCGTCTACGGGTGAGACATGGAGCGACGATCTCCGGTTGCTCCGATCAGCAGAACGAACGTGCTTGGGTCCCTACAAGAAGTTAGCGATCGCCTGGCGAACTCACTTGGCGATCTTCGACGTGACGTAGGCGGCGACTACGCTGATCTGCTTCTCGGTCAGGGTGGTCTTGAAGGGCGGCATGCCGCCGCCCCCGTTCGTCACCTGGGCGATGACGCGCATGAGATCCTTCGCGGCCGGGATCGAGCTCAGGTTCGGCCCGCCGTTGCCCCCGCGACCTA
>JBBWZE010000071.1:0-3905 GCA_039648845.1 Actinomycetota bacterium | reverse complement strand
TCACGGTGTACGACAAGGCGCCTGAAGAGCCGACGACGATCTACGGCGAGTGGGGGACACGCACGGGCGACATCCACAGCCCGAAAGTGCCGCTGCTCGAGCCGCTGCGCCTCGAGTGCCGGCACTTCCTGAACCTCGTGGCCGGCGAGGGCGATCCGTTGCGTGCTGCGCGCGACGGCGTGGTGGTCGTGCGCGCTCTCGAGCAGCTGCAGGCGTCACTCGAAACAGTTCCGGCGTGAAATGAGCGCCGAGGTCGCGGAGACCGCCGTCGTCTATCCCGGCACGGTGATCGGTGACGGCTGCAGGATTCTCGACTACGCGGTCGTCGGGAAGCAACCGACACTCGGCCCCCGCTCCACAACGACGCGGGAAGAGTTGCCACCGCTCGAGTTGGGCCCCGGAACGATCGTCTCTACGGGTGCGATCGTCTTTGCAGGGACGCGCATCGGCGCGCGGGTCATCGTCGGCGACCAGGCGTGCGTCCGCGAACGCTGTGACGTCGGCGACGACGTCGTCATCGGGCGCGGGGCGCTCGTCGAGAATGACACGACGATCGGGGAGCTGACGAAGATCCAGGCGGACGCCTACGTCACGGCGTATTCGACGCTCGAGGACAACGTGTTCATCGCCCCGCGCGTGATCACCACGAACGACAACTTCATGGGACGCACCGAGAAGCGGCATGCCCTGCGCAAGGGCCCGACGATCCGGCGAGGGGCGCGCGTCGGCGCGGGAGCCGTCCTCTGTCCGGCGGTCGAGATCGGCGAGGAGGCGTTCGTCGGCGCGGGTGCCGTGGTCGTCAGCGACGTGCCGCCGCGAGTTCTCGTCGTGGGCAATCCGGCGCGGATACTACGAGACGTGCCGTCCGACGAGCTGCTCGACTAGAACGACCTCAGCGTCGCGAGATCGTCAGCTCATACGGCCCGAAGCTCCCGGCCGTGAGCTTCACCTCTGCGTAGTACCAGCCGGTCGCCTTCGGTCTGTAGCCGATCCCGTGCGTCGGCCCTGGGCCAATCGCCTGGGCAGCGCGGAGATGTTGGGCATGGAGGTCGTTCACGCGCTTGGTCCCGGGCTTCCACAGCAGCAGGTTCGAGGTCGAGCCCTGCGGCCCGTTGAGCGTGAGCTTCACCTTCCGGCCCTTCTTCAGATAGATGCGGTACACGTCGATCTGGTCGTCCCAAAAGTCGATCGTCGCCTTGACGGACGTGACCCCGGTGCCGAGCCTGGCCGCCGAGCCGCCGGCGTCGTCGTTGGGCTCGAGCCGGTCCGGGGGCGGCAGGACGCCCTCGAGCGCGCCGATCGCTTTCGCGACGTCGAGTCGTCCCCAGCCGCTGAACGTGTCGCGCTGGAGTGGGCACTGCTTGCAGCCGTTCGAGGCGTTCATGTCCGTCGCCGTGCGCTCGAGCACGTTCAAGACCTGATCGGGCTGCAGAGTCGGGTGGAGCGCAAGCATGACGGCCGCCGCCGCCGTCACCTGCGGCGCGGCGAAAGAGGTCCCAGCGGCATGCCGGAACTCGTCCGGCCCGCAGTCGGAGTACCCCTGGTTCTGGCAGAGCGGGCGTGGCATGGTGAGGGCGCGGGGCAGGGTCGAGTAGATCTCCTGCCCGGGGGCCGAGATGTCGTTGTAGATGCGGTCGCGGTTCGAGAACTGCGGGACGTTGCCTGTGGGACTGAGCGCGCTCACCCCGAGCACGTGCGGCAGGGCAGCGGGATAGCTGGCGAACGGCCAGGGGGACTGCGGTGCGTCATCGGAGTTGCCGACTGCCGCCACGAGCACGGCGCCACGGCTCACCGCGTAGTTGATCGCACTGGCCTCGACACGCGAGAAGGTATCGCGCCGGGAATTGAACGGATCACGTAGACCGCCGATCGACAGGTTGATCACGCGAGCGCCGACGTCGACCGCCCACCGGATCGCGTCTGCCTCGTCGCGGACGTCGATGGACTGGTCCGCGCGGGCGATCTTGGCGATCACCAGCTGCGCCGGAAACGCCATGCCCGCAATGCCCTCGTTGTTGTCGATCGAGGCCGCGATCATTCCAGCGACGAAGGTGCCATGGCCTTCCTCGTCGGTGAGCGGGCTTCCTCCAACCCAGCTTCTCGCCTGCCAGATCCGCGAGCGCGGGAATTCCGGGTGCCCGCCGTCGATCCCCGAGTCGATGATGGCTACCCGAACCGGATTGATGACGGGAAGCGCGATCGGGAACGCGTCGAAGGCATGGTCCTGAGCCAGGTAGTACTGCCTCGGCGCGAGGGGGTCGCTTGGGACAAAGCCCGCTCGAGACGGCATCGCAGCGGCGGCCGGCGCCAGCGCGAGCGCCAGGACCACCAGGGTCGCTGTCTTCACGAGGTCGAGACCTGGAGGACCGGCGAGAAGCCGACCACGAAGCCGTGGCCCGAGCTCACACGGGCTCGATAGACCCCGGCCGTGAGCTGCAGGTTCGCAAGGAAGTCACCATTTGCCTCGATGGTGGCCCGGCCGACCGTGGGCCAGGTGTCGCCCTGCTGCCTCTGGATCAGGACCGCCGTCCCGGCGAGCGACGCCGGACGGACGTAGCCGGTGAGCTGGTCCTGCGCACGCGCCGGGTAGAACCGGGCGAGCGGCGCAACCGGAACCCGCACCGGCTCCGCGCTCACCTTTCCGCTCGACAGGCGGTAGCGCGTCGTGATCGACGGCTTCACGAGCGCCGTGATGACACCGGTCTGGTCGCCTTTCAGCGCCGCAACATCGGTCCAGCTGTCTCCCTGCAACTGTTGCAGCACCGCCTGCGTCAGTCCGCGAGCGATACCGGTCAACTTGCCGCGTCCTCCGTACGTGACGGGCTGCGTGGGCGCGGTCAGCGAGAGGACGCCGACGCCGAACCAGGTCGAGCGCAGTTTCAGCTTGCTGCGCAGCTCCGCGCCCTGCACGCGAAGGGTGCTCTTCGTGCCGATGACGTTGAGCACTTTGATCCGGCCGGAGGAGTCCAGCTCAGGTTGCAGATCGACGACGCGGCCCTTCATCTTCAGCAGCTTTGCGAGCTTCGTGCCCGTAAAGACGAGCGGGCCCCAGTCGTGGTGGGGAGAGATCGAGTCGTAGGGGTCCGGCACCGACACGAGGTAGGGGACCGGCTCTCCCCACACGTCTTCGGCCGATGCCGTGCGACCGCCGGACGTCGAGAAGAAGTACGTCTTTGCGACCTGTCCCCCGTAGAGCACGACCTGGCCGGCCGTCGCAT
Source organism: Actinomycetota bacterium (assembly GCA_039648845.1). Classification (GTDB taxonomy): domain Bacteria; phylum Actinomycetota; class Thermoleophilia; order Gaiellales; family Gaiellaceae; genus 3-1-20CM-4-69-9. The sequence continues at coordinate 687 of JBBWZE010000071.1, read as the reverse complement.
TCACGGCGGCATTGGTAGAGGGCTTCTCGTGCTCGATTCCGAGGTACACCTGGCTGCGGGTATCCGGGTAGAGGTCGAACGCACCGGTCCTGCGCGTCGCCAGTGCGTACGAACGCGCGACAACGGCCTGTGACTTCAGCGCCTCCGGATGCCACGTGAAAGGCATCTCCGACGGGACGACCCCGTAGAGGTACTGCTCCAGCCCGACCATGTTGATCGCGCGCAGCTTGCCGTTGGCGACGTCGATCTGGATCGAGCCGCGATAGCGGTGCTTGAGACCGAGCGCGGCGGCTCCCGGCTGGAACAGCAGCGGGCCGGGCAGTGCGCGTGGCGTTGTCTGCCCGTCGACCGCGATCTTGAGGGCGGGCTTCAGCGTGTACTTCCCCGCGGCGACCGTGTGCACGACTCCGCTCCCGTCGCGCACCTTGAAGTCGGCCGTCGAACCGATGTCGAGGCCGGCGAGGCCGCTCGACAAGAGGACTCGTACGCGTGAGACCGGCGCGGCTCCGAGCTCCGTCCCGGGGAAGTAGTGGAGCACGATCTTGTCGTAGAGGACGCCCTTCTGCGCGTAGCCGTACGCGCCGTACTGACTCAGGCCGACGCCGTGTCCCCAACCGTGGCCGGTGACGAGGAACGTCGCGGCGCCGGCGGGAACCGGCTGTGCGTACGTCCGGGTAGGCGCCGCCG
>JBBWZE010000042.1:0-2602 GCA_039648845.1 Actinomycetota bacterium | reverse complement strand
CTCGGTGCATCGAGCCGCCCCGCAGCCCAGCCTTCCCCGCCCGGTCGCAACGGCCCTGGCCTCCCGCGGCGACGAGGTCGCCCGAGCGCTGACCGCCGGTGATTCCTGTCGGGCACTTGGCCTCGCGCAGCAGCTCCAGCGGGAGACAATCGCGGCGATCAACGCCGGGCGTGTCCCAGGCGCGTTCCAGGAGCAGCTCGGCTCGACCGTCGGGGATCTGGTCGCCCGCATCCGGTGCGTCCCGGTCGAGAACAAGCCCGACCGTGGTAAGCACAAGGGCAAGCACTCGAAGCACGGGAAGGACGATTGACCGAAGCGCTTCTCGCCGCCGGCCGCTATCGCGTCGAGCGGGCCCTCGGCCAGGGCGGCATGGCGATCGTCTATCTCGCGCACGACGAGGAGCTCCACCGTCTCGTCGCGGTCAAGGTGCTCGCAGAGCATCTTGCGGGAGACGCAAACTTTCGGGGGCGGTTCCTGCAGGAATCGAAGCTTGCAAGCCGGCTCTCGCATCCGAACGTCGTCCGGGTCTACGACGCCGGCGAGACGGAGGGCATCCCCTACATCGTCATGGAATACGTCCCCGGCGGCACGCTCGCACAGCGGGGCAAGCTGACGCACGCGGAGGTCGTGCAGCTTGCGCTCCAGGCTTGCGCGGGACTGCAGCACGCGCACAACGCCGGCCTTGTCCACCGTGATGTCAAGCCCGCGAATCTCCTGGTTCGCGACGACAACGTCCTCAAGATCGCCGACTTCGGCATCGCGCGTGCGGACGAGCTGACGCGGCTCACGCAACACGGAACCGTGCTCGGTACCGCCGCCTACCTCTCGCCGGAGCTTGCCGCCGGCGAGGAGGTCACCGCAGCGGCTGACATCTACTCGCTCGGCGCCGTCGTCTACGAGCTGTTGACGGGACGGCCGCCCTACGAGTTCGGATCGCTCGCGGAACTGGTCGCGCAGCAGACGGACGCCGTGATCACTCCGCTCCGCGACGTCGAGCCCTCGGTTCCGGAGCCGGTCGAAGCCGCGGTGATGCACGCACTGGCGCGCGACCCGCGCTTCAGACCGGCGTCTGCATCGGATTTCGCGCACGAGCTCGCGTCAGCGTCCGAGCTCCCGACCGAACCGTTGCTCGCCACGGCGATCACCGAGTCGCTGCGCTCCCGGACGTATCAGAGCCTGCCCGGTAGCAGTGCGTGGCTCTGGATCGCCGGCGCAGCCGCCGTCGCGGTCGTCGCCGTCATCCTGGGCCTGCTCAGCCTCGGCGGAGACAGTCCTTCGACGAAGCCGCAGCCGGTGCCGATCCAGGCACCGGCGCGCGGACCGACGCCGGCCGCGGAAGCGCGGAACCTCAGCCTTTGGCTACGTGCTCACTCGAGATAGCTAGGAAGCAGCTGCGCGCTCGGCGACGGTCTGGTCTTGCTCGCCGAAGGTGATGCCCTCGCGGGCCATCGAAAGCTGAACGTCCTCGCGTGCCTTGTAGATCCGCCACTTGACCGTGGCAAGCGTGACCTCCAGCGAATCGGCGATCTCGGTGTACGACAGGCCGACGATGTCGCGGAGAAGAAGTGCCATCTTCAGGTCGACGTTGAGCCCCTCGACGGCGCGCCACACCGCGTCGATCGCTTCGAGTCGCTCCATCGGTGCATCGACGACCTCGAGCGGCGGAACGTCCTCGAGGGCGACGACCGCGCGCGGCCGCCGCTCGTTGGCGCGCAGCTCGTCCAGCACGCGATTCTTGGTCACCTGGAAGAGCCACGTGGTGAACTTCGAGCGAAGCGAGAAGCGCGGCAGGCCCTGGAACACGCGCAGGAAGACCTCCTGAGTCAGGTCCTCCGCGAGCGAACGGTCGCCGACGAGCCGAAGCACATAGTTGAAGACAGGCACCTGGTAGGCACGGACGATGAGCGAGAAAGCTCGCTCGTCGCCTTTCTGTGCCTTCCGCAGGACGGCAAAATCAGGTTGCTGAAGTGACAAAAGGTTCCGGAGTATAGCCCGGATCAGACCGGGGTCGTTAAGGGTTTACCGGTCATCTGTAAGGGTTGCGTGAAACCTAAAAACCCCAGCACAGTGGGCACTAAATCGGCCAACTCGCCGGTGTCTTCAAGGGTCACTTCGGGGTCTGTGACGATCAGCGGAACGCGGTTCGTCGTATGGGCTGTATGGGGGCTTGCACCGTCTGCCTCGAGCATCTGCTCCGCGTTTCCGTGGTCCGCGGTGATCAGCGAGACGCCACCCTTTCGGCCGACGGCATCGACGATCCGACCAAGGCACTCGTCGGCTGTCTCCACTGCTTTCACCGCCGCGGAGATCGATCCTGTGTGGCCGACCATGTCGGGGTTCGCCACGTTGACGACGGCAAACCGATAGCCGTTTCGGTCGAGCTCTTCGACGAACCTGTCGGTGACTTCCCGCGCGGACATCTCCGGTTTCTGGTCATAGCTTGGAACATCCCGCGGAGAGGGCACGAGAATCCTGGTCTCGTCCTCCCACTCCGGCTCGCGGCCGCCGTTGAAGAAATAGGTCACGTGGGCGTACTTCTCGGTCTCGGCGGCGTGCAGCTGCCGAACCCGGTGCTCGGCCAGAACCTCGGCCAGCGTCTCGT
>JBBWZE010000016.1:0-11523 GCA_039648845.1 Actinomycetota bacterium | reverse complement strand
TCGCGCTCCTTCGGGCGGATCTCGCGCTCGGCGAAGTCGTGCGCCAGGTCGCGGAGGGCTTTCTGCTCGTCGGTGAGCCCGAACGAGACGCCCCTCGCGGTGCGTTCCTCCAAGGTCGCCATCTCAGCCTAGGTTAGCTTGATTGACTGGTCAGTCAAACCTCGACCGGAACCGCAGGACGCGGGCCACATGGACGTCCAGCTCACCGGTGCGGGCCAGCGGAACGAGGACACGAATCGCGCGCGCGGCGTCGGCGCCGCTCGTGAACAGGAGCAGGTCGGCGCCGGCGCGGGCGGCGGCAACGGCCCACTCCTGCGCATGGCCGCGGACGACGTCGAGCGAGTCCGTGATCGCGACACCTTCGAACCCGAGCTCGCGCAAGAGGCGGTAGGCGCCCGGCTCGAGCGCCGCGCGGCGCGGGCCCAGTGTCGGATAGACGCCGTGACCGACCATCACGCACGGCGCGCCTGCCTCGACCGCGGCACGGTAGGGCGCAAGATCGGCGTCGCGGGCCCGACCGACGACGTAGGGATGCTCGTCCGTGGAAAACGGCAGCGAACCGAGGCCCGGGAAATGTTTGACGCACGAGCCGGCGCCGCCCGCAGCGAGCCCGCGCGCGAATGCGACGCCGAAGAGCGGGGAGCGAAACTGGCGCGAACCGAGCGGACCGTCTGGCAGATCGAGCACCGGCGCGAGGTCGACGTCGACGCCGGTGCGGCGCAGCGCACGCCCCGTCGCCGCGCCCGACTCGAAGGCCTCGGTCTTGCTCCGCACGCCACGGGCCGACGACCGCGGCGGCAGGCGCGCAAAGGTCTTGACCTTTCCGCCCTCCTGGTCGACGAAGACGAGCGCGCCGGACGGCCTAGGCGCGTCGCGGTCGTAGCGCTGCACAAGCACGCCCGCGACACCCGGAGGAGCCGGTCGCCCGGAGACGACGACGAGAGCCGCCTTCTGCTGCGGCGTCAACCCCAGCATCGTGGCCATGGTGATGACGGCGGCAACGCCCAAAGCCTCCGTAGACTAGGCCGTCATGGACTTCGAGCTCAGCGACGAGCAACGGTTGCTTCAGGACACGGTCCGCCTCTTCGTGGACGAGCGCATCCTGCCCAACGCAGTCGAGAACGACATCAACCACCACCTCGACCTGGCTGCAATCGAAGGGATGGCCGAGCTCGGAATCCTCGGGATCGTGATTCCGGAGGAGTACGGCGGCGCGGGCCTCGACTTCGTGTCCGAGGCGCTCGCGTGCGAGGAGATCGAGCGTGGCGAGGCGGCCTTCCGGACCTTGATCTCCGTCCACGTCGGCCTCAACTCGCTCGGGCTGCTGAAGTACGCGTCCGAGGAGCAGAAGCGGCGCTGGCTCGTCCCGCAGGCGAGCGGCGAAAAGCTCGCGTGTTTCGGGCTGACGGAGCCCGCAGCCGGTTCCGACGTGGCAGCGATGAAGTCGACCGCACGCCGCGAGGGCGACGTCTACGTTCTCAACGGCTCGAAGAACTGGATCTCGTACGCGAACGTCGCCGATCACGCGCTCGTCTTCGCAAAGACGGATCCCGCTGCGAAGCACAAGGGGATCTCCGCCTTCGTCGTCGAGCGCGGCACGTCCGGCTTCACGACCGCCGACACGGAGCACAAGCTCGGCATCTGGGCAGGCTCCACCGGCGAGCTCTTCTTCCAGAATGTCGAGGTTCCGGTAGAGAACATGATCGGTGAGGAGGGCCAGGGCTTCGAGATCGCGATGTACGGCCTCGACCAGGGCCGCTTCACGGTCGCCGCCGGCGCGGTCGGCGTCATCCGCGCGTGCCTCGAGCGCTCCACGGAATATGCGCGCGAGCGGGAGACGTTCGGTCAGCCGATCGGCAAGTACCAGTTCGTGCAGGACATGATCGCCGAGATGGTGCTCGGCTACGAGACGTCGAAGCTGCTCGTGATGCAGGCAGCCTGGATGAAGGACCAGGGAATGCGGAACACGCGCGAAACCTCACTCGCAAAATGGCACGCGACCGAAGCGGCGTTCCGCGCCGCCCATCTCGCCATCCAGGTGCACGGCGCCTACGGTTATTCCGCGGAGTACGGGATCGAGCGTTATTTCCGCAACGCGCGCGCCCCGATCATCTACGAGGGCACGACTCAGATCCACAAGATGATGCAGGCCGAGCACGCACTCGGCTTCCGTGCCCTGAACGGCCGCGGCGGCGACGTGTCGCCGTTGTGTTCGTGGGCACCGGCGTTGTCGCCGGTTCACGCCCACGGGTAGTCCCACACCCGCTAGGGACCGCTGTACTCGAACGGGGCGACCGCGGTGTACTTCCCGGGATGTTCGAAGGCGACCTCGTCCGAGAGGCGGAACGTCGTCGACGAGCCGAATTCGCCCTCCTTGAACACGATTCCCTCAGGAAGCGTTGCGCCCGGGTGCACCTCCGCGCCGGTCACCGGGTTCTTGATCGTCTCGGACACGACCTCGAACGAATGCCCCGCTTTCACGCGTGAGTTCACGCCGTCGAGTTGAACGTCGTAGGGCACGGGCTTGGGCCCGTGGACCGTCGGCCAGGTCCAGGCGAGCACCCCCCAGGGCCCTCCGACCTCACCACCGATGAGCGTCGCGATCGCGTCGTGCTGCGCTTGATCGGCTCGCTCGTCGACCAGGATCACCGCCTCGCCGTTGCCTTCGTGGATCGCGCCCGGCCAGTTCACGGCAACGGTGAAGTTCAGGTCGTCGAGCGAGGTGTCTCCGAAGGCACCACGCTCGATGTGCCAGGTCCAGGTCCCCTCGCACTTCCCCTGGGTCGGCAGAGCATTGAAGTTGCACGGGCAACCGTAGTCGCAGTTGCACGCAATGACGACCGTCCCCTCGAGTTCCCAGTTCATCAGCCCTCCTTTCTAGCCGAGCACGCTAGCGCCTTTTCCTAGAAGCCGACCTCTTCGGGTGGCGGGAGCGGGCTCTGCGGCAGTGCCGGGCGTGGCTCGCCCATGTTGTACTCGCGCGGAGCGACATCGTTCGGCCCCTCGGGGTAGAAGAGCGAGGCAAGCACCTGGATGTGCCGGCGCCCGACACCCAGCTCGAACTGCCCGCCGCCGTACATCCGAATCCCGTTTGTGGCGCAGTGCTCGATGCACTCCGACAGCCGCTCGGTGGTGCCGAAACGCGAGGGCTTGATATTGAGCCAGCCGGGGTCGACCGGCAGAGCCCGGACGTCGGCCACGGAGTGGATCGGTGCGTCGAAGCTCATCCGTCCTTCCTGCCCCTGCAAAACCGCTCCGCACTCGCCGTCGAGAGACGCATCCTCCAGCACGGCGTCGGGAAAGAGCTCGACGGCGGTGCGATACAGCGCAGGATCCGGCACGACGTCGACAGGCGTGCCCGTGTAGTACGCCTTGAAGTCGAGGACGCGCACGCGACCCGTCGCCGCGAGGCGCTCCATGAACGGCCTCTCCCAGTCGTTCTCGGGATCGAGCTTCAACTCGAGCTTCGGATTGTGCTGCAACCAGGCGAAGGCATCGCCACGAGTCGAGACGACGAACCGCAGCGGACGATACTCGCGCCCGACAGCTGCACCGAACGAAAGGTCGTTCTGGCGCAGCGCCAAGTCGAGAGCGGCGCTCTCGAAGGCCCAGCGCCGGTAATCCGCGGAGGCCCCCATCTTCGGCTCCGCCTCGAACAGGCGCAGGCCCTCCAGTTGCGCCGCGAGTTCTCCGAGCGTCGTGCGCCCCGGGGGAGTGAGGTCGGGGAACCAGTCGTGATCCTCCGCGGTGTAGGTGACGTCCTCGCCCCGCCCATGCTCGCCTTCACCCCCGAGCACGACAGTCGTGGTGACGCGCGTGAACTGAGTCGAGACGTCGACGGACTTCCGTTCGGTGCCGAAGTCCTCGATGTTCAGCTCGAGACCGCGAAGCTCGTCCCAGAACGCCATCAGCCGAGAGTCGGTTCCGGCTTGCCGGTCGGCTCGATGCGCATCAGGCGGTACACGAGCGGAATCGCAGCGAGGATCGGGATCCCACAGACCGGCCAGAGGATCTGGTAGCCGTCCGTGGCGTCCAGATACGGGCGGGCCAGATCGATCGCGATACCGGCAACCGGCGCGCCGAGCAGAAGGCCAAGGCCCTTCGTTGTCGTCGCAAGACCCGAGATCGCGCCACGGTGCTCCTGCGGCATCAACTTGAAGAGCAGCCCCCACGCCAGGGTCATGACCATCCCGCCTGCGATGGAGACGGGAACGATCAGCGCGAAGTACCAGTTGTGCCAGGTCGTCGCGGTGCCCGCGACGAGGAAGCCACCGCCGTAGACGAAGGACGAGAAGAAGATCACTCGCGCGATCCCGAACCGGTCTCCGAGCCGCCCGGCAATGAGGGCGGCGATCACGTAACCGGCCGCGACCGAGCCGAGCAGCGCTGAGGAGATCGTCTTCGACTCATGCAGCCCGTCGAGGACGTAGAGGACGACGAACGTGCGCGCCGCTGCGAACGTTCCCTCCCAGGCGGCGTTCGCGAGGAGGAAGCGACGGACCTCGGCCTCCTCGCGAAGGATGGCCCAGCTTCGCTTGAAGTACGCGCCGACTCCCTCGAAAACGCGGCCGTGGCCGCCGTCCTCGCGCACGAAGATGATCGGCACCGCACACGCCGCTGTCGTCACGAACGCGGCCAGAACGAAGGGCGCAGCGTGCCAGACCTTGAGCAGGAAACCTCCGCCCACAAGGGCCGCGCCCAACGCGATCCCGCGCAGCACGTGCTGGATCCCCTGCGCCCGCCCATACGTCGAAGGCGGCAGCAGATCCGGATAGAGACCGCGGTACGGCGGCTCGTAGACGTAGTACGCGAAGAAAAACGCGAGGACGATCAACGTCGTCGTCCAGAGGTTCGGCATGAAGGGCATCAGCAGCAGGCAGAAGCCGATCGGACCGAGCGCAGCGAGCATGAACGGGCGACGGCGGCCCATCGGCGTGTGAAAAGTGTCGCTCCAGGGGCCGATCACCGGGGAGAGGAGCAGCGCGAAGACGCCTTCCGCACCGAGCACCAGCCCGATCAGCGCGCCGGATTCGGTGAAACGGTGCAGCAGCGGCGGCAGGTAGGCCGCGGTCGTCGTGATCGAGAAGGCGAGGCCGAACGCGCCGAAGCCGAGAGTCCAGAAAAGGCTGCGCCTGACGGTCTGCGAGCTCGCCGCAGCTTCGGCCGTCAGCTGTGTCACTAGACCTTGGCTGTCTCGCGATCGGCGGCCAGGCCGCCGCAGATGACCTCGACCACGGTCTCCTCCGCGCGGGCAATCGCTTCCTCGCCGTCTTCGAGCTGGCCGAGCACCCAACCCGTGAGGATCTCTTCGAGCGCGCCGTAGAAGACGTAGCTGCTCATGCGCGGATCGAGGTCGGAACGGAACTCGCCTTCCTCCTGTCCGCGCACGATGATCCGTTCGATCCCGGCGAACGCCGCCTCGATCTCGTGGATGCGCTGCTGAAGGTGGGAGCTGCGCGTCACCTCGCGCACGAGTACGCGCACGAGGTCGGGATCCCGCCGCCACGCACGCAGAAGGATCTTCGCGATGCCGGCCAGCCGCTCGCGTGCGCGTTCGTCGGTCTCCTCGACCGAGCGGACGGCATCGAGCACGTCGCGCCACGTCTCGCGGAAGATCGTCTCGAGCAGCTCCTCCTTCGAGCGGAAGTAGTGGTAGAGCAGGCCGTGCGCGACGCCCGCCTCTTCCGCGATGTCACCCACTCGTGACGTGTGGTAGCCCTTGTGGGCAAACACGCGCACGGCGGCGTCCAGAATCAGCCGACGCTTGTCCTCCTGGCCTGTTGAACGGTCGGTCAACGTAATGAGTCTAGTTGTAGCGTCGCAGGCAGTGGTAGCGTCGCAGGCCGTGGTGCTACGCGGTGTGCTGGTGGTCGACTTCACGCGCTACCTGCCCGGCCCCTTCGCCAGCCGCGAGCTTCTGCGGCACGGCGCGCGGGTCGTTCGGGTGGAGAATCCTGACGGCGATCCGCTCCGTTCGGTGGCACCCGGCTGGGACGCCGCGCTCAACGCGGGCAAGGAATCGGTGGTTTGGGACCTCGACCGCGATCCCGGACTCGGGCCGGCGCTCGCCGCCCGCGCAGACGTCGTGCTGGAGGGCTTTCGTCCGGGCGTCGCAGACCGGCTCGGAGTCGGGGCGTCCGCGCTCCCCAAATCCATCGTGTACTGCTCGGTCACGGGGTTCGGTGCGGGGAGCCTGCGCGCGGGCCACGACCTCAACTACGCCGGCTGGGCCGGACTGCTCGCGGACACTGCGCCGACACTGCCGCCCGTGCAGATTGCGGACATCGCCGGCGGCTCCCTCTTTGCCGTCATCGAGATCCTGGCCGCCCTGCTCGAGCGGCAACGCAGCGGGACGGGCGCGCACATCGTCGTCTCGATGACACACAACGCCCACAGGCTTGCCGCCCACCGCCTGCGCGGGGAGGCCGAGCGGACGCTCACCGGCGCCCTTGCCTGCTACCGCACGTACGAGACGGCCGACGGACGCTTCCTCACTCTCACTGCGGTCGAGTCGAAGTTCTGGCGCCGTCTCTGCGAGCTGATCGGCCGGCTCGACCTCATCGAACGCCACTACGAGCAGGACCAGGAGAGCCTCGCTGCCGAGCTTGCCACGGTGTTCCGGTCGAGGGCACTCTCGGAGTGGCTGGCCCTTTTCGAGGGCGAGGACGTGATGGCAGGCCCCGTCGCGACCCTCGCAGAGGCGTCCGAATGGCTCGGGGAGCCGTCTCCCACCGGCCAGGCACCCGCTCTCGGAGAGCACACGAACAACTGGCGCACTGAGCTCGCCTCGTTCGAGGGATAGGCACGCTCCCAACTCCGGACGATTTGAATCGCGGGTGACTCTCCGCCGCGTCTTCTCCTTGCTCTGCCTGGTGGTTTGCGCCTCGGCGCTGGTCGGCTGCGCCGGCGGGGATGCCCTCGCGCTCGACCCCGTCGCGAAGGCCGCCGGTACGACGGCAGAGACAACGTCTTCGCGTTTCGAATTTCGGGCCTCGCTCAACGGGGGGAGCGTCGGCTCGTTCGCCTTCAACGGTAACGGCATCTATGACGGGAAGCGCAAGTCGGGTTGGATGAACATGCATTTCGCGCTCCCGCCCGCAGCCCAGGTGCAACTCGGCTCCTCGGACCCGAGCATGGAGATGATCTTCGACGGCAGTCACGGTCTCGTCATGTACATGCGCTCGCCGCTTTTCGACAAGTTGGTTCCGATGGGCAAGTGGGTGAAGATGGACCTCGAGAAGCTCGCCAAGAAGGAAGGGGTGGATCTCGGCGCGATCATGAGCGCGAACCGGGCCGATCCATCCCAGTCGCTCCGCATGCTGATGGCATCGAGTAGCGCGCGCGTGACCGGGTCGGAGCGGATCCGGGGCGTGCAGACGACGCACTACGCGTTCAGCATCGACTTCAAGAAGCTTGCGCGCGACAACAAGCAGTTCAGGCAGCTGGCGGAGGCGACCGGCTCGGTCTCCGCACCGGCCGAGGCCTGGATCGATCGCGTGGGCCGCGTCCGGCGGCTGGCCTTCACGATGTCGCTGGGCGCCGGGCAGCTCGGCACGCCGATGACGATGACCATGACCGAAGATCTCTACGACTTCGGCGTCCAGGCGAACATCGAGGCGCCGTCCGACGATCTGGCCGTCGACCTGTTCTCGCTCGTCCCCGGTTCCTAGCTCTCCTGCTGGTCGCTTCGTCGCGGCAGCGCGTCGGTGAGCTGGCCGAGCGCCCGCGTCACCTCGCTGGGGATGATCCAGACCTTGTTGGACTCGCCCTGCGCGATCTGCGGCAGCACCTGCAGATACTGGTAGGCGAGGAGCTTCGGGTCGGCGTCGCCGTCGTGGATCGCGCGGAAGACCGTGTCGATCGCCTTCGCCTGGCCCTCCGCCTGCAGGATCGCCGCCTCGCGTTGTCCCTCAGCCCGGAGAATTGCGCTCTGCTTCTCCCCCTCCGCGGTGAGAATCTGTGCCTGCTTGACGCCTTCGGCTTCGAGAATCGTGGCGCGCTTCTCCCGGTCGGCGCGCATCTGCTTCTCCATCGTCTCCTTGATCGAACCCGGCGGATCGATCGCCTTCAACTCGACCCGGTTGACGCGGATGCCCCACTTCCCGGTCGCCTCGTCGAGCACGCCTCGGAGCTGGTTGTTGATCTCGTCGCGGGAGGTCAGCGTCTTTTCGAGCGCCATGCCGCCGATGACGTTACGGAGCGTGGTGACAGTCAGCTGCTCGATTCCCTGGATGTAGTTGGCGATCTCGTATGTCGCGGCCTTCGCATCGGTGACCTGGAAGTAGATGACCGTGTCGATGCTGACAACGAGGTTGTCCTCGGTGATGACAGGCTGCGGGTCGAAGGAGACAACCTGCTCGCGAAGATCCATCATGTCCCGCACGCGGTCGACGAATGGCACGACGATCGCCAGGCCGGGGGTGAGCGTGCGCGAGTACCGTCCGAGGCGCTCGACCACTCCGGCGCGCGCCTGAGGGACGATGCGAATCGTTCGGGCAAGAGTGAGCAGCACCAGCCCCGCGACGACGAGCAGAACGATCAAACCAGCCATGTCTCCACCTTTCTACTCGTAGACGAGAGCTGTCGCTCCCTCGATCTTGACGACCTCGACACGCGTGCCCGGCTCGAACACCTGATCCTCGATGTATGCGCGCGCCGACCATTCCTCGCCGCCGATGCGCACACGGCCGCCGTTGACGTCGACGCGCTGCAGGACGACGGCCTTCGTCCCCTCGAGGGCGGCCGTGCCCGTGCGCAGCGCCGCGGGCATGTGCAGGTGACGCCTGGCGACCGGGCGCAGGAAGGCCACGGTCGCAATAGATCCGGCAATGAACACCACGAGCTGCAGCACGACGCCGACTCCCAGCAGGGCGACGACTGCGGCGGCGACAGCTGCGAGCGCCACCGGGCCGAGGAAGAACATGCCCGGCGTGAAGATCTCGCCGACGGACAGGAGAACTGCCGCGATCGCCCAGATCAGCCAGGCAGGCACGATGGGATCGTAATTGCGTTCAGGCGGGCCGCGGGAGGCCGAGGGCGGCGGGCAGGCCGTAGAGGTCGGTCAGGCGCTCGTCGAGATCCGGATGCCGGTCCTCGCGGTCCAGCAAGATGGCGCGCATCCCAATCGCGCGCGCACCCTCGATGTCCTCCTCCACCGAGTCGCCGACCATGACCGCATCCTCGGGCGCGACGGCAAGGGCGGCGAGGGCCGCCTGGAAGATCGTGGGATGCGGCTTGACGCGCCCGTGGGAACGCGAGTCGACGATCGCGTCCACGTCGAGGCGGTGGTGTGCAACGAACACGGTCAGATCGCGGATGCCGTTGGAGACGACGGCGATGCGAAGCCCGGCGCGTCTCAGCTCTTCGAGCACCGGCAGGACGTCCTCGAACAGCTCGAAGTTCTCCGACACGCCCCAGCCTTCCTCGATCTCGGTCGCGCATTCGCCCGCGACCGCCTCTGGGCCGCCCATGCCGACGAAGATCTCCTCGGTGAAGCGGTGCCAGATCGACTCGTCGTGCAAAAGCTCCGGATGGCGCTTGAGGTTGAGGACCGCGGCCTCGCGCGCATCGTCGTAGCGGCTCGCGTCGAGCGTGATGCCGTGCCTGGCGGCGATACGCGCGTAGCGCTCCGCGGAGAGCTCGGGCCCGGGACGGCAGAGCGTGAAGTCGACGTCGAAGAGGACGGCGCGCAAGCTCATTTGGCGTCCTCCAGCAGCCAATGCACCGTTTCCAGATGTGTGGGGTGGTATTCGCTACCGAAACCCCACGCCATGGTCTGCCCGATCGTCCATCCGCGTGCGCGTTCGCGATCGAGGCCGAGGTCGGAGGTGAGCCTGTCGAGGCGATACAGGGTGTCGCGCTTACCATGGCCGAGCTCTGAGGACCGGACGATCGGCGCGACTGCGAACTCGCGCTCGCCGCTCAGTGGCTTCGGATCGATCACGAGCCACGGCTCCCGTTCGGCGGCGAGCACATTGTCGCCGTGCAGGTCTTGGTGGAGCAGCACCTGTTGGCCCTGCGATGCCGAGAGCACGCTCAGTGCGTCCACGGCGACATCCACGAGCCTGCGCTCGACTGCGCGACCCGAGCGTTCCCATTGCCGAGGCAAGCACCCGATCCACCACGCCGCCTCGTCCTCGAGCGTGTGGAAGGGCTCGCGCGCCTGGACCCAGAGCCGCGGCAAGAGCCCGATCAGAACGTCGAGCGCGACCTCCGGCCCCGCGGCGGCAAGCTTCTCACCGGGCTCGCACCGCTCGAGCAGCAGCGCGGAGCGCCCGTCATCGCGTGCGAGCAGCTTCACGGCTCCGTGGCCGCCCCAGAGAGCAAGAGCGTCAGCTTCGTGCTCGGACTCGCGATCGGGATAGATCAGCTTGAGCACCGCCGGTCGTCCGTCCGGTAACTCCGCACGCAGCGCGTAACCCGCGGCGCCCTGCTCGTACGGCTCGCCGAGCTGCAGCCCCCACTCCTCGACGCAGGAGGCAACGAGGTCGGGAACGCGCTCGAGCCAGACGCCGTGCGTCAGACTCGCGTCGGCCACCGGTACGCGCTCGGCTGCCTGTTCGCGAGGGACGGCAGCTTCGCGCGGATGTTCTGCAGGTGCGCACGATCGAGCTCGGCGGCGATCACGGTCTCCTCGTCCGGAGCCTGCGCAAGGACCACTCCCCACGGGTCGACGATGAGCGAGCGCCCGTACGCCGGCTTGCCCGGAAGCGTCTCGCCGATCTGGGCGGCTGCGACGACGTACAGCTGGCTCTCGATCGCACGCGCACGAAGAAGGACGTGCCAGTGATCCTTCCCGGTCGGCGTCGTGAAGTGTGCAGGCACGGTCACGAGCTGAGCGCCCTCCAGGGTGAGGATGCGATACAGCTCCGGGAAGCGCACGTCGTAACAGATCGAGAGCCCGATCTTCCAGCCCTCGACATCCGCCACAACCGGCTCGTCGCCGGGCTCCTCCGCTTCGGACTCGCGGTAGACGACACCGCCGACCTCCACGTCGAACAGGTGGATCTTCCGGTAGGTGGCAACGATGTGTCCTTCAGGGTCGAATACGAGACTCGTGTTCGAGAGCTTCTCGCGTCCGTCGCGCCGTTCGGCGATCGAACCGCCGACCAACGTGATCCCGTGTGCGCGCGCCCACTCCGACATGGCGGTGACGGATTCGCCACCTTGGATCGGCTCCGCGGTCGCGTGGTACACGGCGGCGTCCCCGATCGCGTTCCACTTCTCGGGCAGGACGACGACGTCGGCGCCGGTTGCAGCGGCTCGTGCGACGAGACGCTCGGCCTGCTCGAGGTTCGCGCTCTTGTCGGCGCGACTCGTCATCTGCACCGCTGCGAGTCGGATCTTGTCCGGCATGCCCTGAGGATAGCCTCGGCCGCAGCCTGGACTGACCTGCGGGGGAACCACAGTTCCCCCGCATCCAGTCGGGGTGCCCAGATTCGAACTGGGGACCTCTCCGACCCGAACGGAGCGCGCTACCAGGCTGCGCCACACCCCGAGGCGGCCCAAAGAGTAGCCGCTTTC
>JBBWZE010000321.1:0-3163 GCA_039648845.1 Actinomycetota bacterium | reverse complement strand
TGCCGGAGTCCCTGAGCCGCTGTCGCTGCTCATCATGAAACTCCTCGCCAAGAACGCCGAGGAGCGCTACCAGACTGCGTCCGGCGTGGAAGCCGATCTTCGGCGGTGCCTCGCCGACTTGGAATCGTCTGGCCGCATCGATGCGTTCCCACTGGGCACGCACGACGCGTCGGAGCGATTGCTGATCTCTGAGAAGCTCTATGGGCGGGAGCCCGAGATCGCCGCCCTGCTCACCGCCTTCGACCGGGTCATGACGGAAGGGACGTCGGCGCTCGTGCTCGTCTCCGGTTATTCCGGCGTCGGCAAGTCCTCCGTGGTCAACGAGCTCCACAAGGCACTCGTTCCGTCGCGCGGGCTGTTCGTGTCCGGCAAATTCGACCAGTACCAACGCGACATCCCGTACGCGACCTTGGCACAGGCCTTCCAGACCGCGGTCCGCCAGATACTCGCCAAGAGCGAGAAGGAAGCGGACCAATGGCGGGTTGCCCTGGCGGAGGCGCTCGGCCCGCATGGTCAGTTGATCGTCAACCTCGTCCCCGAGCTCGAGTACCTCATCGGGAAGCAGCCGCCGGTTCCCGATCTGCCGCCGCAAGATGCGAAGAACCGCTTCCAGATGGTGCTCCGGCGGTTCCTCGGCGCGTTTGCACGACCCGAGCACCCGCTTGTGTTGTTCCTCGACGACCTGCAATGGCTGGACGCGGCAACGCTTGAACTCCTGGAGCGGCTGATTAGCGAGCCGGATATCCGGTACCTGTTGCTGGTCGGGGCCTACCGTGACAACGAGGTCAGTGTCTCTCATCCCTTGGTGCGGACCCTCGAGGCCATCCGCAAAGCTGGAGCACGAGTCCAGGAGATTGTGCTGGCGCCTCTCGGGCTCGACGATGTCGGCGCGCTCGTCGCCGATGCCCTGCATTCCGCGCCGGAGCACGTGCGGCCCTTAGCGCAACTCGTGCAGGAGAAGACCGGTGGCAATCCGTTCTTCGCGATCCAGTTCGTGACGGCGCTGGCCGAAGAGAGGCTGCTCACGTTCGACCCAGTCACGCGGGCGTGGCAATGGGACATGAATCGCATCCGCGCCAAGAGCTACACCGACAACGTGGTCGATCTCATGGTCGGAAGACTGAAACGATTGTCTGCCACCACGCAGGAGGCGCTCAAACAGTTCGCCTGCCTGGGCCATGTCGCGGAGTTCTCCGCGCTGGCACTCCTTCACGGAGACACAGAGGAAGCGATGCATGCGGCCCTCCGGGAAGCCGTCCACACCGGCCTTGTCTTCCGCCACGAGAGCACCTACAGATTTCTGCATGACCGGATTCAACAAGCCGCGTACTCACTGATGCCCCACGCGCACCGTGCCGAGATCCACTTGAACATCGGCCGTGTGCTGCTGGCGAGCATGACGGCGAACCAACTCGCCGAGGAGCTATTCAATGTGGCGAACCAGTTCAATCGGGGCGCCGCACTGCTGATTGATCGTGACGAGAAAGCGCGAGTCGCGACGATTAACCTGCGCGCTGGGCGAAGGGCCAAGGCGTCGACGGCCTATGCGTCGGCGCGCGTGTACTTTTCGGCCGGCATGGCGCTGTTGGACGACAGGGACTGGGACAGCCAGAACGAGTTGACGTTCAGTCTATGGCTCGAGCGGGCCGAATGCGAATTTCTGAGCAGTAGTTTCGAAGAAGCCGAACAAATCATTGTTGAGTTATTGCGGCGTGGGGCGTCAAAAGTCGACCACGCTGCCGCTTATCATCTCAAGGTCCTCCTCCATGTCGTGAAGGCCGAACACCCGCAGGCTGTGGACAGCGCGCTCGCCGGCCTGCGCCTGTTCGGCGTCGACCTCCCGCCACATCCGACGTGGGAGCAGGTCCAAGCCGAATACGAGACAGTCTGGCACAACCTCGATGGGCGCCCGATCGAGGTCCTGATCGATTTGCCGCTGATGACCGATCCGGAGCTACAGGCCGCAATGCGTCTGCTCGCTGTCCTTGCAAACGGCGCCTACTTTACCGACTTCCATTTGTTCTGCTTGCTCCTGGCTCGCATAGTGAACGTCAGCATGCAGCACGGAACGAGCGGCGAATCCGCGATCGCCTGTGGCTTTCTCGGGTTCACCCTCGGCCCGGTGTTTCACCGTTACCGCGAGGGTTATCGCTTCACGAAGCTCGGATGCGACCTGGTGGAGAAGCACGGGCTCGTCGCCTGCCAGGCAAAGGTCTACTCTGCGATGGGACTGACTGCTGTCTGGACGCAGCCGATGGCGAGCGCGATCGATTTCACTCGGGCGGCGTTTCGCATTGCCATCGAGACGGGGGATCTGACGACGGCTTGCCACAGCATGCTCCAGCTCGTCTCACACCTTATGAGGAGAAACCTTCCGCTCGCCGCAGTGTGGCGCGAGTCGGAGAGGGGCCTGGACTTCGTGCGGAAGGCCAGATACCGCGACATCGCGGATAACATCCTGATCCAGCAACGCTTCAGTGCGACCATGCAGGGCCGGACCGCGACCTTCTCCACCTTCGGCGACGCGCACTTCGACGAGGCGGCATTCGAGGCACAACTGACGGACAACCGTACGAGCCCGCTGGTCTGCAGCTATTGGATCAACAAACTGCACGCGCGGTTCCTGGCGGGCGAGTACGTCGCAGCACTCGCTGCCGCCGAACACGCGAAACCACTGCTGGGAAGCTTGGTCGGCTGGGACATGTCCGAGTACTTTTACTACACCGCGCTGACGGTGGCGGCGCTCTATGAGAACGCGTCGGCCGACGAGCAGACCGAGTGGCGCGACCTCCTGACGACGCATCGGGACCAACTGCGCGAGTGGGCCGACAATTATCCACCGACGTTCGGCGACAAGCACGCACTGGTGTCGGCGGAGATCGCCCGGATCGAGGCGCGGGACCTCGACGCCATGCATCTGTACGAGCAAGCGATCCACGCGGCGCGTGAGAACGGCTTCATCCAGAACGAGGCGCTGGCGTATGAGGTGGCCGCGCGGTTCTACGCGGCGCGGGGCTTCGAGGCGTTCGCCCTGACGTATCTGCGGAACGCCCGATACGGCTATCTGCGTTGGGGGGGCGACGGCAAGGTGCGGCAACTCGATGAACGGCATCCACAGCTTCGTGACGAGCTGTCGGCGCCGGTTCCGACGACCACGATCGGG
>JBBWZE010000320.1:0-4836 GCA_039648845.1 Actinomycetota bacterium | reverse complement strand
ACCGACATGACGCTCCCGAGGAGGTACGTCGCGAAGTACCCGATCAATCCCGAAGCCCAGTGGGTGTCCTGCAGAACGCCGCGTGCATCGTCGGGGACATCGACTCCGAGGTAGTCGTGCATCCTTTCATTCCACACCTGCGGGAGGTCACGAAGCTCGATGCGCCCGTTGATGATGTCCTGCTCGAGCTCGAAACGCAGGATGATGTGCAGCCCATACGTCACCTCGTCGGCCTTGATCCTGATCAGCGACGGTTTGACGCGGTTGATGCCGGCCACGAAACGGTCGAGCGCGACTCCGCTCAGCTGCTCCGGATACGTCTCCTGGACGCGCGGGAAGAAGAAGCGCCAGAACTGAGGGCTGCGCCCGACGAGGTTCTCCCAGAGCCTGCTCTGGGATTCGTGGATGCCGAGCGAGCACGCACTACCGGTCGGTAGCCGCCGAAGATGCCGCGGTAGCTGGTGCGAGTACAGCCCGTGCCCGTATTCGTGCATGGTCGAGAAGAACGACTTCATCGTCTCGGGGTCGTAATGCGTCGTTATGCGGACGTCGTCCACTCCGGCGCCGGAGGCAAATGGATGCTCGGTTGGATCCAGCCGCCAGGTGTCCGGACGGAAGCCGAACAGCTCGACCACCTCCTTCGCCAGCCGCTCCTGGCGCTCGACCGGGAAGCTTCCGCTCAGGAAGGAGTCGTCCACCTCGACGTCACGAAGCTCCGCGATCAGCGGCACGAGCTCCGCCTTGAGGTCGTCGAAGATCTCCCGCACCTCCGCGGTCGTCGTGTACGGCTCGAAGTCGTCGAGCAGGATGTCGTACGGCTCCTCCACATCGAAGCAGGCGACATAGCGCCGCCGCAGCTCGACGTTCCGTTCCAACGCAGGCAGGAAGAGCGCGAAGTTCGATTCGGCCCTGGCCCTGACCCATACGGGACGTGCCTGCGCGGCGGCGCGGGTCATCTCCGTGCGGAGGTCGGTCGGAACACGCACGGCCTTCTCGTAGTCGCGCCGTGCGACTCGGATCAAGGCGGCCTCATCCGAGTCGGGCTCGAGAGATTCCTGGAAGGGACCCAACTCGTCGAGCAGACGGCCTGTCTCCTCTGCGATCAGCAGCTCGTGGGCGATCCGTCTCAGTGTCGCCAGATGGTCTGCGCGATGATCGGATCCAGCCGGAGGCATCATTGTCTGCTGGTCCCACGAAAGCACCCGGCTGATCCGCTCGAGGTCTGTGATCTTGCCGAGCCGTTCCTCGAGCTGCTCCAGCGGTTTACTCACGGCCGGGCACCTTATCGACGCGGGCGAGCAGGCCGTCAAAAGCTTGCTCGAGTCGCTCCAGCCGCGCCTCGATCTCGGCGACCCGGTCGTCGCCGCGCGGCTGAGGCGCCGGGGCCTCGGGCTCGGGCTCGAGCACCGCTTGCTCGGTCACACCACCGAGGAGTTGGGCCCAGCGCTCCTCCTTCTGGCCGGGGCGCCGTTCGAGCCGTTCGACCAGCTCCCGCTGCGAGAGCGCATCGAGAGTCTCTGCGACTTCTGCAATCGACTCGAAGCGATGAAGACGCTCGCTTCGTTGCTTCAGCTCGCCGACTGTCTGCGCGCCGCGCAGCATGAGCACGCCGAGCAGCGACAACTCGGGCCCCGAGAGTTGGAGCGCCTCGCCGAGGAGATGCCGATATTTCAAGGCGCGGCTACTCGCCCCACTCGCGAACCGCGTCCAGCCGCGGTTCGCCATCCGGTCGAGCGCCGCCTTGATCTCGCGCTCCTCGTAGGCGACAACGGGCTCTCGGTTCGTCGCCTGGTTGCAGGCGAGCCGTAGGGAGTTCAGGGAAAGCGGGTAGGTATCGGGCGTCGTGCGCTGCTTCTCGGTCAAGCAGCCGAGGACACGGATCTCGACGGCGTCGGCCTCCATTCGGCCATTCTGATCGAAGCGCGGCTCCACTCCGCCGAGCAACGTTCGGGCAGGCTGCTCGCCTACAGCGGTACTGCCCAAGGCAGGTGAACGCCCGCCGGTCAGCGGGCGTTCACGCAGCCTCCGGGTAGGGCGTTACGGCGTAGAGATTGTCGCCGTCGCCGTCTGCTCGGCGTTCGAGCAGGTCGTGTCTCCGTTCTTGAGCTGCTGGGCGAGCACGCCGACCGTCACGTCACAGACGTTGGCGGCGAGATTGAGCGCCAGAGCGATCGGAACTGTCACCGTGACTGTGTTGTCGTTCAGCACGTCGACCACGGTGACGTTGACGAGACCGCCCGTGATAACGGGCTGTGCCGAAGCCGTCGGCGCGACGGCACCAACTGCAAGTGCCGCCGTCAGGAACAGCGTGGCTATGAGCTTCCTCATTCTGGACCCCCTTCGGTTGCCGACCTGCTAGTGCGGTTCGCCTACCCCGGAGATCCCGGTTGAAACGATAAGGACGGCCGTCGTGAAAAGGGTCACCCAGGTCGCTCGTGGAACGGCCGGGGGCGCTGCTCAGCGGCCGTGACTAGCAGGTCGACAACCGCGGAGGGCGCCCCCACCGTCCAATTAAGCACACACCGCTTACGACCGCCGACCTGCTTCCGGCGCGATCGGTTCGTTACCCCGTGGTGGGCGGCGGTGGGTGGCCCGTGGCCGTTTCGTTACCACCGAGGGCGATTGTGGGTCGTCCAGGGCAGATGGAACCGAGGAAAAGGAGCCGGAGGACATGACGAAGTGGAAGCGATATCGGTCTCTCAGACGGCTCGCCGTGGCGTTCGCGGCCGTGGCCGTCGCCGTCCCCGTCGCACAGGTGCAGGCCCAGGCGACGCAGCAGGACCCGGATGTCACGCAACCAGCCTCGGCCCAGACTGCGAAGCGCGTCTATGGAATCCCCGTGGACTCTTACCGGCGGCTGCCGGCCGACGATCAGCAAGCGCTTCGGCCCCTGCGCAGCGTCGCGGTCGGAGGCTACGCATCGTCGGTACCCGGCAAGACCGGCCCCGTCCGCACTTCGACGCCGGTCGCGTATGACACGTCGGACACGTTCAGCTGGGGCAGCGCGGGCATCTGGGCCGGAAGCGGCCTCGTACTCATGTCGTTCGCTGCACTGGGCGTCCTGCTCGTTCTCCGGGGCCGCATGGGCCAGCCGGCGGTCTGACGGTCAAGTCCGTGACTTGTCGGGCGCGACTGGCGGCCTGGCCGCCCCCGAGGTCATCTCTTCAGCCTGAGCTTGCGCGAGCGAGCCAGGAATCTCGTCTGCTTCGGAGAGCCTGTTGCTTTAGATGAGATGGAGTCGACGATGGCGCCTCCGGACCTGGCCGAAACGCCACAAAGCCAGGGTAGAATTCGGGAACGCGGACGTAGCTCAGTTGGTAGAGCATCAGCTTCCCAAGCTGAGGGTCGTGGGTTCGAGCCCCATCGTCCGCTCTTCCGCTCAGGCGTCAGTGATGACGACCGGCGTGCCGAGCTTCACATGATGGAAGAGCCACTCGGCATCCGGGATGTGCATGCGGATGCACCCGTGTGAGGCGGAGTAGCCGATCGATGCGTCGTCGGGCGTGCCGTGGATGCCGACGCCGGGTGAGGACAGTCCCATCCAGCGCGTGCCGAGCGGATTCCCGGGGCCCGGCGGAATCGGCTTCTCGCCCTTGGCCCACGCCGAGTCCGGCGGCAGCCACCAGGGGTTCAGCTGCATGTCGACGATGTCGAACGTCCCGGTCGGCGTCGGGTAGACCGATTGGCCGGTCGCGACACCGAACTTCCGCACCAACTTCGCGCCTCTGTAGTAGCGCAGCTCGTTGACCCCGCGCCGGATGACGATCACGGCACCGAACTTGGCGACCGTCCGCACCGGAACGACGGCTTTCACTGCGACACGGATGCGGCGCACCTGAGGTGTTTGGAGAGCGCGCACGATGCGCCGGACCGTGAGCCCGCGCAGAACCTTGATCCCGGACTTCTCGCTCGTGAACTGCGGCCGGAGTCCCTCGAGCCCGCTCAATTCAGCGTCCACGGCGGGAACCGAGACGCGTTTGTCGAGAGCGTTCACGAACCGGTGTACCTCTTGCCCGTTCACCTCCGGCACGAGCGGAACAGCTGCGCCTGTGCTGGCCCCGAGAGCCTGCAGGACGCCCTCGGCGATAGTCACGCGAGCACCGAAGCGCGCCGGCTGCAGCTTCCAGCTCCGGTCGCCGTAGACGAGCCGGACGGGCTTCGCGAACGCCGGACGCAGGGCGGCCTGGGCCTGTTCGTTCGACATCCCCCCGACCGGGACGCCGGCGAGGGTCACGCCGGGCTGGATCAGCACGGGTGGGGCCGCGTCACCACGCAGAGCCGGTGCGAGGGCCGCGACGACCAGAACGGTGAGGGCCAGACGGCGGATCACGTGCACGAAATCGTACTTACGCTCCGAGCACTTACCAAGGTCCCCGGAAGGGGAGGGGCGAACCGCCGCAGCGTCGCCCCTCCAAGTCGGGAAGCTTAGGCGATACTTCTCCCCGGACAAAGCGAGGGAGGGAGCCGAAATGGACGTTCAGGAGCTAGAGAGAACTGCCGAACAGATCGTCGCCGATGGGAAGGGCATCCTCGCCGCAGACGAGAGCAATGGAACGATCAAGAAGCGGTTCGATTCGATCGGGACCGAGTCGACAGAGGAGACGCGCCGGGCGTATCGGGAGCTCCTCTTCACGACGGAGGGCGCCGAGGAGTTCATCGGTGGCGTGATCCTCTACGACGAGACGATCCGCCAAAAAGCCTCCGACGGCACACCGTTTCCGCAATTGCTCGAGTCCAAGGGAATCGTTCCGGGGATCAAGGTCGACACGGGCGCCAAACCCCTCGCTCTGGCCGACGGCGAGACGGTCACCGAAGGTCTCGACGGACTCCGCGAAC
>JBBWZE010000312.1:0-3037 GCA_039648845.1 Actinomycetota bacterium | reverse complement strand
TCCTGCTCACGCTCTGGGTGGCGCTCGTCGTCGGCACCGCACTGCTCGCGGCAGCATGTCTCCGTCTCGAGGGTGCGGCCTTTGTCGTCGCCGTCTATGTGCTCGGCGCGGCGGAGGTGGTCGGCGGCACCGAGCTCCTCTCTCTGGTGCGCGGTGTCCGGGCGGAGGGCTACCTCGCCGTGCAGCTCGTCGTGGCCGGCGCGGCCGTCGTCGTGTGGCTCCGGCTCGGGCGACCGCGTCCACGCATCTCC
Source organism: Actinomycetota bacterium (assembly GCA_039648845.1). GTDB lineage: Bacteria > Actinomycetota > Thermoleophilia > Gaiellales > Gaiellaceae > 3-1-20CM-4-69-9. The sequence goes on along the minus strand of JBBWZE010000312.1, from coordinate 2,786 downwards.
CTGCCGCCCGGTCGGCCACTCCTGCACGAGCCGGTCCTCCTTGGCCTCGTCGTGGCGGTCGGGCTCGCTCTTGCGTTCGAGGTCTTCACAGCCATTGCCGTGCCGCCGAACAACTGGGACGCGCTCGCCTACCACCTCTCGCGCGCGGCAGCCTGGTACCAGGATCACGCGGTCGGGTGGATCCACGGCGCACACACGGACCGCCAAAACGTCTTTCCGCCCAACGGTGAGATGGAGATTCTCGCCACGTTCGCGTTCGTTCACGGCGACCGTCTCGCCGCGCTGCCGCAATTTCTGGCCGAGCTGGCGCTGTTTTTCTCGATCTACCTCACGTCGGTTCGCATCGGCTTCGATCGACGCGGCGCCGCGTTGGCTGCGCTGCTCACCGGGACATTGACCCAGGTCGGTTTACAGGCCTCCACGACGCAGAACGACCTCATCGTTGCCTCGTTCGTGGCCGCAGCTCTTGCCCTACTGGTCGGTGCGAAGCGACGCGAGCTTCCGATCGTGGCCGTGGCGCTCGGACTTGCCCTGGGCACGAAGCTGACGGCGCTGTTCGCCTTACCGCTGCTGGCCGTCGTCGCAATCGTCGTGCTGCCCCGTCGCCGCCTGGCCGAGCTTTCGGTCTGCGCGGCGATCGCCTTCGCCGCGTTCGGGTCGTTCGGCTATGTCTCCAACTTTCGGCATACCGGCAGCCTGTTCGGAGCGTCGGCGGAGGTCGAGTCGTTCCGGGCGACCGTCACGGTCAGGCAAGTGGGCGCGAACGTCGCCCGTGACTACTGGCGCTTCATCGACTTCAGCGGCTTCCGGCCCGACCCGCAAGTGCTGAAGGGAATCTGGAACGTCGGGATGATCGGCTTCGAAGGGCTCGGATTGCCGGCCGAGCCGGCCTGGCCGAACAACCTCTCGAACGAGGACATTTCGTTTTTCGGCCCGCTGGGAGCGTTGCTCGTGGTGCCCCTGTCAGCGTTGTTCGTCATCGCCGGGCTGATGCTGAGAACGTCGCGCCTGCGGTTCGCGCTCGCTCTCGCGCTCCCGCTCTTCGTGCTCGAGCTGTCGGTTCTCTATAGCTACAACATGTTCGTCGGGCGGTTCCTGCTGGTTCCGGTGGCGCTGACGATGCCGCTCGCTGCCTGGCTCCGGCCGTACCGGCTGCTCTCCGGTGCGCTGGCGGCGACCGGGATCGTGACGCTGGCGTTCTGTCTGGCGCTCAACCACACGAAGCCGGCGGGCGTCGGCGACTCTGTGTCTGCCTGGAGTCTCGGGCGCCCCGAGGCGCAGAGCATCACGCGTCGGTGGATGCGAGATGCGCTCGTCTGGGTGGACCTCAATGTGCCGGTGCGTGCGCGCGTCGGCGTTCTGCTCGGCGCCGACGACTGGGACTATCCGCTGTACGGACCGCGGCTCGCCCGGAAACTCGTCCCACTTCCCGATCGCCAACCTCTCCGGGAGGCACGCCGGCTCGGTTTGCGTTGGGTCGTGCTCAGCGGCCCGCGCGCGAGCACGACGGCCGCGACGGGCTGGAATGCGATGACGTTCCCGTCCGCCTCGTGGACCGTTCTATCCCGGACGGCCCCCGATCCGACTAGCCAGACCTCAACCGCTACGCGCGCGGTTAGGTTCCGCGCGGTCTGACAAACAGGCCGGCGGCGGCTTTTTCGCCGATCGCTCGCTCCTGGCCGTTCAGTCGCACCGTGACCTGGCCGGCGGCCGGTTGCGCGTCGCGGACTTCGATCTCGCTGCCCGGGACGAGCCCTTCTTCATAGAACCAGTGCAGGAGATCGCCGTCGTGCTCCGCGAGACGCACGATCGTCGCGTGTGCACCGGCTTTCAGATCTGAGAGCGGTGCGAGGTCACGGTTCTCGGCCTGCTCGACGTCGGGATCGACGGGCCAGCCGTGCGGGCAGCGGTCCGGATGCCCGAGCCGTTCCTCGATCCGCTGCACCATGTCGTCGGTGAACGTGTCTCCGAGCAGGTCGGCCTGAACATGGGCCTCGGCGGCCGTGTAGCCCATGAAGTCCGTGAGCAGCCGCTCGATGACCCGGTGCTTGCGGACGACGCGCTCCGCACGCTTGCGGCCCTTCGCCGTCAGCAACGCTTCTTTGTGCTCGCCCCGCTCGATCAGTCCTTCGCCCTCGAGCCGCTTCAGCATCTCGCCGGCGGACGCGCGCGAGACGCCGAGCATCTCCGCGACTCTCGATGCAAGCGTGGGCGAGCCACTCCCGAGCGGTCGGTACTCGCCGATCGGAAAGGCAAGGAAGTAGATCGTCTCGAGGTACTCGTCGACCGAATGTCCCTGGGCCATTCCGCTGATCGTAACCTGTAAGGTGACCCTTACATGAGCACCGCACAGACTCTGGCGCTCGGCGCGATCGCCGGCTTCACGATCTTTCTCGGCCTGCCGATCGGTCGCATGCAGAACGTCACCACGGGGACGAAGGCCTTCTTGGCCGCGACGGCGACCGGAGTCCTGATCTTCCTGTTCTGGGACGTCATGAGCGGCGCCGTCGGGCCTGTCGAGACCGCCCTCGAGGAAGGCCGGGGCGGACGGTTCGCGTGGCTCAGCTTTCTCCTCACCGCCGGCTTCTTCGCCGGCCTGATGACCCTCGTGTACTACGACACCTGGATGAAGCGCCGGCGCCGCCGCGCGTTCCTCGGACCGGGCGCCGCGTCGACTGCGGAGTTCGAGCACGACCATCACTTCACGGGGATGTCGCCCGCACGCTGGCTTGCGATCTTCATCGCAACGGGCATCGGTCTGCACAATTTCTCCGAAGGCCTCGCGA
>JBBWZE010000309.1:0-3644 GCA_039648845.1 Actinomycetota bacterium | reverse complement strand
TCGGCGGTCCCGGCCGGGCGTTCGGGGATCGCCCGCTTCAGCGGCTCGGGCAACTGCGCGGCGAGATCCTCGGCTTCACCCCCGGTGATCCGCTCCGCAAGCGTCTGCAGCGTCGCGACGGTGAGCGCTTGCGCGGTCTCACGATCCGTTCCGGCACGCTCGGCGACCTTCTCGATCAGTTCGTCGTACTGCACGTCGGTCTCCTTGACGAAGATGCCCCGTGCGCCCGATTCGCTCGTGCGCGACGGCCGTCGGATCTGCGAATAGGCCACGGGAAACGAGCACCAAGCCGTCTGCGTCGTCCCGCGCGACATCTCCTTGCCCGATCCCGCCCGCGCGGACGATCCCGACGCTCCTGATGGTCGTTGGTTGCATCACGCGGGTCACCGCTCAGGGGTGGATCCGCCGGAGCGACTGGTGGCGTCGGTGACCCGTCGTGTCGTTCTTCGTCGTCAGTTCGCGAGGGACCCGTCGAAGTCGATCGTGGCGTATGTGCCATCGCAGAACCGCTTGTTGGAAGAGTGTCCGCACCGACACATCGCCATCGGGTCGGGATGCTCGATCACATGCCCGTCGGGCGCGACTAGGGCGACCGGGCCGGAGACGATGTAGGGGCCGTCTTCGCTGTGGGCGATGGTGACGTCGGGCATGGCGTGGCCTCCAACGACGCAGTCGGCCTTGGCGTTCGCGCGCGAGACGGCGACGTTGCCTTCTGATCGTGATCAGCCAGCGCGCTGGCGCGTGCTCCCGTCCTCCAAGCGGAGCGGAAGAGCTCCGTAGTCGCGTCCGTCATGAGGATCAAGGCTGCAACCGATTGGCCGGGAGCAACCATGCCGCCGCAAGGCCGACGAGGCCGAACACGACCAGCGAGGCCATCGCAAGCGCGTAGGAGCGGTTCCCTGTGGCGACGACGGATACCAGGATCGTGCCGGCGATCGCGGTGCCGAAGGAGGAGCCGAGGTTGGATACGCTGCGCGAGAGGCCCGAGATCTCACCCTGCAGTTCCTCGGGGAAGCTGGACTGGACGACGTTGACCGAGGGGGTCAGCATCCCTCCGAGGCCGAGGCCAATCAGCAGCAGCCCTGGCACGAAGGCCCAAATGCTCGTGGTGGCCTGAACCAGACCGAGCAAGAGTCCGATCCCGACCAGGGTGACGACGAAGCCCGCCACGATCAAGGTCCTCTGGCTGTACTTCTTGGCCAATCGCGCCGCAGCCAGGGACGAGACCAGGATGCCGGCGGTCGCGGCGGTGAAGATGACCCCCGTTCCGATAGCGCTGTAGCCGCGAACGGTTTGGAGGAAGACAGAGACGACGAACGACGTCCCCAAGAGAATCAGCCACTGAATGTTCTGGGTGACAAGGGCGAGATTGCACGTGCGGTTTCTGAACAGCCCGGTGGACAGCAGCGGCTCCTTCCCTGCTCGCTCGCGAGCGCGGATGTAGAAGAAGAACCCGAGCAGGAACGCAGCTCCGACCACGAGGAACACGGTCAAGAGCGCGTTGTTGCTGCCGGCCTGCAAGATCCCGAACACGAGGCAGAACATCCCGATCGCCGACAGAACCGCGCCGAGGGCGTCGAACGGTCGCGTCGGGTTCGGTGGTAGGGGATCGACGAGCCGGCGGCTGAGGAAGACGATCGTCGTGACGACCGCGGCCTGGAAGACGAACGCGGCCCGCCAGCTGATCCCGCTGGTGATGACACCGCCGATCAACGGCCCTGCCGCCGCGCCGATCCCTCCCATCCCGCTGATCACACCAAACGCCCACGCCCGCGAGCTGACCTCACTGAACCACAGCGTTGCGAGGATGTAGACGGGGGGGATCAACAGCGCCGTACCGACGCCTTCCAGGACTGAGTTGCCGAGGATCAGGACGCCAAGATTCGGGGACAGGGCGCTGAGCAGTGCGCCGATCCCGTACAGCGTGAGGCCTGCGATAAAGCACCGCTTGCGGCCCCAACGGTCGGTCAGCTTGCTGCACGGGATCATGAGGATCGCCATGACCAGCAAGAACAGGGTGATCGTCGTCTGCACACCCTGTACGGTCGTGTCCAGGTCCTCACTGATGTCGTTGATCATCACGTTCATGTTCGAGCCCGCGAAACTGCAGATGAACTGGGCAAGTGCAAGAGGAAGGAGCAACCCCCGGGGGGAAACGCCCGAAGATGGACCGAGCCGTTCCTTCGACGATGCCGCGCTCATGCCGCCGCTCCGTCGCCGGCCGCCTGGAACCCTGAGATGGCCGTCACCGCACCGATGAGGGTGAGCTGGCTGAACGCCTCGTGCAGTCGCGCAACGGCCTCGCGGCCGAGGCGCCCCTCGAAGATGTCCATCAGGTGTCGTTTGTCGTGGGTTCGGTGGGCATGTCGCTCACGCGGTGCACCTCGACGAGGCTCAATGAATACGGCTTCACGCGCATCACCCGAAACAAGTGACACCAACGCATCGACTGTCTCAGGCCACCGCCACGTGCCGGCGTGGGGCGGCCGTAAAGTCCGCCGCGAGTGCGCGGACGAGCATCCCGAGCGCGGGGCCGGCCGGGTCGCCTTGGCGGACGCCTGCGAGCGTCCGTTGGCGCTTGTCGCCCGGGTCGTCGGCCAGTGCGGCGAGCGTGGCCAGTTCCGCCGCGCAGCCGAGCTCCGCGGCGTGCGGCGCGCAGGCGGCGAGCAGATCGTCGAGGGACTCGCGTGCCGGGCGACGGCGGTCGCCGTCGGGGTCGATGAAGTTCGCTTGCATGCCGTCACGCGCAGCGAGGAAGCGGTTCTCGTCGAGCACCTCCGGGCGTGCCGCGAGCGTGGCGGGCTCGCGTCCCTCGGTCGTCTCGAGCCGTACGACGCTCTGCACGAGTGCGGCGAGGGCGGCGTTGTCCTCGGCGCGCGTTTGGGCATCCATGATGCGCACTTCGATCGTGCCCAGCCGCGGTTGCAGCCGAACGTCCCACCACACGAAGGTCGGCTCTGGGAACGCCCGGCTCCGCAGCAGGACGTCGATCGCGTCCACGTACTCCGCGTAGCTTTCGAATGCGCGCGGGATGCCGACGCGCGGGAAAGCGCCGAAGACGGGTACTCGGGCGGAGGCCAGTCCGGTGTCGCGGCCCTGCCAGAAGGGCGAGTTGGCTGAAAGGGCGAGCAGCAGCGGTACGTGGGCGCGCAGGCTCCGCAGCGCTCGCACCGCCGCCTCGGCTCCAGGGACCGCCACGTGCACGTGCAACGCAAACGTCGGCTCTCGCCGGGCGAGCTCGCGCATCGAGTCGTAGATCGCCTGATGGCGCGCGTCCCCTGAGACCTCGACGTCGCTCCACAGGGCGAACGGATGAAGGCCAGCGACGGCCGCGCGCAACCCGAGCGGCGCGAGGTCGGCGACGAGGTCCGTCCGCAACTCCCCCAGCTCAGCCGCCGCGGCAGCGGCCGTTGAGTGCGGACGGCTGGCCAACTCGAGCGCCGCACCATGCGTTTCCGCGCATGCTGCGTCGGCGACACGGGGCGACAGCGCCGGCAGAACGTCGTCGATTCTCGATGCCAGGGACCAGTCGGCGGGGTCGAGGAGCATCACTTCCTCCTCGATCCCCACCGTCCAAGGGGTGTCGGCGGCGGCTGGGTTCCACTCGGCCCAGGCCGGGAGCGCGTTCGTCATCGGCTTAGGCC
>JBBWZE010000101.1:0-8203 GCA_039648845.1 Actinomycetota bacterium | reverse complement strand
AGCGGATGCTGGAGTTCGTGGCAGAGACTGCCCGCGCGGCGGGTCTCGACGACTATCGGGTCGTCGTGAACGTGGGGGAGGGCGGCGGGCAGACGATCTTCCACCTCCACTGGCACATCCTCGGCGGACGCATCCGAGGACTCCCGCAATGAGTCTGATCGCCCGGATGGAGGACGAGGTCAAGCAGGCGACACTCGCGCGCGATGCCGACCGGCGCGACGCGCTGCGGCTCATCCTCGCGAGCCTTCGTTCGGCCGAGAAGGAGCTGCAGCGCCCGCTGTCGGACGACGAAGAGCTCCAGGTCCTTCAGCGCGAGCGGAAGCGCCGCATCGAGGCTGCGGAGGCGTTCCGCACGGGTGGCCGCGAGGAGCAGGCGGCGGCCGAGGAGCAGGAGCTCTCGGTGCTGCAGGAGTTCATGCCCGAGCCGCTTTCGGAAGCCGAGCTGGAGGAGATCGTGGACGACGCGATCGCCGAGAACGGCGCGACGAGCATGCGCGACTTCGGCCGCGTCATGGCCGACGTGATGCCGCAGGTCTCGGGTCGTACCGACGGGTCGGTGGTCAGCCAACTGGTCAAGGAAAAGCTCGCATAGAGGTACGCCCGAGGGCCGCGCCTACACTGAGCGCGTGCAGCAGGTGAAACAGACCCTCGACGTCTCCAACGACGTCGCGGCCGAACTGGCGACGATCGGCGACGGTGTGCTCGACGCTCTTCGCGACCGTCTCGAAATCACGATTCTCCTTCGCGGTAACCGGCTCACGATCTCGGGAGACGACATCCACGTGGCGGAGGCCCGCGCAGTCGTCGAAGAGCTGGTCGAGCTCGTGGAGACCGGGCAGGAAATCGGGCCCGCGACGGTGGACGCCGTCCTCAACGCCATCGACCAGGCCGAAAACGTCCAGGACGTCTTCGGCGACGTGGTCTGGCGCCATCGCGGCAAGCAGATCACTCCGAAGACCGTGACGCAGAAGCAGTACGTGGATGCGATCCGGAACTGCACGGTCACGTTCGGGATCGGCCCGGCCGGCACCGGCAAGACGTACCTGGCGATGGCCCTCGCCGTGGCTGCACTCCAGGACCGGCAAGTCGCGCGCGTCATCCTCACGCGCCCCGCGGTCGAGGCGGGTGAGCGGCTCGGCTTTCTTCCTGGCGACATGCTGGCGAAGGTCGATCCATACCTGCGGCCGCTCTTCGATGCGCTCTACGACATGCTCGATGCCGAGCGGCTGAACACGTACATGGAGCGCGGGACGATCGAGGTGGCGCCGCTTGCCTTCATGCGCGGCCGCACGCTCAACGACTCCTTCATCATCCTCGACGAGGCGCAGAACACTAGCCCGGAGCAGATGCAGATGTTCCTCACGCGGCTCGGATTCGGCTCGAAGGTGGTCGTCACGGGTGACGTGACGCAGGTCGACCTCCCTCGCGAGCAAGCGTCGGGTCTCATCCAGGTGCAGGACATCCTCAGCTCGATCGACGGCATCGCCTTCGTTCGCTTCGGCCACGAGGACGTCGTGCGACACAAGCTCGTGCAGCGGATCGTCGAGGCCTACAAGCTCCACGCCGAGGAGACCGGGACGGCGCGGCGGAAGTAGCGATGGTGGAGATCGAGGTGGTGAACCGTTCCGGCAACGACCTCGACCTAGGGGCCGCGTCGGATCTGATCCGGGAGGTCTTGCAGGCGGAAGGGATCGGTGACGGCGAGCTCGGTCTTCAGCTCGTCGGTCCGCGGGAGATCCGCGACCTCAAGCGCGAGCACCTCGGCATCGACGAGGAGACGGATGCGCTCGCGTTTCCGATCGACGGCCGCGACGAGCTGCCGGCCGGACTGCCTCGTCAGCTCGGCGACGTCGTGCTCTGCCCGGAGGTGGTCGGAGCTGCCTGGCGCGCTCCGCTCGTGCACGCCGTGCTGCACCTCGTGGGCTACGACCACGGGCCTGAGATGGAAGTCCGAGAGCGAGCTCACGCTTGAGGGCGCGTCCGTCCGTGATCGAAAGCTTCAACTTCGCCATCGAGGGCGTGATCCACGTGTTGCGGACGCAGCGCAACATGCGACTCCACTTTGCGGCGGCTGTCGCGGTGATCGTCGTCGCCGTCGCAGTCGGTGTCTCGAAGATCGAGCTGAGCCTGTTGTTGGTCTCGATCGCTTTCGTTCTGGTGGCCGAGATGATCAACACCGCGGTCGAAGGGGCGATCGATGCCGCGACGACGTCCTTCGACCCGATGGCGAAGCTGGCGAAGGACATCGCCGCGGGCGCCGTGCTCATTGCGTCAGTGAACGCAGTCGCCGTCGGCTACCTCGTGTTCGCCGGCAAGGCCGCCGACAAGACCGCGGAAGTTCTCGACCGGGTTCGCAGTGCGCCCGCGCAGATCACATTGGTCGCGCTCGTCCTGACGGTGATCATCGTCATCGCCACGAAGGCATGGACCGGTCGAGGGACGCCGCTTCGTGGAGGACTTCCGTCCGGACATGCCGCCGTCGCCTTCGCGGGCTGGATGGCCGCCACCTATATCGTCAACGACTCGCACCGCTTCGTCGTCAGTGCGTTGACGTTCATCATGGCACTGCTCGTAGCCCAGACTCGCGTCGAATCAGGAGTTCACTCCGCCCTCGAGGTTGCGTATGGAGGCGCGCTCGGCGCGCTCGTGACCCTCTCCGTCTTCCAGCTGCTGTGAGCAACGACCTCTACGAGCGGGCCGTGGCGATCTCGGAGCGAGCCTACGCGCCTTACTCGAAGTATCTCGTCGGTGCGGCGGTGCTCACGCGGGACGGCAAGGTCTTCGAGGGCGTGAACGTGGAGAACGCCGCCTACCCGCTCGGTGTCTGCGCCGAGAAGAGCGCAATCGTCAAGGCGGTCAGCGAGGGCTACAGGCCCGGCGACATCGCGGCGATCGGGATCACCGCCTCACCGTGTGGCGGTTGCCGGCAGTGGCTCTACGAGTTTCGGGTCGACGAGGTCACGTTTCTGAGCTCGATCGGTGAGCTCGTTACGTATTCGGCTGCGGAGCTGCTGCCCGATACCTGGGATCTCCCCGCTTGAAGTCGGGTTTCGTCGCCGTCGCGGGGCGCCCGAACGTCGGCAAGTCGACACTCGTGAATGCGCTCGCCGGCGGCAAGGTCGCGATCGTGTCCGACAAGCCGCAGACGACGCGGCGACGGATCTTCGGAATCGCGAACGGGGACGACTATCAACTCGTCCTCGCCGACCTGCCGGGTTTCCAGCGGCCACTCGATCCGCTCACCGAGCACATGCAGCGCACGGTCGACAGGTCCTTCGAGGACGTCGAGGCGGTGCTGCTCGTCCTGTCCGCGCGCGAGCGGATCGGTGCAGGCGACCGCTTCGTCGCCCGGCGCGTGTTCGAGCTCGGCGTTCCCGTGATCATCGTCCTGAACAAGATCGACCGCCTGAAAGGCGGTCATATCGCCACCCAGATGGAGGCGGCTTCGAGGCTCGGCGACTTTCACGCGCTCCATCCCGTCAGTGCGAAGACGGGCGACGGCATCGAGGAGCTGCGGCAGGAGCTCGTCGCGCTGCTACCCGAGGGGCCGCTCTACTTCCCGCAGGAGCAGCGCACCGATCTGGCGGTGGAAGTGCAGATCGCCGAGCTCGTGCGCGAGCAGGCGCTGCGCCTGACGAAGGACGAGCTTCCCCATGCGATCACGGTGGAAGTGCAGGAGCTCGGAGAGAAGCTGATCGAGGCCGACCTGCTCGTCGAGACGGAGTCGCAGAAGCAAATCGTCGTCGGCAAGGGCGGCTCGATGGTGCGGGAGATCGGCCGGCGGGCCCGGCCCGAGATCGAGGCCGTCGTCGGGCATCCGGTCTATCTCGAGCTCCGCGTCAAGGTGAAGCCGCGCTGGCGCCGAGACGAGGCGACGCTGCAACGCCTGGGTCTCTAGACGGGTGCCACGCCAAAATCGTCCCCTTCCGTCGCCAGACGCGTCACGGATTTCTTCCTAGGGTGTCGGTGGGCGGGCGTGGTGGGACCCAGTCTGTCGCGCGTCTACCTCTACTCAGGCGAAGGACGACGAGGCGCGTAATAGCGCGCCACCCAGCGGGAAAGTCCGTCCAGGCCTGGGAAGAGGACACGCTCTGTGATGTTCGCCTGGTCTAGCTTGTCTCTCACTTCCCACTTCAGCTCGGCGGGTATGACGATGCGGCGCACGAGCTCGGGATGGCGTTCGAGCAGTCTGTCCAGAGAAGAGTCGGCGCCTGCCATCAGCGAGAACAGCGCGTACTGGTTGACGATGCGGTCGTCGAATGAGGGTGGCTCGACGAAGACGACGAAGTCCTCACCGACCAGGTCGAACTCGGCGAGATCGCCGGCGACCGTTCCGAGCATCTCGGTCGTGAAGACGTTTGCTCCCTCGGCCTCGAGGCACCGCCGCAGCTTGCGCGGCGCCTCCTGGTGCGCCCGCACGTAGTCGACCATCCACACGGCGCCGTCGCGGTCGAATGCCTCCCGCTTCGCGGTCGCGAAATGCAGGGCCACATCGGGGGAGTACGTCCAGTCGAGCAGCCGCGTGGGCAGGCCGTGGTGCTGTGCGAGTGCGAGCCAGTTCCAGGACGAGTCGACCGGGACGGCGTCGCTGGCCGCGTACTTGCGGAAGTTCCGCAGCAGATGGCGCTCGAGTGTCCTCGCTTCGCCGCCGAGCCTGGTCAGGCTGGTGACGAGGTTTTCGGCTGCGTCCCAGCGCCCGCGAAACGCGAAGTTCGAGCGGTAGCGGCCGAGCTCCTCGTTCCAGGAATCGTCGAAGAGCCGCTCGTGCAGCTCGGACCAGCTGCTCACCCTGATCTCGTCCATGAGACGCTGATTTCCACCAATGGCCGGGAGCTACACTCAGCGCATGGCGCAGGCGCCCGTTCTCCCACGCGGATTCGAGCTTCCACTCGAGCCCAGACTGCCGCGGGTCGGCTCTGTCGACGCCGTCGCGCTCGAAGAGCGCGCTGCCTCTTTGGCCAAACGGTCGATCAAGAAGGACGCCAAGATTTTCGCGCTTGAGCTCGCGGTACGGATGATGGACCTGACAACGCTCGAGGGCCAGGATACGCCCGGGAAGGTTGCGGCGCTGGCGTCCAAGGCGATCCGTCCCGATCCGAGCGACGCCGGTATCCCATCGGTGGCCGCGATCTGCGTCTATCCGAATCTCGTTCCCGCCGCGGTTGCGCGTGTCGAGGGCACGAGCGTCAAGGTCGCATCGGTTGCGACCGCGTTTCCCTCGGGCCAGTCGCCGATCGAGACGAAGCTCGAGGAGGTGCGCTGGGTCGTCGAGCACGGCGCAGACGAGGTCGACATGGTGATCGACCGCGGCGCGTTCCTCTCCGGACGCTACGCGAAGGTCTACGACGAGATCGTTCAGGTGAAGGAAGCGTCGGGCGAGGCGCACCTGAAGGTGATCCTGGAGGTGGCCGAGCTTGGGACGTACGACAACGTCCGCCGGGCCTCGCTTCTGGCGATGGCGGCCGGCGCGGACTTCATCAAGACGTCGACGGGCAAGCTGCCCGGCGCGGCGACGCTGCCGGTGACCCTCTGCATGCTCGAGGCGATCCGTGACGTGCACGAGGAGACGGGCCGCATGATCGGGATGAAGCCCGCGGGCGGTATCCGCCACGCCAAGCAGGCCGTCCAGTATCTCGTCCAGCTGCACGAGACACTCGGCGTCGAGTGGCTGACGCCGGACCTCTATCGCCTGGGCGCATCGTCACTGCTCAACGACGTCCTGATGCAGCTCCGGAAGGAGAAGACCGGCGCCTACCAGAGCCCGGACTACTTCACCGTTGACTGAACTCGAACGAAAGCACGATCGCACCCCGGTGCCGAAGGAATGGGCGTATGCGCCCGCGCCGGAATCGCGGGATGTCGTCAGCCTCGACGACCACTACGGGCACTACGTCGGCGGGACCTGGCTCGAGCCGAGCGAGACCTACACGACGATCGCGCCGGCGACCGAAGAGCCGCTCGCCGAGGTGGGCCAGGCGACGCCCGAGGAAGTGGAGGCTGCAGTCACCGCGGCGCGCGAAGCATTCGAGAACGGGTGGTCCGGCATTTCGGCGGCGGAGCGGGCGAAGTACCTCTTCCGCATCGCGCGCATCCTGCAGGAGCGCTCTCGAGAGTTCGCCGTGCTTGAGTCGCTCAACGGCGGCAAGCCGATCAAGGAATCGCGCGACGTCGACCTGCCGCTCGCGGCGGCCCATTTCTTCTACTACGCAGGCTGGGCAGACAAGCTCGAGTACGCGTTCCCGAACCGCCGGCCGCGGCCGGTCGGCGTGGCCGGTCAGATCATCCCGTGGAACTTCCCGCTGCTGATGCTGTCCTGGAAGATCGCGCCGGCGCTGGCGGCGGGCAACACGGTCGTCCTCAAGCCGGCGGAGACGACGCCGTTGTCGGCGCTCCTCTTCGCCGACGTGCTGCGCCAGGCCCAGCTGCCGCCCGGTGTCGTGAACATCGTCACCGGTGACGGGCGCACGGGCGCCGCGTTGGTGAAGTCGGAGGGCGTCGACAAGATCGCCTTCACCGGTTCCACCGACGTCGGCAAGGCGATCCAACGCGAGCTCGCGGGAACGGGGAAGAAGCTCACGCTGGAGCTCGGTGGCAAGGCTGCGAACATCATCTTCGACGACGCCGCGCTCGACCAGGCTGTCGAAGGGATCGTCAACGGCATCTACTTCAACCAGGGGCACGTGTGCTGCGCCGGCTCGCGCCTCCTCGTGCAGGAATCGATCTACGAGCCGGTCGTCGAGAAGCTCAAGCGCCGTCTCACGACCCTGCGCGTCGGCGATCCACTGGACAAGAACACCGACGTAGGTGCGATCAACTCGAAGCAACAGCTCGAAAAGATTCGCGAGCTGGTCGAATCAGGCGAACAGGAGGGCGCCGAGATCTACCAGCCGCCGTGCCGGTTGCCCGAAAAGGGTTATTGGTTCGTACCCACCGTCTTCACGAACGTCGCGCAGAGCTATCGCGTCGCACAGGAGGAGATCTTCGGGCCCGTGCTCTCGGTCCTCACCTTCCGCACGCCGGAGGAGGCGGTCGAGAAGGCGAACAACACGCCGTACGGCCTCAGTGCAGGTGTCTGGACGGAGAAAGGCTCGCGGATCCTCTGGATGGCGGAGCGTCTACGTGCCGGCGTCGTTTGGGCGAACACGTTCAACCGCTTCGACCCGTCCTCGCCGTTCGGCGGCTACAAGGAGTCGGGCTTCGGCCGCGAGGGCGGACGCCACGGTTTGGAGCCCTACATGCAGTTCGATGGAATCGAGCCCTCTCGTGACTGACAGGCTCCCGGTTAAGAAGACGTACAAGCTCTTCATCGGCGGAGCGTTTCCGCGCTCGGAATCGGGCCGGACCTACGAGGCCGAGGGGCAGAACGTCGCGCGCGCGTCGAGAAAGGACGTCCGCGACTCCGTTCGCGCGGCTCGAGCCGCACTACCCAAGTGGTCGGGCATGACGGCCTACAACCGCGGCCAGGTTCTCTATCGCCTCGCCGAGATGATCGAGGCGCGCACTGCCGAGTTCGCCGACGTGAGCACCGACCGTCTGGAGGTCGAGCGGACGGTCGATCGGATTGTTTGGTACGCCGGGTGGGCGGACAAGCTCGCGCAGGTGCTCGGGTCGTCGAATCCGGTCTCCGGACCGTACTTCAACTTCACAGTGCCGGAGCCCACCGGCGTCGTCGCGGTGCTTGCCCCGGACGAACCACCGCTGCTCGGCCTCGTTTCGCGGGTCGTTCCCGCCCTGACCGGTGGTAACGCCGTGATTGCGGTCGCCTCGGAGACGCACCCGCTGGCGGCGATCGAGCTCGCCGAGGCGCTCGCCACCTCCGACGTCCCGGGCGGCGTGGTCAATCTTCTGACCGGTCATCGCGATGAGCTCGCGCCGTGGCTCGCCTCGCACATGGACGTCAACGCCATCGACATCACTGGGGCCGACGGCACGTCGGCCGACCTCGAGCGCGCGGCGGCCGACAACGTGAAGCGCGTCGTCCGCGGAGATCCCGAGACTCAGAGCCCGTGGGAAATCGCCTCATTCCTCGAGCTCAAGACCGTCTGGCACCCGGTCGGCCAGTAGATACTTCTCGCAGTGAGGGAGCGCCGCTTCAGCCAGGCCATCTCGGAAGGTGACGGGATCTCGGTGATCGTCGACGTCGGTGATCCCGAGGCAGCACGCCTCGCAACCGCGCAGGGTGCCGAGGCCCTGGCGATACGGA
>JBBWZE010000304.1:0-2829 GCA_039648845.1 Actinomycetota bacterium | reverse complement strand
CGCTCTTCCGCGAGCGTCGCATCCATCACGGCGAGGGGGATCTCGATGAGGTCGAGTGGCTCGTCACGCTCGAAGTCCCACGGGCGGAACGGGTGCGCAATGCCGGCCCGGAAGCCGACTGCATCCGGGAAGCCGAGCGTCGTGTCGTAGCGAAGCGCGACCGCCGCGAGCGGGGCGAGATTTCGGTGCGGATCCAAGCGAAGGTAGTGGTAGCGGTGGCCCGCGATCGGGCCTGCTAACGCTTCCAGCTTCAGCTTCTCGGCAGCGAGGCGGACGGGGTCGTCGGCTGCGGCGTAGCTGCCGTGGAGACCCACCTCGGCGCCTGCGCCGAGCAGCGTTTCGACGAGCCGGGGCCGGAGGCGGCTGTATTCCTCCGGCGCCGCTCCGTCGTGCGGGTCGTGGTGACTCGCGATCACGTAGAACGTCGAGCCGGTCGCCCCACGGCGGCGTTCCTCCGCGACGATCTGCTCGAACCGCCAGTTCGGGTCGGTGCCGCGCACGACATGCCAAGGCGCAGCGGCGAGCCCCACGCCTTCGCGCATCGCAGGTCCGAGGCGGGCGTGCTGGACGTTCTGCTTCAGCCGCGCAGCTGCACCGCGCACGCCGATCCGCGTCCAGCGCCAGGGCGTGTCGACGTCGTGCGTCAGCGCGACCGTGAACCTCGCGCCGCCGTCTCCCACGACGCCGAGCTTGCGCCGCAATCGTTCCAGCGGCGGGTCGAGCGGATCGAGACAGGACCACTCGGCACGGAAGCGGCCGTGCTCGTCCCTTGGGCCGCAATTCCGCTCCTCGACGCGGGCGAGGTGGAAGAAGGCGTCGGCCAAGTCGTCCTCCTCGGGGCGTTCGCCGCGCGCTACCTGTTCCCACGCGAACGCGTCGTACGGCACATCGTCGCCGAAGCCGACGTTCGTCGCGCCAATCGAGTCCAGCACCCAGCGGGCACGGCGCTCGACCTCGGACGGAATCATCGGAGCGCACTCCGCAGGACCCGTGTCAGGTGGACGGCGGCGGGCTTCGGGTCGTCTCGCGCAAAGACGGCGTCGACGTACGGCGGTCGCTGGACCGCCGGGCGTTCGCCCGGCAGCAGCGTGATCGCCCAGCGTCTCCCCTCGCCATTCATCGGGGCCTTGGTCGGCTTCTCGCCGACGAGGTCGGCATACGCGATGCGCGGCAGGTCGACGCCGCAGGCCGCAGCAAGCCCGTGCCATTGCCAGAGGCGAGGGTTGATCTCCATCAGCTTGAACTTGCCGTCGCGTGGATCGCGCTTGAACTCGACCTGGGACAGCCCGAAGTAGCCGAACCCTTCGAGCAGCCGCAGGGCCGCGTCGACGGCCTCCTGTACCCAGACCGCCTCGCCGACGCGACAGGTGCCGATGCCGGGCGGCGTCTGCCGCAGCTTCCGGCCGGAGAAGACCCCGAGCGGCCCCCCGTCGCGAGCGACGTAGCTGCCGACGGTGTAGAGCGTGTCATCGCCACCCGGAACGAGCTCCTGCACCATCGGCCCGAACTCTTCGGCGCGCGTGTAGGCGTCTCCAACCTCGTCGAGGGTCTCGCAACGGAACGCCTGGCGGCGGAAGCGCTGCTTGAAGCCGACCGGGTGCTCCGGCTTCACGAGCACCGGCAGACCGAGCTCCTCGGCCGCCGCATGTGCCTCCTCGACGGCGCGCGGGTAGTGCGTGCGCGGGACATCGACGCCGGCGGCGGCGGCCTCGTCGAGCTGGGCGCGCTTGCTCTGAACGCGCTCGAGGATGTCCCAGCCCGGGAAAGGAGCGAGCACCTCGAGCTCGCCGAGGTGCTGCGAGATCAGATTCAGCTGCTCGTCGTGTGTCGGAAAGACGACGACCTCGCCCAGCGCACGAATCGATGCGATGAACCGGGTCGGGTCCGAATGCGCGTCCGCGCTGAGAAACCGTTCGGCATAACGCGAGCGGAAGCCGAGCGCGCTCGGCCGGTGATCGACCGCGAGCACACGAACGCCTCCGCGCCCGAGAGAGCGAATCGCCGCCAGCCCGTTGACCCAGCCCACGTCCACGACCGCAGCGGGAAGTTCGTGCTCGGTGCGAGGACCATGCATCGCGCCGATTCTGCCGAGCGGTGGCAATCCGACCTCCAATCGTCACGACCTCGGCACACCCTCGTCACTCGTTCTTGCGACACCAAAGATGCCCTTTTGCAGCCCTTTTGTCCCTCCACGACATGTCTCAGGGTCTGACCCGAGGACACTAGCCAGTTGGGACACCAGACCCGGCTCCTCTTAAGCTTTCACGTCGTGTCGAAGATCGTCGTCACCGGGGCGAGTGGAAAGGCCGGCCGGGCAGTCGTCCGCGCTCTGCTCGAGCACGAGCACGACGTGCTTGCAGTCGACGTCGTCGCATCCGGCGAATCGTCCGCTCCGTTTCTGCTGGCCGACCTCACCGACTACGGCCAGACGGTCGAGTGCCTGACGGGCCAGGATGCCGTCGTCCACCTCGCCGCGATCCCTGCATCTGGAATCCACACCGAGGAGGCCACCTTTCGAACAAACATGTCGAGCACGTACAACGTCTTCGAGGCGGCGCGCCTGCTCGGCCTCCGTCGCGTCGTCTGGGCGTCGAGCGAGACGATCCTCGGTCTCCCGTTCGAGCGCGAGCAGCCAGCCTATGCACCCATCGACGAGGATCACCCGGCGTATCCGGAATCGAGCTACGCACTCTCGAAGTTGGTGTCGGAGGAGCTCGGCCGCCAGCTGCACCGCTGGACCGGCACGCCTTACGTCGCGCTCCGGTTCTCGAACATCATGGAGCCTCACGACTACGAGCGCTTTCCGTCCTTCTGGGAAGACCCGCGAAT
>JBBWZE010000292.1:0-3601 GCA_039648845.1 Actinomycetota bacterium | reverse complement strand
CACGCCTCAATGCCCTCCTCAGCCGCAAACGCGGTCCCGTTGTCAAGCGTCTGTTCATCGCCAAGACCGGCCCGCATCTCTTCAAGCTGCGGATCGGGCGCGCGGCCAAACCGGGCCTTGCGAGCCTTTCACTCGTCTACCGCGCTACGACGGGCGAGGCAGCACGCACGACGTATCGGCTCCGGCTTCCACGTTGAGCTATACGGGAGCCATCTGGTCGCTGTGGTGCTCGATGAAGGCGAGCACCTTTCCCCACGCATCTTCCGATGCGGCGGCGAATTGCTCCTGCGTCCTGTCGAAGAAGCTGTGCGGCGCACCGTCATAGGTGACGAGCTCGTGCTCGACACCCGCGACCGTGAGCGCCTCCTCGAACGCGGCGTTGTCCTCCGCGCTGATGTTCTGGTCGGCTCCTGCCTGGAGGCCCAGGATCGGGGCATCGAGCTCGGAGGCAAGCTGCGCCGGCCCTGGCGTACCGTCCCGGCCCTCGCCCGGACGCCCGTAGAACCCGATCGCTCCCGCTAGACCGTGCCGGCCTGCGGCCGCAAGCCCGGAGTTGCGGCCGCCGAAGCAGAACCCGACCGTGAACACGCTGCGTACGCCGTTCGAGCGGAGGTACTCGACCGCGGCCCGGACATCGGCCTGAATTCCGTCGGGCGTCGTCTGCGCGACGTGTTCCACGTACTCGAAGTCGTCGCCGCGCTTCGATACCCCTGCGGTGCGGCCGAAGTAGTCGAGTGCAACAGCCGCGATCCCGCGCTCGGCGAAGCGCAGTGCCAGTTCCTCATAGAACCGGTAGAGGCCGCGTACATCCGGCAGGATCACGACGCCCACGACGCCTGACTCTTCCGGAGTTGCAGCGAAAGCAGCGAACTTGTTGCCGTCGGCCGCCTCGAGGACGAGATCCTCGTGCGAGACGGCCGCGCCGCGGATGACCGGGATCGGCGGAACGGAATCGAGCTCGAAGCACACGATGCGCGAGCCTAGCTCGCCCGGGAAGACACCGGCAAGCCGCAAAGTGCGAGTGGGGCTAGCCGCACTGACCAGCGCGAGCTCCAGGCGTAGCTTGGAGCCATGAACCTGGCGACCCTCCACCGTCTCCCCTCCCCCCGGAGCCTCGTGTCCACTCCTCACCGAGGCCTGGTGGAGGTCGCCACGATCTTCGGCCTTTACGGCTTCTACGAGGTCGTGCGCGGCCAGGGAAACGCGTCAGTGACCAGCGCCCGTGAGCACACCGACGGCATCGTCGCGCTCGAACGCCACCTGCACCTCTTCGGCGAGCGCACGGTTCAGCGCGCCGCGCACTGGGTTCCAACGCTCCCGACCGTACTCGGAGTCGCCTACATCGCCCTGCACTTCCTCGGCACGGTGGCGTTCCTGATCTGGCTGCACCGGACGCATCCGGAGCGCTTTCCCATCGTCCGGAACACGTTGATCGCCGCAACGGGCGTCGCGCTTTCGATCTACATCCTGTACCCCGTCGCGCCACCGCGACTGGCAGGCCTCGGCTTCGTGGACACGGTCACGCACAACGCGAAGGTGAACCTGAGCTCCGACCTCCTCGGCGGCCTCTACAATCCGTTCGCCGCCGTCCCGAGCCTGCACTTCGGCTACGCGCTGCTCGTCGGCGTGACCATCGCCTTGCTCGCCAAGGGCCGCGTCGCACGCGCGATCGGTTGGAGCTATCCGGCCGTGATGCTGCTCGTCATCGTCGCGACCGGCAACCACTTCTTCTTCGACGCAGCCGGTGGCGCGCTCGCAATCGGAATCGGATACGTGGCCGCTAGCTGGGTCGACTCGCCCGCCAAGCGCGCAAAGCGCTGGCAGCCTGAGCGGGGATCCGCCGTCGCGACGTGCTGAAGGCCTCTCCGAGCGCGGCGTCGGCATTTTCCAGGACACCTTCCCCGTGACCGCAGAGGATGACTTCCGGGTGAAGCGCGCCTAATTGTCGTCGGGGCGGGCGCAGTCTCATCAGGGGATGGACTGCCACCCGCTCGTTCCCCGCACGGAAGTAGGGAGCGGTGCCGAGCGCGTCGCCGCAGACGAGCACGCGGCGGTCGGGCCACCAGAGCGCGATCTCCTTCCAGGAACGGCTGTTCTTGACCGGGATGCAGGCGAACGGACCGAGCGAGCCTTGCGGAACGAGATGGTGGCGCACGCCGAGCCGGGCGGCGAGTGTCGCGCAGGCGCGGTTGTGCCGGTCGAGCAGCTGGAGCACGCCCGCCGGAGCGCCGGCAGCCCGGACGCGTTCCTCGACGCCGTCTCCGTCGACTGGGTCGATCAGCCAGACACGACCGTCCACGACCAGGGCGTGCGAGCAGCGCCGCATGAACTCGTCGACGATCCAGCCGAAGCCGCCGTCGAAGTCGTCGCAGAAGCGGACTCGCATCCGAGAGAGAGTACGGGTACGCGATAGCTCGTCTCGAGCTCGGCGGCCACCTCCGCATTGTTCACGTAGAGGCGGAGTGGATTCGCGAGTTCACCGCGATAACCGGCCTCCGTCTCGACCACCAAACGGGACAGCAGCACTTCGCCGAGAACCCGGCAAATCGTCCTCGGCTCGTCGCGCCCGTGCAGGTAGGTGAGTGCATCAACCGGATCACGCGCCGCATGGAACCCACACGTGCAGTCGAGCGCGGGGGCGACGTGGGCTTCCCCGCAACGGCACGCAGCGATCGTGGGACGGGCGGGGTGCCAAATGGTGTCGTAGATCACCGAAGCCAGCCGTATCCCGTCATTTGTCTCGATCACGGTCCAGGCTCGCCAGCCCGCAACACGGCTACGTTCGGCCCGCACTCCCTTGCCGATGTTCATCGGCGCGCCTTTGTCGCGAGCCGCATGTCGGCCGGCTGGATGACCTCGTCCACGAGCCCGTAGGCAACCGCCTCGTCGGGGGCCATGAAGTGATCACGGTCGATGTCCTTCATCACCTTCTCGAGCGGCTGTCCGGTATGACGGGCGATGATCTCCGCCATCCGCTCGGTCATCTCGAGGATCTCCCTGGCGGCGATCTGGATGTCCGCGGGCGAGCCGCGGTAGCCGCCGGAGCCCTGGTGGATCATCACCTTGGCGTTCGGGAGCACGAATCTCTTGCCCGCCGCACCGCCGCAAAGGATCATGGCGGCGGCCGACATCCCCATGCCCGTGCAGATCGTGCGCACGTCGGGCTTGACGTACTGCATCGCGTCATAGATCGCCATCCCGGCGTACGCAGAGCCACCGGGTGAGTTGATGTAGAGCGAGATCTCCTGGTCGGGGTCCTCCGCTTCGAGGAACAGCAACTGCGCGGTGATGACGTTCGCGATGCCGTCCTCCACCTCCTGGCCGAGAAAGACGATTCGCTCGCGCAGCAGGCGCGAGTAGATGTCGAAGGAGCGCTCGTAGCGGCCGTCCTGCTCGACGACCATTGGAATCAAGGGCATCAGGCCTCCTCTCTGATAATGTGCAACCCGTTGGTTGCGCCTAGTATACGCAACCCGTAGGTTGCGGATTCCAAGACGCCGACTCGTCGGCGCCGCAGAGAAGGCCGCGCGGGCTTCGCCCGGGGGGGCCGTTTAGGAGGAGCAATGGAAGTGACCCGTGAGATCGTCTTTCCGGACTCTCC
>JBBWZE010000274.1:0-10974 GCA_039648845.1 Actinomycetota bacterium | reverse complement strand
ACCTGCTCGGTGAGCTGGCCGGCCTCCTCGTAGCCGACATAGCCGGGAGGCGCTCCGACGAGTCTCGAGACCGTGTGCCGCTCCTGGAACTCGCTCATGTCGAACCTCACCATCAGGTCCTCGCTGCCGAACAGCGCGTCGGCGAGCGTGCGCGCGAGCTCCGTCTTGCCGACGCCGGTCGGGCCGAGGAAAAGGAAGCTGCCGATCGGCTTGCGCGGATCGCCGAGTCCGGCGCGCGAACGTCGCACCGCTTCCGCGACCGCCTTCACCGCCTCCTCCTGTCCCACGATTCGACCGTGCAGCTGCTGTTCGAGGTCGAGGAGGCGCTGGCGCTCTTCGGTCGTCAGCTGCGAGACCGGGATGCCGGTCGCTCGTGACACCACGACGGCGATGTCGTCCGCTGTGACCTCGGGCGCGCGTTGCCGCCGCTTCTGACGATCGTCCAGTTCGCCGCGGCGCGACTCGATCTGGTCCTTGAGCTGGCCGGCGCGGTCATAGTCTTCCGCCGTCGTAGCCTGATCGCGTTCCCGGGCTAGCCGACGCAGGTCCTCCTCGAGGCTCCTCGTGTCGTCGTCCTTCGTCCGGTCGCGCAGCCTCACGCGCGCGCTCGCCTGGTCGATCAGGTCGATCGCCTTGTCCGGGAGGAAGCGGTCGCGGATGTAGCGGTCCGAGAGCTCCGCGGCGGCGACGATCGCTTCGTTGGAGATGCGGACGCGGTGGAATGCCTCGTAGCGGTCCTTCAGCCCGTGCAGGATCTCGATCGTCTCGTCGACGGTCGGCTCGCGCACGAACACGGGCTGGAAGCGCCGTTCGAGTGCGGGATCGCCTTCGACGTCCTTGCGGTACTCGTCCAGCGTCGTCGCGCCGATCACGTGCATTTCCCCGCGCGCGAGGGCAGGCTTGAGCATGTTGCCTGCGTCCATCGCGCCTTCGGCCGCGCCGGCGCCGACGAGCGTGTGCAGCTCGTCGACGAAGAGGATGATGTTCCCTTCGTTCTCGACGATCTCGTCGATCACCTTCTTCAGCCGCTCTTCGAACTCCCCTCGATATTTGGAGCCTGCGACCATGCCGGCGAGGTCGAGCTGGACGACGCGTCTGTCGGTCAGGGTCTCCGGGACCTCGTCGTTGACGATGCGCTGGGCGATGCCCTCGACAATCGCGGTCTTGCCGACGCCGGGATCGCCGATCAGCGCGGGATTGTTCTTCGTCCGCCGCGACAGGATTTCGATCGTCTGCTCGATCTCGTCGGCGCGGCCGATGACCGGATCGAGCTTGCCCTCGCGGGCCATCTCCGTCAGGTCGCGACCGTACTGGTCGAGCGTCGGAGTGTTACTCGTCTCGCGCGTGCCCCCGCCGGCCTCGACCCCGCGGATGACCGCGCCGCGCAGCTTCGTGTGCGAGACGCCGAAGCGCTGCAGGAGCTGACCTGCTTCGCTCTCGTCGTCTCGCGCGAGCGCGAGCAGCACGTGCTCGGGGCCGACATAGGAAGAGCCGAGCTCCCGGGATTCTTCGTAGGCGGCGAGTAGCGCGGCCTTCGCGTCCGGCGACAGCGACGGAGAGACGTCGGTGCGCTGTGCTTTGTCGACCGTCTCCTCGATCTCGGCTGCAATCGCTTCCGCGTCGGCATCGATCTGTCGCAACACGTGGCGAACGACGTTGTCCTGGAGGGCGGAGTACAAGAGGTGCTCGCTGTCGAGGTCGAGGCTTCCCCACTCGAGCGCCGTCTGCGCGGCCCGCTGCAGCAGCTCGCGGGTCGCGTCGCTGAAGAACTGCGTGACGTCGACCCGCTCGACCTGCCGCTGGGGGGCGGCCGGCCTGCGCGTACCACCGCCGGGCGACGATTGTCCGTCCCCAAAGAAGTCGGAGAAGAAGTCGTCGAAGAGGCTGCTGCGCGGGCCGCCGAAGCGGCTCGACATCTGCTCTTCGGCAAGATCGATCTCGCAGAGGTACTCGACTTCCTGCGTCCCGTCGGGGCGAAGCCGCACCCTCGACGCGACCGCAGGCCGTCCATGTCGCGAGCAAACGGGTTGATCGGCAGCGGCCATCGAAAATCCTCCCTGGTTGGACGACAGGCTGCGGCTAGGCGTCAGCCTTCGCCGTCTTGTACCGCTCGCGTGGGGGAACCTGAACCTCACCTGGGAGAGGAGGACCTCTCCCACAAGGTCAGAGCCGGGTGAGGAGCGCTCCCCTGGCTTTGTGGCGTGGGGACATCGTCAGCCGTACGGCGCTGCCGTGGGGCCCGGGTCCAACCTCGAGAGAGTCCGTGATCTGGCGTGACAGCCAGAGTCCCCAGCCGTCGTTTCCGTTCGTCGGCGGGCAGTAGCCGGCGGCGGGATCCATGATGCCCGCGCCGTTGTCCTCGACCTGGCAGACGAAGCTTTCGCAGTCTTCCCAGGCGGTCACGAAAACGGGGGCCATGCCGTGGACGAAGGCATTCCGAGCGACCTCACCCACCGCCGCGACGAGTTGCTGCACCTGCCATTCGGCGAGTCCGGCCCGGCGCGCCCTCGCCTCCACGTAGGTGCAGGTGTCAGCGATGTCTAACGGGCGGTGGGTCAGAAGCTCCCGACCGTCGAGCGCGAGGACTCGCGTCGGCATGCCGCCCGGCGGTGCGTAAGACGGGCTCGCCGACGTCGATCCATCCTCGACCACGGTGGGATGGGACGTACGAACCTCGTCGATGATCGATTCCGGCAGGACGTCGGTGTTGTACGCACAGAGCACCCACAGCGGAAAGGGCGTCAACAACGTGTTCAGGATCGACTCGTAGTCCAGCCACTGCTCGACGGCACGGTCCCGTCGAAGAGGCACGATCTCCCCCACACCGCGCAGTCGCGACCGTCCTTTCGCGACCTGACCCTCGACGAAGCCCACCCAGCGACCGACAGTCTCGGCGGGGTTGCGATACCAGTCATCGGCGTCCGCGTGGAACACCAGCGGCGAAGGCTCGTCCAGCGCTGCCCGGAATGCTTCGAGATTTTCCGCGGAGGTCACGACCATGGCGCTCTCGTCGTTGTCGAGGCCGTCGGCGACGAAAGATGCGGTCAGGGAAGCGAACTCGTCGGCGGACGTGTAGAGGAGCGCCTCATGCCGAGCTCCTGGCCCCGTGTAGGAGTCTTGAGGGATCGTCTTCATGGTCCGAGCCGTGCAGCCGCTGCCATAGCGTAGCTTCCTTTTTCGTCTTTTCCAGGTGTTCCGGGAACCTCGGGCCCTCCACTCGGGAGTAGTCTCTCTCTAGTGCTGCTCAATCGGGAGCAGGAGCTCCAGTTCATCGACGGTCTCCTGGCCGACGCTCGGGCGGGCGAGGGGGGAGCTTTTGTATTGAGAGGCGACCCGGGTATCGGGCTGACGACGTTGCTCGATTACGCCGGGGTGGCCGCTTCGGACATGCGCGTGACGCGCGTGTCCGGCGTCGAGACCGAGTTCCACCTCGCCTTCGCAGGTGTACAACAACTCTGCGCACCGCTGCTCGCCGGCATCGACGCGTTACCCGACCGGCAGCGAGCCGCGCTGGAGTCGGCTCTGGGCCTCAACGGCGGCGACTCACCGGATCTCTTTCTCGTGGGACTTGCCGTTCTGACCCTTCTTGGCCAGGCAGGCGGCGAGGAGCCGTGCCTCTATCTCTTCGACGATGCGCAGTGGCTGGACGAGGCCTCTGTCGAGGCGATCGCGTTTGTCGCCCGCCGGCTCGGCGCAGAGTCGATCGCCTTTCTCTTCGGCGTGCACGAGCCGACGCTCTCGCGAGTTCCGCTCGACGGCATCTCGGACTTTCGGGTCGCGGGACTCGGAGCCGAGGAGAGCCGAGAGCTTCTTAGCAGGGTCGTTGCGGGGCCTTTGGACTTGAGGGTCAGAGATCGCCTCGTCGCCGAGACCGACGGCAACCCGCTCGCGCTCGTCGAATTGCCGGCGGAGCTCACCACTGACCAGTTGGCTGGAGTCGCCACGCTGCCCGAAACGCTTCCGTTGGGAGTCCGCCTCGAGGAGTACTTCCTGAACCAGTTTCGGCAGCTACCTGCCGCCACACAGACGTTGCTCTTGCTTCTGGCCGTCGAGCCGGGCGGAGATCCGAACGTCTTCTGGCTTGCCGCAGCGACCCTCGGAATTTCGGGCGAGGCTGCGGGCGCCGCGGTGGACGCCGGTCTTCTGAAGATCAGCCCGCGCGTGCGGTTCCGGCATGCTCTGATGCGGTCGGCGATCTCAGCAGACGCATCGGCACTCGATTTGCAACGTGCCCATCGAGCGTATGTCGACGTCATCGATCCAGACGTCGATCCCGATCGTCGCGTGTGGCACCGTGCCGGAGCCGCGTCCGAGACCGACGAGGAGATCGCGCACGAGTTGGAGGTGTCGGCCGCGCGTGCGAAAGGACGCGGCGACAATCGGGCTGCTTCGGGTTTGCTCCAGCGGGCTGCGGTGCTCACGCCGGATCCTGCACGGCGAGGCGGACGCATGCTAGCCGGGGCTCAGGCCGAGCTCGCGGCGGCGAACGCGGGCCGCGCGACGGCTTTGCTCGTGCAGGCGACGACGCTCCCGCTGAGCGACCTCGAGCGTGTGCAGGCAGCGAGACTGCGAGCCTCGATCGGCTTCGCGCTCGGACAAGGTGCCGATAGCGCTGCGATGTTGCTCGAGGCCGCGCGCGCGCTCGAGTCGCTGGACGTGCGTGCCGCCCGCGAAGCACATCTGGAAGCACTTGAAGCATCCGTCTACAGCGGTCGGTACGGCAACGGTGGGGCGATTCGCAAGGCGGCCGAGGCGGCGCGTGCGGCACCGCCGGCGCCGCAGCCGGAGACCGCAGCAGACCTCCTCCTCGACGGCGTCGCAGAGCTTCTTCTAGGCAACCGGGCCAGAGGTGTCCCGATCGTCCAGCAGGCGATCGAAGCGCTGAAACGGACTCCGGAACTGCGCTGGCAGGCATTCGGCTGCCTCGCGGCGATGGAGATCTGGGACGACGCCGGACTGCACACGCTAGCGGCGGCGCAGCTCGCGCTCGCTCGGGAGGCTGCCGCGCTCACGCCACTGACCCTCGCGCTCGACCAGATCGCAGGCGGCGACAACGTCGTCAACGGCCAGTTCGCCGTCGCGGAGGCGAACTTCGACGAAGCTCGTGAGCTGGCCCAGGCGATGGGTGAGACAAGCACGGCAAGCCATGCGAGCGCAGGGGCCCTGCTCGTATCGGCCTGGCGGGGACGCACGGCCGAGGCGCGCGACCTTGCAGAGGCGAACATAAGAGACGCGATCGCGCGTGGGCTTGGCCGCTACGTCACGCTTGCGCAGTACGCCGCGGCCGTGCTGGAGAACGGGCTCGGCCACTACGAGGAGGCCCTGAGTGCAGCACGGTTCGCCGCCCAGGATCAGGCGCTGTATCTCAGTACGTTCGCCCTGCCGGAGCTCGTCGAGGCGGCGGTCCGCCGCGGCGAGTACGACCTCGCGGCCGCTGCGGTCGAGCAGCTCGCCGACCGTACGCTCAGCGGCACCGAGTGGGCCCGCGGCATGCTCGATCGTTCGCAGGCCCTGATCAGCTCGGGTGGGGAGGCCGAGCCGCTCTACCGAGCGGCCATCAAGCACCTCCAGATCTGTCGAGCCGCGCCTCATCTCGGTCGCGCCCACCTCCTGTACGGCGAGTGGCTGCGGCGGCAGAACCGGCGCCGCGACGCCCGCGTCCAGCTCCGCACCGCGCACGAGATGTTCCGGTTCATGGGGGCCGAGGCCTTCGGCGAGCGCGCTCGCCTGGAATTGGTCGCGACCGGCGAGCGAGTGCGCCGGCGGCAGGTCGGCACCGAGGATTTGCTGACACCTCAGGAAGCGCGCATCGCGCGGCTCGTCGCGGACGGTGCGTCGAACCCGGAGATCGCCGGGCAGCTGTTCATCAGCCCGCGTACCGTCGAGTATCACCTGCACAAGGTGTTCCGCAAGATGGGTGTCGGCTCGCGCGCCGATCTCATCCGACTTCCCATCGATCATGGGGGAGAGAAGCTCTAGTAGGCCGGTCCGGACGAAGGAAGCTGCGGATTCCGGCCACGAGTCTGAAGAAGCCTCGCCAATTCCCTCGAGTGCGTCCGAGACATGACTAGGGAGGTCACTGACGCGACCACCTGGGTAGCTCCCTGATACTCGCCTGTTCGAGCGCAGTGGTTCTGTCACCGACTGGGAGAGAGGTGAAAAGTGTCCGCTATCAGCCACGACGGGGTCGCAATTCTTCGCAAGTCGGACTTGTCCAAGGTGCCGAGGCCTTGCCGTAGTGACCTCGATCTGATCGAGCGCGTCGACCAGGCGCTCGACGTTCTGCAAGGCAAGTGGAAGGTGCACCTTTTGTTCTTCATGGCGCGTGGCGTGCGCCGCCACGGCCGCCTGCTTGCCTGCCTGCCGGGCGTATCCAAGAAGGTCATGACCGACACGCTGCGCGCACTCGAGCGCGACGGCCTCGTCGCACGGCGAATCTACGCCGAGGTCCCAGTCCGGGTCGAGTACTCCCTCACGCCGCTCGGGTGGACGATGACCGAGCCCCTGATAGCACTGTCGGAATGGGGTGACCTTCATTCGAAAGAAGTGACTGAGGCGCGCGCTCAGTACCGCAACGGCTCGACGAGCCTTGGGGGTCCGCGCATCGCCCAGCGCTCCGCCGCCGCCTGAGCCGCAAAAGGGACAGGGAATGACGTAGCGAGGAGTGTGATGTCCAAACACATTCAGAAAATGCTTGCGCTCGGAGGCATCAACGGAGACGCTCACCTCGTCGAGAATCTCTTCGACGAGCTCGTCGATGAGTCGATCGACGCCATCACCGTCGTCGGTGATCTCGGCGCTCCGTGGAGCAAGACTGACGCCTACAGAGGCCTCTTCCGGGCCATCGGTCGTGCCGACGTCCACGCATTCTGGGTTCCCGGCGCGAACGACGCGCCGCTCGCCGATTATCTGCGCGAGTCCTACAACATGGAGATCTCGTATCCGAACCTGCGCGGCGTTCACGCCACGGCAGCAATCGGCCCGGATCACGTGCTGTTCGCTGGGATGGGCGGCGAGATTGCCGACGACCCCGAGACGCCGCGCTCCGAGGAAGCCCTGGTCCGCTATCCCGGCTGGGAAGCCGAGTACAGCCTCAAGGTGGTCGGCGAGTTCAAGGACTACCCCAAGGTCTTCCTGTTCGCGACACGGCCGGCCCACAAAGGCCTGCACGAGCCGGGCAGCGAGGTGCTCGCGGAGCTGATCAAGACGTGGAGGCCGCGTCTCGTCGTCACCGGAGGCGACGAGCCCTTGGAAGAGCGCCTCGGGACGTCGCTGATCGTCTCCCCCGGCCGGCTCGACCAGGGGAGCTACGCGCTCATCGACTTTCACAATTCGGCGGTCGAGTTCGCGACCGTCAGCACTCGAACCGCGGTCTAAACGACCAATGAGAGGAGATCGGTACATGTCGCAACTTCTTCCAGAGCGCAGCAGGACCGGATCCGAGAACTGGAGCCCGCTGAGCGAGCTCGGCCAGCTCAACGAACGCATGCGTCGGATGCTCGATCAGACCTTCGGGGGCATACTCGACGAGCCGGCGGGATGGATACCGGCGGTCGACATCGAGGAGCTCGAAGACGCCTATGTCGTCGAGGCCGAGGTGCCCGGGGTCAAACGCGAGGACGTGAACATCGAGGTGTCCGGCAACGAGCTGACGATCAGCGGCGAGATGAAGGAGCGCAAGCGGGAAGGCACCATCCGCAGGCGTACGCGGCGAGTCGGCCAGTTCGAGTTCCGGGTCATGCTTCCAAGCGAGGTCAACCCGGAAGGCGTAGACGCGAAGCTCAACGACGGTGTGCTCAGCGTGCGCATCCCGAAAGCGGCGGGTGCGAAACGGCGTCGCATCGAGGTCAAGTCGGCCTGAGGGGGCCGCCGAGAGGGGGGCCGGTTCCCACCACCGGCCCCTCGTCTCAAGTTGTCGAGCCGGCGCTTCCTGGCGCAGAATGAGCACGAGCATGTCGGTGAGCTACAAACTGGTGACGCGCAGTCCGGGCGGAAGGGAACGCGTCCACCAGTACGCCTCGGAGGAACCGCTCAGCCCGGGTGAGGTGCTTCAGCTCGGCGGGCGGTTCTGGCTCGTGGAGAGCATCGGTGAGCCAGAAGGGGAGAGCGAGCCCGCGCGCGCGATCGCGAAGCCGGCGCGGTACCGGCTCCGCCTCAGGCATCCCGACGAACGCGAAGAGGTCGGCGCCCTCCGCAGGTTCCGGCCTGGCTCACCCCGGTTCGGGCACGGGTTCACAACGATCGAGGCCGGCCAGCCGATCAGCTGGGAGGTGATCGAGGAGCAGCTCGCGCGCGACGACAATGGCCAGCCGTTCCTCGACCTGATCGCAGAGCGGGACTACGCGGAGGCTGACGGAGAGCTTCCGGATCACGAGCTCGAGCACGCGCTGGAGCGAGAGCGCGACGAAGGCCTCCCTGCGGGCGCCGAAACGGCGATCGCCCGGGCCGCCGAGGAAGGACTGGATGTCGAGCTGGTCGCTCTCGAACCGGGAGAAGAGCCCGACTGGTCGGAGTCGCTGCGTTACATCGACGCACTCGCCTTCGAGGAGATCGAGGACGACCTGTTCGAGCAGTGCGGGGTCGACGTGGACCACGATCGGCGCGAGACGTGGCTAGGGACCGTGAAGGACCGCCTGCGCGCGGATCTCGAGGCGTTTCGCGACGACCTCGAAGGCGATCGGGACGAGATCGAGGAGTGGGAGTTCCGGGGCGGGCGCATCTTCGTCTCGGTCGGAACCTACGAAGACGAGTTCGACCCTGTCAGCGGACACGGCTGGATGTGCAGGCTCACGGACAGCGGCGCACTCGGCATCGCCGGCTTCGAGCGCGTTCGCAAATACGAGCTCGAAGTCGAGAGCGCCGACTGATCACGGCGGGAACGTCGACGTTCCCGCTCCCCCGGTTGAGCGAGGGTCCTTGGGGAAGACAGGATTCGACGTGAGCCGATCCACCGGCATGACCGCATGAGCTCGAGTGCCGCCACCGACGAGCTCGGCACCACCGGCCGCATCGTCGAGACGATGATCCCGAGGCGCCTCGACCGGCTGCCCTGGAGCCGGTGGCACTGGCTGATCGTCGTCGGCCTCGGCATCACCTGGATCCTCGACGGCTTCGAGGTCACGCTGGTCGGCGCTCTCGCCAGCGTCCTCACGAACCAGGACACGCTCCATCTCAGCACCCAGGAGGCATCGTCGCTCGGAACCTGGTATCTGCTCGGAGCCGTCGGAGGTGCGCTGTTCTTCGGCTATCTCACCGACCGGCTGGGGCGCAAGAAGCTCTTCATGGTGACGCTCGGCGTCTACCTCGTTTTCACCGTGCTCTCCGGGCTCGCGTGGGACTTCTGGAGTCTCGCCATCTTCCGCATCCTTGCCGGCGCGGGCATCGGCGGCGAGTACGCCGCGATCAACTCGGCTATCGACGAGCTGATCCCCGCCAGGGTCCGCGGTCGCGTCGCCCTGGCGATCAACGGCAGCTGGTGGTTCGGAACCGCGGCGGCGGCGTTCATCTCCTACGAGTTCTTGTCGAACATCCGCGAGTCGATCAGCTGGCGGCTCGGCTTCCTCATCGGCGCGATCCTGGCGCTCGGCATCCTCACGATCCGGCGGTTCATTCCCGAGAGCCCGCGCTGGCTGCTCACGCACGGGCGCGCGGACGAAGCAGAGAGGGTGGTCGGGGAGATCGAGGAGCAGGTCCGCAAGACGCACCCGCAGCTGCCCGAGCCGGAAGGCGAACCGATCGCAATCGAGCAGCGCCGCCACATCAACTTCGTCGACATCTCGAAATACGTGATCAAGAATTATCCCTCGCGTGGAGTATTGGGGCTGTCGCTGATGATCGGGCAGGCATTTCTCTACAACGCGATCTTCTTCACGTACACGCTCGTTCTGCACGACTTCTTCGGCGTGAAGTCTTCGAGCGCGCCGCTCTACCTGATCCCGTTCGCCGTGGGGAACATCGCCGGACCTCTCGTCCTCGGGCCGTTGTTCGATTCGGTCGGGCGAAGAGTGATGATCTCCTCGACCTACATCCTCTCCGGCTTGCTCCTGATCATCACGGGCGTGCTCTTCACACAGGATGTGCTGAGCGCGACGACGATGACGATCTGCTGGTGCGTCATCTTCTTCTTCGCCTCGGCGGGGGCGAGCGCTGCTTACCTCACCGTGAGCGAGCTCTTCCCGCTCGAGGCGCGCGCGATGGCGATCGCGCTGTTCTACTCCGCGGGCACGGGAGTCGCGGCGCTTTCACCGACGATCTTCGGAGCGTTGATCGCAACACACAGCAAGACGAACGTCAATTACGGCTACCTGCTCGGCGCCGCACTGATGATCGGCGCGGGCATCGTGGCGATCTTTCTTGCGGTGGCCGCCGAGCGCCGCGCCCTCGAGGACATCGCGAAGCCGTTCACCGCGGCCCGCGACTGGGCGACGTCGCGGAGGCGCCGGGTCGCAGCCGCCGCTCACTGACCGTGCCATGTCTACTCGCGGCGCTCGGTGTCGACGAGAGAGTCCTCTGGGGCGTGGTCGCCCTTCTAGGTGCGGTCGTCCTCGGGCGGGTGCTCAAGTGGATAGGGTCGAGGCTCGACCAGCGCCGCCCCAGCGAGGAACGGGAGCTCACCCGGCTTCGCAATCGCGAGACGATGATCGTGTTGGTTGCGACGGCGATCCCGTATGCGACGGCGATCGTCGTCTTGATCGTGCTCGCCTCATTCTTCCTACCCGCGGCGGCGCTGGGCGGGTCGGCATTCCTAGCCGTCATCATCGGGTTCGCGGCACAGCGCTTTCTCATGGACGTCGTCGCAGGCGCGCTGATCGCGTTCGAACGCTGGTACGCGGTCGGCGACTTCGTCATGATCGAGCCCTCGAAGGCCGCGGGCATCGTCGAGCAGTTCGGCCTGCGCACAACGGTGCTGCGCGCCCTGAACGGTGACCGCGCCTACGTTCCCAACTCCCAGATCATCACGGCGTTCTGGAGCCC
>JBBWZE010000272.1:0-9997 GCA_039648845.1 Actinomycetota bacterium | reverse complement strand
AAACCGCGTACCACCGTCGGCGGCCACCGCGAGCGGGTAAGCAAGCGCGGCGATGAGCAGGATTGCCCAGGGAAGTATTCGGGACCTCATGTGATCCCCCCCGAGCCCCGGCCACGCCAGGCTGAGGTGAGAAGTGGCGGAATGAGCGCCGTCGACGCGAACGCCAGTGAGCCCGTAAGGCGGACGATGGGATTCAGGGCAGCTTCCTTGGTGATCGGAAGGCTCGGGAAGGCCCACGTGACCCATGTGAAGGCCGAGATCGCAAGGGCGAAGACAAGAGAGGCGTAGGCCGCCGGCCGCGTTGCCCCGGCCATGGCCGCCCCGAGGATCGCCAGGAGCATCAGTGGAGCGACGATGAGCCAGATGTCGTAGTCGAACGTCGCCGAAGTCGCGAGGCGAAGGGAGGGCCAGGCGCGGTCGGCGTGCATGAACAGGCCCAGTCCTCCAGCCTCCGCTCCTCCCGACGAGAGGTGTCGGACGTGGAGGAAGACGCGCCAGGGAAGGGTCAAGGCGACGGCCGTCGTGATGGCGAGGAGAAGCGGCGGCCACATGAGGCGCACCTGACGCGATGACGCAACGAGGGCTGCGACGCCGATACATGCGACCAGGAGGTAGCCCTCTCGCTTCGACGACATGGCGGCGGCTGAAAAGAGAACCATGCCGGCGAGCTGCCAAGGCCTGTGGTCGACGAGCCACAGACCGACCAGCAGGGCGGCGAGTGCAAAGAACTCGTCGAGAATGAAGTCACCCTCTTCCAAGAGCGCGTGACCAACGACTTGCGGCGCGACGGCAAGGAGCAAGATTGGTGGCCACAGAAGGATCGGTGGCACGCGTTGGCTCAGGAGCCCGATCACCGCGGCGACGAAGCCGATGAAGAAGAACCAGAATTGAAGATGGAGCGTGACGACGTCTGCCGATCCCATGAAGGAAAACGCCGTGGCTTCGAAGGCCGGGACCAGCGGTGGATACGACGGGCCTGGAAGCTGCTCGAAGAACTGACGGTCGAGCCCGCCGAAGAAGTAGATCGCCTTCCCCTTTGGAACCCAGAACGCCCAGCCGTCGAACTCGTAGAGCCCCGCGAGCCGGCCGGAGCGGAAGAGGGCCTCGCTGTAGACGATCATCAACGCACCGAAGAGGGCGGCTGTGAGAGAGAGTCGTCCCCGAGCGGACCTCCGCCCCGGTAGAGAATGCCCAAGGGCATGGCCGGCCAGAGCCGAGACGACCGCCAGGGCCAGGCCGGTCGCGAGGACAGAGAGGAGTGAGAAATCGAGCCCGGCCACGAGTTCGATGACGAGGGTTACCCCGGTCGCCGCCACTCCGAGCATGTACGCAAGGCCGGAGAGGCGAATCAACTCGCCCCATGACTCCCAGCCTCGGAGCCCGAAGAGCACGGCGGCTCCGACGACGAGCAGAAAGAGATTGAGAGCGATCAAACCGGCGATCGAGTGGGCAGTCACGGCGAACGCCCAATCGAGATGCCTTCGCGATCCTGCCAGACCGGCTCGTAGTGATCACCGAGCGTCGAGGAGTCGCACCCGTAGCAGATGACCCAGTCCGCATCCGGCTCGGGTCTACGAGGCATCAGGAAGTACGTGAGCCAGGTCGTGACGAACTCCTCGGTGAGCTGCGTCCGGTCGAGGAGACGGCTCCCGACCACGACACGGTATGGGCTGTCCGGGGGAATCAGCGCGCGCGCCTCGTAAGGCGCACGTTGATCGACGACGATGCTGTTGCCGCCCGCGATCTCTCTGTCCTCAAACGAAAGGGCGCTGTTCCTGGACGCGGTGTCGTTGAGTTGCGACAGCGCTTTCACATAGCGAACTCCAACGAGAACGCACGTCGCCAGGACGGCGATGACCACGATCGCCTGCGAGGGGCCGCGAACTCGAAAGCGCTCGCGGGCGGCCGCGATCATTGCAAGCGGCGCCCGAAGACGATCGGCAGCGCCAGCACGAATACCGCGAACGCGTAGAAGTAATAAAACTGCATCGTCAGGTAGAAGAAATTCGCGGCCATCGTCCCGGCAAGAGCGGCCGTCATCCCCCAGGCGAGCGGGCGAACGCGCCGAGCCAGCGCCGCTCCGTCTGCGGCGAGCCGGCGCCCGAGTTCCCTGGCCGCACGCAGCCGCACGAAGAGATAGCGCAGGAAGAGCAGGAACACCAGGGACCCAACGAGGCCTGTCTCGACGATGAGCGCGACGTAGAACGAGTGCGGCCCCCAGTTCGACTTGCCGGTGACGAACTCGTAGTAGACGGAGAACGTGTTCAGCCCGAGGCCGAACAGCGGGTGCGAATGGATGACCTGGGGAACGAAGTCGTAAACGGCGAAGTGAGCGTTCTCCGAGCCGCCGCCTGTCTGCACTCGTGATTTCAGCAGCACCTCGAAGTAGTGACGGCGGCTCCACACGACGGCGACGAGGACCGCGACGACGGCGGCGAGCGGCACGAGGAGTGCACGCGACACGAGACGGTGCCGGTACGGGATCGCGAGCACGAGCAGCCCCGCCAGCAGCCCGAGAAGCCCGCTGCGTGAGAGTGTCGAGAGCATCACGAGGAACAGAAAACCGAGCAGGACGGCGACCGGCACACGCAAACGGTGCCCTCGTTCCAGTCGCAGATAGACAGGCAACAGCGTCAGCAGCGGGATGCAGAGCATTACCGCGAGATGGTTCGGATCGGTCGTGAGCGCGTTCGGACGGTAAACGGCCGTGCCGCCGATCGCGCCGTAGACGTTGATCGAGCTGGCACCGCCCGTCAGCGGCGAAAGCACGACGTGATCCAGATTCGTGCCGGCTCGAGCGGCGAGCAGCTGCAGCACGCCGTAGGCACCGTTGACGACGAGCCCGACGCTGAGCGCAGCGACCGCCTTCCAGTAGAAGTCCATGGAGCGTCGCGCCAGAAAGGCAACGCCCGCGCCCAGGAAGAGGAAATGGAGAACGAACTTCACCATGCCCTTGCCCCACTGGTCGAGAGACTGCTTGGTCTCGATATTGAAGAAGCCGATCAGGTAGATCAGGAGCAGCGCCGCGAAGATGGCGAGCACCGTCACCGTCGTACGGGGAAAGCGGGGTCGCCCCCACTCGAGCGCGAACGCGACGAGGAACATGATGGTCAGGATGTCTGCAAGCCCGACGGCGCCCGCGACGTTCCACTGCACCTTCTCCCACGTGACGCAGAACAGCGTCGCGAGGAAGAGTGTCCCCGTGATCTTCATACGAGTCCCCGCAGCACCTCGGCAAGCTCCTCGACACGGGCGGCCCGTCCGAGCCGCTCGCGGTCGTCGGGCGACAGCGGCGTTCCGTTCAGCGCGCCGGCCTGCCATCTGGCGTGGAGCTCGGACAGCGCTGCAATCAGGGCGGGCACGTCTTCGGCGGCTGCGACCAGGCCGGCGCCGGTCTCGTGGATGAGCTCCGCCGCAGCTCCGTCGGCCGGCACCGCCGCGAGGATGGGACGCTCGGCCGCGAGGTACTCGAAAACCTTCCCGGACAGCACTCCGTGGCCGCGGCCACCAGCTTCCGGGATGAGTAGGAGGAGCGCGTCGGAGTCTCGCTGCAAGGCGAGCGACTGTCGGCGCGGCACGTACGGATGCAGCTCGAGCCTGTCCCCGAGCCCGAGCGACTCCGCCCATTCGCGATCGGCCACGCGGAAGTCGCCGACGAAGCGTGCGACGACGTCTTCCAGTCCCGACTCCGCCAGCGCGGTCAGAAACGGCCGCGGGTCGCGCTTTCCGAAAAAGCTCCCGGTGTGCGTGATCCGGAAGCGTTCACCACGGCGGTACTCCAGCCCGGCGAAGTCGTCGAAGTCCGCGCCGTTGAGGATGGTCGTCACGATTCCGGCGGGCTCCAGGGCGCGGGCCTCGTCGGCAATCGCCTCGGACGCGGCGACGATGACATCCGCCTGGCGGGCCACCAGGCGCGCAATGGACTCGCTCACCTTCTCCTTCGCGCGCACGGACGCCCGCTCGACCCGGCGATGCGGATGAGCGCCGACGGAGTCGCGGAGGTCTGCGACCCAACGCGCTCCGGTGATGCGCTTGACCGCAGCGCCGATGAGATGCACCGAGTTCGGGGGCGAGGTGGTGATCACGACGTCGATGCCTTCGGCCCGCGCAATGCGGACCGCCGCCGGGATCGCGGTCAGGTTCCAGCCGACGTTCTCGTCCGGCACGAGCACGCGTCGCGACAGCGAACGCGCCTGACGCGACAGCCGGTCGAGGCCCTGCCGCCCGTGCAGCTCGTCCGCGAGCTTGCGCGAACGCGGCCCGAGGTAGCGGGCGCGGTGGATCCACGCCTGCGTCGGCGGTACGAGCTCGGGATCGGAGTGGATCCACTTCGCATCGTCAGGAGCGAGGACGTGGGTCTCGATGCCGTGCGCCGGAAGATGCGTTGCGAACTTGAGCGGCCGCTGCACGCCCCCACCCCCGGATGGTGGGAAGTACATCGTCACGAGCAGCACCTTCACGAAGCCCGATGGTAGAGCGCGTAGCGCTGATCGTCGTAGACCAGCTTCCAGGGAACCCGGATGTGGAAGCGCTGCTCGTCCACGACGAGCCAGTCGGCGTGGTACCGATCGAGGATCGAGAGGTCGCCCGTGGCGAAGAAGCGGTTGACTGCAAGGCGGCGCCTGTACGGGTGGTTGGAAGGGGTGTCCGCCACGTGGGCGGGCGGCGCGGCCGCGACATAGACCGGCGCGTACGCACCGATCCGGTAGCTGGTCTCGAGATCGGAGAAGACGACGGCGCGTTCGGGCACCTTCGTACGGAGAGCGTGCAGGAGACCGGGTGTCAGCGCATGGCGATCTACGGAGGCGGCGGGTGACCAGTCGCCGAAGCCGTGCACCGCAACGGGGATGCAGAAGAGCACGACCGCGGCAGCGACGATCCAGTTCCGCGCCTCGATCCTGCGCTCCCGCCGTAGCCCGATGAGGATCGCGACCACTCCGCCGATCGCTGCGACCAGCGTCGCGAGCGCCGGACCGCCCTCGTGCAGTCCCGGGCCGAAGTCCCCGGGGAACGCCAGCTGGAGGCCGATCCCCGCGCCGAGCGCGGCGGGAAGCACGAGTGGGCCTGCAAGGCCGGTCAGCACGGCCGCTCCACCGGCGAGCGCAAACGGAAGCGGCACGAATCCGGCGAGACGCCGCGCCTGCGAGATGGAGACCGCGTCCGCGAAGTGCGGGAACACCCACGGTACGAGCTCGATGCCGAGCACTGCGAGCGTTCCGCCGAGCACGAAGGCCGCCCAGCGCTGCCGCGCGGCGAACGCAGCGAGCGGGACGAGCACGAGCCCTGCGACTGCGACGGCGCCGGCCCGCGAGATCACCTCGGGACGGAGCGCGTAGTGGTGCAGCGAGTCGACGTTCAGCTCGCTGCTGTATTTCGCGAACGCACGCTCGAGCTCCGCCCTCGGCGGTGAATGGGACTTCGTCTCGCGAACGAGCGGCAGGAGCCACGCGAGGGCTGCGCCCGCCGGCAGAAAGAGTGCGGCGAGAGCCGTTGCCGAGCTCCGGGCGTCACTGCGGGTCAGGAGCACGCGAGCGACCGCGAAGCCAAGCAGTGGAATCCCTAGGAAGACCGCGGTGCTCGTGTGCACGAGCAGCACCTCTACGCCGATGGCGGCAAGCGAGAGACCGATCGCCCACCCGGGATGGCGCAGAAAGAGGAAGAAGAGAGTTAGCGCCACGGCCACGAGCACGTGGCGGTCGAGCGTCCCCGGCTGACTCAGCAATGCGAAGGAACCGCCGTGGCCCGGTGCCAGCGAGACGGCTGCGACGGTCGCGGCCAGCACCGCCGCGCCCAGCCAGGCCGAACGGAACAATGCGAGGCCCGCCTCGTACACGACGGCGAACGCGACCGGAGCGATGGCGCTCGGCTCGTGCAGCATTACCTGCGTGGGGCCGACCCCGCCGACCTTCGCGACGAGGGCGAGGAATGCATGCCAGAGCGGAAAGGCATATCCCGGGTGAAGGCCGCCGTCGGCGAACTCGTCCACGGAGCGCACGTGCAGGTCACCGAACGAATAGAGCTTCTGCACGCGGCCGAGATGGAAGAGCGCGTCGCCGCTGACCACACCCGCCACGCGCCAGAGCGAGATGCCGAACGCGAGCCCGAGAAACGCAATCGCCAGCGTGTCCCATGCGGGCGGCCCCGAGACGACGCGAAGCGCAAACGGCAGCGCCACGAGGCCGACGACGCCGAGCACGACGAGCGCCAGCAGAATCGAGCTGTGCACGACGAAGACCAGCAGCAGCGCGGGCCCGAGGGCGCCGAGGCCCCAGGCTACGGTCGC
This sequence comes from Actinomycetota bacterium, assembly GCA_039648845.1. GTDB lineage: Bacteria > Actinomycetota > Thermoleophilia > Gaiellales > Gaiellaceae > 3-1-20CM-4-69-9. The sequence goes on along the minus strand of JBBWZE010000272.1, from coordinate 3,714 downwards.
CGAAGCGCCGCGCAGGCGCAACGCGCGCGCGACGAGGCCGCCGGGTAGCAGCAAGACGAGCGATGCTGCGACGAGGCGGAGCCAGAGCCCAAAGCCGGAGGCAGGCAGCAGTCGTGCGACGCCCAGGAGCGGCAGGGACAGCAGCAGGATCGGCGCGCCGCTAGCGCTGCGGCGTAGTGCCCACACGGCCGTTCCATTCATCCGCCAACTCGCGCAGCCCCGGCCCCGTCACGCGCCAGGCATCGTGCGCATGCAAGCGCATACGCGCTCCGAGCCCCGGGTCGCGTCGCGCTACCGGAGACAGAAGGGCCCGGGCCGCGTACTGGGCGCCGGTAGCAAGCGCCGCGATCCGGGCGCCCGTGCCGCTGTGATGCTTACGCCAGTAGCGGTGCCGGCTCCGCCACATCTCGTTGATGCGCCGCTCTGGGATCTCGGCGCTGAATTGCGACTCGTGATGCACGACTTTCACCCCCGGGAAGTAGTGCACCTCCCAGCCGGCACCGTGCAGCCGAGCCTGAAGGTCGACCTCCTCCGAATAGAGGAAGAAATCCTCGTCGAACAGGCCTACCTCCTCGAGTGCCTCTCTCCGCAGCACGACTGCCGCACCCATCACCCAGTCAACGGCCCGCGGCGCGTCTCCGCGCGACTGAGTCACGCCGAGCCGTCCAAGCGTTGCGAGCGAGAGCGTGCTCACGAGCGGCGTCGGGAACCGCCACGCCGAGTCCTGGAGGCGGCCGTCCGGATAGACGAGCCGCGGCCCGAGCGCGGCCACGCGTGGGTGCGCATCGAGATAAGCCGTGAGGGCGTCGAAGCCCCAGTCGTCCGCGGTCGTGTCTTCGTTGAGAACGTAGACGTAACGTCCGCTCGTCGAGCGGATGACGGTGTTGTGGTTCGCGCCGAACCCTGCGCGATATGGCTGGGCGATCGACCGAACGCCGGGAAAGCGCTCGCGCACGGCGGCCACGGACCCATCCTCGGACGCATTGTCGAGCACGACGATCTCCGCTCCCGTCCCGACGAGCGAGGCAAGGCAGGCGAGCAGCAGCTCCCGGCTCCCTGTGTTGACGATCGAGACGCTGAGATCGGGCACTAACGGGCGAGGCCGCGCGCCACGAGCGCTTCCCGCGCTGCGTCAACCGAGTCTGACGCCTCCTGCCCCTCGAGCCACGCGAGCAGCTCCTGCATCCCGGCCTCGAACGGAATCTCCGCACGGAAACCGAGCAGCTCGTCGGCGAGCTGCGTGTCCGCGTAGCAATGGCGGATGTCGCCTGCGCGAAACTCGTTCACGACCTCGGCCTCGATCTCCTTGCCGAGCCCGCGCGCGATCACCTGGGCGACCTCTGCGATCGACGTCGGGCGGCCCGTGCCCACGTTGAGCGTCCGCCCGTCGGCGCCTTCCTCTTGCAGGGCGAGCGCGCAGCAACGTGCGATGTCGCGCACGTCGATGAAGTCGCGCGTCTGGTCCCCGTCCTCGAAGACGAGCGGCGCTCGGTCGTTCAGCAAACGGGAGGAGAAGATCGCAGCGACTCCGGTGTAAGGATTGGAGAGCGCCTGACGCTCGCCGTAGACGTTGAAGAATCTGAGCGCCACCGACGGCATCCCGTACGCGGCGCCGACCGCGAGCACCATCTCCTCGTGGTCTCGCTTTCCGATCGCGTAGATGGAGGTCGGTCGCAACAGCTTCGTCTCTGCGGTCGGCTCGGGTTCGAGCGGCGTGCCGTCGTCGGCGAGCACGTCCCATTTGCGCGCCGCGAGCTGGCTCTCGGGCCGCACGCCGGGCGCGAGCCCCGACTCGCCCGTCCGAGGGTTGCGGTACTGGCCCTCGCCGTAGATCGACATCGACGAGGCGACCAGCAACTTGCGGATCTGGTCACGGCGCTCAACCGCTTCCTCAAGGAGGACGGCCGCGCCGATGGCGTTGATCGACGTGTAACGCTCGATCTCGTACATCGACTGGCCTACGCCGACTGCCGCCGCGAAGTGCACGACCGCGTCCACGCCGTCGAGAGCCTGCCGAACAGCGTCGTGGTCACGAATGTCGCCCATCTGCAGCTCGACGTCGCCCTCGAGGTAGTCGGGCCGTTCCCCGGCGGGATGAACTTGCGGATCGAGGTTGTCGAGCGCGCGAACCTGATGTCCCTCGGCGAGCAGCCGGTCGGCGAGGTGCGAGCCGATGAAGCCGGCGCCGCCGGTGATGAGAACGCGCATGGCCGCGGCGGAGGCTATCTGAGCTCGGGCGCTCGGGGCCTAGGCGTCGACTCGGCGACGCCGTTAAAGGTCGTGCGGGCTTTGCCCGCGCGGCCGTCTCACCCCCGCTCTGAGGTCTCCATGAATAGATCCCTCAGGGCCGCGCTGGGTCGCTACCCCGCGCAAGTTCTCGACTGCCAGGATCACCGCGCCGGGAAGCGCGAGGGCGATCGTCACGACGAAGAACAGGAAGCCACAGGCGAGCGCGGACTCCTTGTCCACCCCGAGCTGCGTCAGGAAGCTGACGAAGAATGCCTCGCGCACGGCGAGGCCGTTGATAGTGAACGGCACGAGGATGACGAGGAAGAGCAGGGGGCCCATCACGTAATAGGGACGGGGCGAGAGCTCGATCCCGACCGAACGGCCCGCCATCCAGATCGCCAGAACGCGGACGCTCTGTACCGCGAGCGTCAGCGCCGAGATCCATGTCATCAACCGGAGGTGCCCGCGGAAAACGTGCACTCCCTCGTAGAGAGCACGCAGCGGCCGCTCGATGCGGAGGCGGCGTAGAAAGGGAACGAAACGACGCAGCGGACCGCGCGCGCGGTGCGAGAAGAACAGAACCCCCAGGACGATCGTGCCTATGACGAATGCGCCTTCGATCCAGAGATAAGGCCCAACGTCGTAGCGACCGACGGCGAGGACGAAGCCGATCGCGGCGAGAATGAGCGTGGCGACGCCGCCGAGCGCGCGCTCGAGCAACACGATCGCGGTCAGATCGCCGAGCCTGCCGGAATGCCGGCGCGCGGTCTCGTAGACACGTGACGCATCTCCTCCGACCGCGGTCGGCAAGACCTGCCCGGCGGTGTACGAGACGAGGTACGAGCGCATCAACCAGGCGAGACGCTCGCGAATCCCCCGAGCCTCGAGCAACTTCTGCCACCGGTAGGCCATCGGCGGCACGCCGGCGAGCATCACCAAAACGGCGCCCGCGAACCAGCCGAGGTTCGAGTGGATGAGAATGTGCGCCGTCCGCCGCACGTTCAGCTGCCAGAGGATGTAAGCCAGACAGCCGCCGGTGACGGCCAGCGTCAGGAGGATCCTGACGAGACGCCTGCGCGTCATCCCGTAAAGCGATCGTGCACGCGCCGCAACGCCGCGACGGCGTCGGCGATGTCGTCGTCGGAGTGCGCCGGCGAGAGCGGGAGCGAGAGGATCTCGTCGCCTGCGCGTTCCGCAACCGGCAAGGCCGGCTGGTCGGGGAACCGCTCCCGGTAGAAGGTGAGCTTGTGGACGGGGAGGAAGTGAATCGACGTCGCGATGTTCTCCTCGGCGAGCGCACACTGATACTCGTCGCGCGTTGCACCCGCGCTCCCCGGATCGACACGCACGACGTACAGGTGCAGCGCGTGCACGTCGCGGTCGTCGCGCGTGAGCGCCGTGATTCCGGGGAGCTCCGCGACGGCCTCGTCGTACGCGGCGAACTGACGGCGCCGGGTCTCACCGTGCTGCTCGACCTTGTCGAGC
>JBBWZE010000226.1:0-3123 GCA_039648845.1 Actinomycetota bacterium | reverse complement strand
CGTCGGTTTCGTGCTCGTCGCCTATGCGTTCCTCGCCACGATGATCGGAACGACGCTGCCGACGCCGCTCTACCCGCTCTTCGAGCAGCGTTACTCCTTCGGCGAGCTGATGGTGACGGTCATCTTCGGCGTCTACGCCGTCGGAGTGGTCGCGGGCCTGCTCGTCTTCGGGAACCTGTCGGACGAGATCGGCCGCAAGCCGGTGCTGTTGATCGGGCTCGCGTTCTCGGCGGCGAGTGCGTTCCTGTTCTTGTTCGCCGAGTCGCTGGTGCCGATCTTCGCCGGGAGAATCGCCTCCGGCTTCTCCGCCGGCGTGTTCACCGGGACTGCGACTGCGATGCTCGTCGACCTCGCGCCCGGAGGGCGCAGGCGGTTGGCAAGCTTCGTCGCAGTGATCGTGAACCTGGGCGGCCTGGGGCTCGGCACGTTGCTCGCCGGCCTGCTGGCCGATTACGGCAGGTCACCGCTCCGCTTGCCCTTCATCGTCGATCTCGGATTGCTCGCGCCGGCCTTTCTCGGCCTGCTGATGACGCCGGAGACGGTGCAGCGCACCGCGTTCCGGCTTCGACTGCAGCGGTTGAAGGTGCCGGCGGAGGTGCGAGGTGTCTTCTTTCGTGGTGCCGCCGCGGGCTTCGGCAGCTTCGCGGTTGCGGGGGTCTTCAGCTCCGTAGCGCCGGTCTTCCTCGGCCAGATCCTCGACCGGACGAGTCATGCCCTTGCCGGGGCGGTCGTCTTCATCCTCTTCAGCGCCTCGATCGTCGGTCAGCTGGTCGTTTCACGCCTTTCGGACCGCCGGGCCCTCATCTCCGGCTGCGTGCTCCTGACCGGAGGGGTCGGCCTGCTCGCGCTGGCGCTCGGGATCGAGTCACTAGCCGCGCTGATCGCCGCCGCGTCCGTGGTCGGTCTCGGCCAGGGCCTCGTGATCGGCGCTGGTCTCGCTGCGATCAACCAGCGCGCGCCGGTCGAGCACCGCGGCGAGACCGCCTCGAGCTTCTTCGTGGTCATGTACGTCGGCCTCTCGCTGCCGGTGATCGGTGTCGGTGTCGCCGCGCATGCGTTCAGCCTCCGCACGGCTGGAATCGGGTTCAGCGCCGCGGTTGCGGTGCTCGTGCTCACGGTGCTCGCGAGCCTCTTACGGCCGGAATAGCGATCGCCCGCTTCCCGGGCACTCGATACCTCCCGTAACCGAAGCGTCACTTTCCTCGTTTAGACGGTGCAGCTACCAAGGAGGCACAGGTGAGCATTTTGTGGATCATCCTTATCGTCGTGCTCGTCCTCGCTCTGCTCGGTTTCGTCGGGCGTTAAGTAGCGACTGTCACTCGTTCTGAATCGGGCGGTGGCCTTCGGGCTGCCGCCTTCGTCTTCGGGTTAGGGTTGTTCGGTGCGGGTCTACTTCGCGGGACCGCTCTTCACTCCGTATGAGCGGTCATTCATCGACGAATGCGCTGCGCGTCTGCGCAGCGACGGCATCGACGTCTTCGTCCCGCACGAGGATGCTCTGGCGACGGGCGATACTTCGGCAGCCTCGATCTTTGCGAAAGATTGGAAGGGCCTAGCGGATGCGGACGCCGTGGTTGCCGTACTCGACGGCCCGATGGTCGACGACGGCACGGCCTGCGAGATCGGCATCTTCTACGCGCTGATGCAGGCCGACTCGAGCAAGAAGGGCATCGTCGGGCTGCTCACGGATCTCCGCGGCACGCTCCGTCACGAAGGCCACGGTTTGAATCTGTTCGTGCTTGGTTGCATCGAAGCGGCGGGGAAGGTGTGCAACTCGATGGACGAGGTCGCCGCCGCGCTCGCCGAATGGCGCTAGTGCTCGCGCCGCCGATCTTTGCCGGAACGTCGCTCCTGATCTGAACGACGAGTCTCGTTGGCGCGACGATCGCCCTCCGGTGGCGGACCGGCGTCACGCTCGCGACGGTCCTGGTCGGAACGACGGTCGCTACCGGAGCGCCGGTCGCCGCCTGAGCGCTTTTCTTCCGTCATGTGACTCATTGAAGGACGCTATTTCGACGCAGTCAAGCTTCGTCTTCGTCTTCACCCAGCGCATCGGCGAGCAAAGCGCAGGCGTAGGCCCGCCAGGCTGTTTCGGGATCGCGCAGCCGCTCGAGCGCATCTGCATCCGCATCCAGGCGCTCGATTGCCGCCGCGAGCGCCACGCGGCGTTCCTTCGAGTCGAGGTCCCCGGCCAGCTCGATCACGGCCGGATCGTCGAGTGCCGGATCGCGATTGAGCGCTCCCCCGGCGGCGAAGACGAACAGGGCGCGTCGCAGCGCGGCGTTCCGTTCGTCGCCCTCGAGTGGGACATCCTGTCCGGCGACGTAGGCGAGGACGATGAGGTCGACGTCGCTAGCCGTCAGGCTGCGTACTCGTCCGCGATCGAGAGTGCTTCATCAAGGATCCCGATGCCCTCGTCGATCTCGTCGCGCGTGATCGTGAGCGGTGGGGCGACGATGATCACGTTCCAGTGCGTCATCAGGTAGAGGCCGCGCTCGAGGGCGGCTTTCGCGACACGTGCCACCGGTGCCAACGCCTCGCCTGTCGCGTTGAACGGCACCAGCGGCTCGCGCGTCTCGCGATTCTTGACGAGCTCGATCCCCCAGAAGCAGCCGAGCCCACGGACGTCTCCGATCGAGGGGTGCCGGTCCTGCAGGTCACGCAGCTTCTCGGCGAAGGCTCCACCCATCTCGGCCGAGTTCTCGACGATGCCCTCCTCTTTGAAAGCCTCGATCGACGCAACGGCCGACGCGCAAGCCAGCGGATGGCCGGAGTACGTGAGCCCGCCGGCAAAGTACTTGTCGCGGACCCACTCCGCGATCGGCTTCCGGACGATCATCGCGCCGATCGGGACGTAGCCCGAGTTGATGCCCTTCGCCACGGTGAGGATGTCCGGCACGACGTCCCAGTTGTCGACGCCGAACCATTTGCCCGTGCGCCCGAAGCCCGCCATCACCTCGTCGGCGATCAGCAGGATGCCGTGGCGGTCGCAGACTTCGCGGATCGCCTGCAGGTAGCCGTCGGGCGGCACGATGATGCCGTTCGTCCCGACGATCGTCTCGAGGATCACGGCGGCGACGGTGTGCGCGCCCTCGTACTGGAGGATCTCCTCGAGGTGCGGCG
>JBBWZE010000213.1:0-3869 GCA_039648845.1 Actinomycetota bacterium | reverse complement strand
ATGCCGAGCTGGGCGAGTGGGCGCTGACGGTGAACCCGTTCGACGTCGCGGGGCAGGGAGAAGCGATTGGTCGAGCCTTGTCGATGGACGCCGGCGAGCGGCACGAGCGGCTCGACGCCATTCGCGCGCACGTGCACGAGCACGATTTGAACCGATGGACGGATACGTTGCTCGCCGCGTTCGACAGCGTGGCTTCGCCCGGCCGTAGTTAGGATCGAACACGGCATGGGCGAGTTGAGCCACGTCACTGAGGCCGGTGACGTTCGCATGGTGGATGTGGGCGGCAAGCCGCTTTCGCGGCGTCGTGCAGTGGCACGCGGCGTCGTGCGGATGGCGCCGGAGACGGCGCGGCGACTGCGCGAGCTGCCGAAGGGCGACGCGTTGGCAACCGCACAGGTGGCCGGGATCATGGCCGCCAAGCGTACGAGCGAGCTGATTCCACTCTGCCATCCGCTTTCGTTGTCCAACGTCGAGGTCTCCCTCGAGATCGACGCGGAGGGTGTAGCGATCGTGGCGGTCGCCGAGACGACCGCGCAGACCGGCGTGGAGATGGAGGCATTGACCGCGGTCTCCGTTGCGGCGTTGACCCTGTACGACATGGCGAAGGCGATCGACAAGGGCATGGCCATCACGGAGATCACGCTGGTCGAGAAGGCCAAGGAGCCCGCGTGAAGGCCGCCGTCCTGACGATCTCCGACGGCGTCGCGGCGGGCGAGCGCGAGGACGAGAGCGGCGCGCTCCTCGTGGAGCTCCTGGAGGGCGAGAGGTACGAGGTCGAGCATCGAGTCGTTCCCGACGAGCGGCCGCAGATCGCGGCGGCGTTGCGCGCCTTGTCCACGGACGCGCGCGTGGTTCTGACGACAGGCGGCACCGGGGTGTCGCCTCGTGACTTCACGCCCGAGGCGACCGGCTCCGTGATCGACCGAAACGTGCCGGGGATCGCCGAGGCTCTCCGTGCAGATGCGATCAGGAAGACGCCCCACGGGCTGCTCGGCCGCGGTCTCGCCGGCGTTCGCGGGCAGACTCTGATCGTGAACCTTCCGGGATCTCCCGGCGGGTGCCGCGACGGCTTCGAGCTGATCAAGCCTGCGTTGAAGCATGCGATCGACCTGATCGCCGGGGGCCGTTCCGAGCATCAGCAGACGTGACAGTTGTAGCCGCGCTTCCCCGGCGCTTCGCGTCGCTCGTGAAGATCGAGCACACGGTCTTTGCGCTGCCGTTCGCCTACATCGGCGCGTTGCTCTGTGTGCATCGCATTCCGTCCGGGCATGATCTCGTCTGGATCACGCTCGCGATGCTCGGTGCGCGCTCGCTTGCAATGGGACTGAACCGCGCGATCGATGCGGAGATCGACGCTCGCAACCCGCGCACGGCCGATCGCGAGCTGCCGGCCGGAAGGCTTTCGCGCGTGCAGGTCACGGCTTTCTGTGCGCTCGCGCTCGCGCTCTACATCGTCTCGTGCTTCCAGCTCGATCCGATCGTGCGGTGGCTCTGGCCGATCCCGATCGTCGGCTTCGTCGTGTATCCGTACCTGAAGCGCTTCACCTGGCTCAGCCACATCTGGCTCGGGATCGTCGACGGGCTCGCGCCGGTCGGCGCGTGGGTTGCGATCACGGGACGGCTGCCGTGGGAAGCGTGGGCGCTCGGCGGTGCAGTCGCGGTCTGGATCGCCGGCTTCGACGTGTTCTATTCGTTGTTCGATCGGGAGTTGGACGTCGAGCAGGGCCTGCACTCCGTCGCGGTGCGCTTCGGCGTGGAGGGTGCGTTCTGGGGCGCGCGCCTGCTGCACGTCCTGACGGTGGCGTTGCTCGCAGCGGTGGGCGTCGGTCTCCACCTCGGCTGGCCGTACTGGATCGGCGTCGCGGCGGTCGGAGCGCTGCTCGCCTACGAGCACTCGCTCGTGAAGCCGGGTGATCTCCGTCGCCTCGATGCAGCGTTCTTCACGGTGAACGGCGTGATCAGCGTCGTGTTCTTTGCGTTCGTGCTGGCCGAAGCCGCGCTCTAGCCGAGCTCGAACCGGCAGGCACTCCAGGGCCAGTCGGCGGGCCGCTTGCACAGGCCGGCGCGGACGGGGTTTTCCATCACGTAGGCGCAGACCTGCACGAGCTCGCCCTCGTTCAGCGGCCTGCACCAGAAGCGGTCACCGAAGACGTGGCCCCAGCGCCCATATTTGAAGTTGAACCCCTGGGCGTAGTCGCCATTGAGGATCTTCATGCCGTCGGAGAGATTCTCGCGTGTCGTGTCGAGCACCAGGTGGTAGTGGTTCGTCATCAGGCAGAAGGCCTGACACGTCCACTCGTGCCGGTCGACCGCGAACGCGAGCAGGCTGAGGAAATTTCGGCGGTCGTTGTTGTCGTGGTAGATCGGCATCTTCGCGACCCCGCGGGTGGTGACATGAAAGAGCCCGTCCGGAAAGAGGGATCGAGGCATCCTCGGCATCGACGCAACCTACGAGGCGAGCGATCGGCTCCCATGTCCACGAGGGCCGCCTGTGGACGAGAAGTCAATACTTTCGGCTCGAAGTCCATGTCCAACTGCGCGAGTCCCGGCCATGTCACCGGCATCCATGTCGGGGACAGTCCCAGGCGTGTGACGGTCAGCCTCGTCCGGTAGGGACGCGTACCGCGCTGTGGCTCACGCTGGGCGCGACTACAGTGGCATGATGATTCGGGCCCGGGCGTTGGAGAAGCGGTACGGCGACAAGCGCGTTCTGCGCGGCGTCGGGTTCGAGGTTGCGCCCGACGGGTTCCTCCTCGTCACCGGGCCGAACGGATCCGGGAAGACCACGCTCCTCCGGCTTTGTGCCGGGCTCGCGGTCCCGTCGGCCGGCGAGCTCGACGTCACGCTCGACCGCGGACGGATCGGCTACCTCGCGCACGAGCCGCTCGTCTACCGCGAGCTCACCGCACTCGAGAACCTCGATCTCTACGGCCGCCTCTACCGCGTCGCGGAACGGCGCGAGCGGGTCGGCATGCTGCTCGAGCGCTTCGGCCTTTGGGACGCGCGGCACGTGCGCGCCGATGCCTACTCGCGCGGCATGCTGCAACGGCTCGCTCTCTGCCGCACGCTCCTGCACGGCCCGGACCTGCTCGTCCTCGACGAGCCCTACAGCGCGCTTGACGAGGAAGGCGCCGCACTGCTGGACCGTGAACTGGAACAAGCGCTCCCGCGCCGCGCGTTCGTCGTTGCAACACACGATCCCGCGCGCATCGAGCGCTTCGCCTCGTCGAAGCTCGCTCTCGCATGATGTATCTCGCCGACGTCGGAGCGCTTGCGCGGAAAGACCTCCTGCTCGAGTTTCGAGCGCGCGACACGCTGCCGGCGATGTTGCTGTTCGTGGTCTCCACCCTCGTCGTGTTCCATTTCGTCCTTCCGGGCGACTCATCCGAACTCGCGGCGAAGGGGCTGCTCTGGGTCGCGATCGTCTTCACCGCGCTCCTGGGCCTCTCCCGTGCGTTCGCCGCCGAGCGCGAACAAGGCGTCATCGACGGGCTCGTGCTGGCGCCGAGCGATCGTAGTGCGATCTGGCTGGGCAAGGCGCTGTCGGTCCTCGCCTTCCTCGTGCTTGCAGAGCTCGTCGCGCTGCCCGCCTTCGCGCTCTTCTTCGGCGGAATCGGTGGCGCGATGATCGGCGGGATTGCCCTCGCCGACGTCGGCATCGCCGCCGTCGGGACGTTGCTCGCGGCGATGGCTGCCGCCAGCCGTGCGCGCGAGCTCCTCCTGCCGCTCCTCTTCCTTCCGCTCGCGATTCCCATCATCGTCGGTGGGGTCGGCGCCAGCGTCACCAGCGACCCCGGCAGATACGTCGGCTTCCTCGCCCTCTACGACGCCCTCTTTGCGATCATTTGCTGGGCTTCCTTTGAGTACGT
>JBBWZE010000209.1:0-6758 GCA_039648845.1 Actinomycetota bacterium | reverse complement strand
CGCACCGCACCGTTCGAGCCTTCGTCCCCGGGTGAGAACACGATGTCGGCGCCGAAAAGCCTGAGCAGCCGCTTCCGCTCCTCAGTTGCGTTTTCGGGCATCACGCAGGTAAGCGGATACCCCTTCACCTTGGCAACGAGCGCAAGCGAGATGCCAGTGTTGCCGCTCGTCGGTTCGAGCAGTCCGCGCCCGGGCTCCAGCTCGCCGGACGCCTCGGCCGCCTCGATCATTGCCTTGGCGATCCGGTCCTTGATCGAACCGGTCGGGTTCTGGCCCTCGAGCTTCCCGTAGACCTGGACGTCGCCGACGGGCTGCAGCTCGACGAGCGGGGTGTTGCCGACGAGCTCGAGGAGATTCTTTGCCGTTCTCGACTTCATCGAGCGAAGCGAAGATCTAATCCTCAGCCGGAATTAGCCACCGGCCATGGCCGGTAGCAGGATGACGGTCGACCCGGGACGCACTTCGGTCTCCAGGCCGTCGAGCGTGCGCACGTCTTCGCCTTCGAGATAAACGTTGACGAAGGGCGCGATGTCACCGTCCTCAACGAGCTGCGTGCGCAGCGCGGGGAAGCGTCCCATCAGGTCCTCGAGCAGCTCGCGAACCGTGTCGCCCTCGGCGGCGAGCTCACGCTGGCCTCCTGCCTGCTCGCGCAACGTCGGCGGAATTCTGACTTTGGTCATTTCCCCATCTCCCGAGCGCAGCGAAGGGACAAACCCTTACCCGCGAAAAATGCGAAGCATTTTTCTCGGGTAGTCATGCGGGCTCTCGTGTTCCGGCGCAGAACTCGACGTAATCGATGTACTCCGTGATCGTCGGCTGCTCTCCGCACACCGGGCAGTCCGGGTCACGGCGTAGCTTCACCTCGTCGAACGTCGCAGTGAGCGCGTCGAAGAGCAGCAGCCGGCCGATCAGCGGCTCGCCGATCCCGAGTGCGAGCTTGAGCGCCTCGCTTGCCTGCAGCGAGCCGATCACACCGGGCAGCACGCCGAGCACGCCACCCTCTGCGCACGACGGCGCGAGCTCCGGCGGCGGCGGCGTGGGGAAAAGGCAGCGGTAACAGGGACCTTGGTGCGGCTGAAAGACCGTCACCTGTCCTTCGAAGCGGTAGATCGACCCGTGGACGACGGGAATCTTGTGCCAGACGGATGCGTCGTTGACGAGGTAGCGCGTCGGAAAGTTGTCGGCGCCGTCGACGATCACGTCCCAGCCGTCGGCCAGGATGCGCTCGATGTTCTCGGAGGTGAGGCGCTCCTTGTAGGGGACCACCTCAACGTCAGGATTGAGCACCTCGATCGTGCGCTTCGCGGACTCGACCTTCGGCTCGCCGAGCGACTCGGTCGAGTGGACGATTTGGCGCTGCAGGTTCGACTCGTCGACGACGTCGGCGTCGACGACCCCGATGCGGCCGACTCCGGCGGCCGCGAGATAGAGCGACGCGGGTGAGCCGAGGCCGCCGGCGCCGATGAGCAAGACCTTCGAGTCGAGCAGCTTCAGCTGCCCTTGCTCGCCGACCTCCGGGATCAGGAGGTGACGGCTGTACCGCGCGCGTCGCGGAGCGTCCAGCCCGGCCTGCAGCTGCACGGGGAACCCGTTGCGCTTCCAGTCGGTGAACCCGCCCGCGAGCGACACGACGTCCTCGTAGCCGAGCTCCGTCAGCGTCTTGGCGGCGAAGGCCGAGCGGTTGCCCGCCGAGCAGTAGATGACGACGGGGCGGGCGGTGTCCGGCGCCAATCGCTCGATGCGGGATTCGAGATGCCCGCGCGGGACGTGGACAGCGCCTGCGATGTGGCCCTCGTCCCACTCGTCCTGCTCGCGGACGTCGACGACGACGGGGTCGCCGGACTCGATCCGGTCCCTGGCCTGCGTCGCATCGATCTCGGAGATCTCGGACCGGGTCTGTTGCAGTAGCTCTCGATACGTGGGCATCGCTATAGGAAATATAGCTTTGCGCACGTGAGCTAGCGTCGGCTGCGATGAGCGCGCGAGTCAGGGTGTGGATCGTCGTCGGGCTCGCCGCGACGGCCGCCGCGGGAACCGTCGTCGGCGTGACGCTCGCAACCCGAAGCGACGTCCAGCGGCAGCCGAGCAAGCCGCCGCCTTTCGCTGCAGATCCGACAGCCCGGCCTGAAGTCGCCCGGCAGGTGCGCGATGCGCTGAAGGCGTGGCCCGCAGGCACGGCCCGCCGGCTGCGGATCCTCGCGGCACGCTATCCGCACAGCGCGCTCGTCCAGCTCGAGCTCGGCCTGACGCTCGCTCTCTCCGGCCAGCAGGCCGATGCAACGCGCGCCTGGCAGGCCGCGGAGCGCGTTCAGCCGGATTCCCCGTCGGCCGTCCGCGCCCAGGATCTCCGTCATCCCGGGAGCGCGCCAGGGCTGCCGCCGTTCGTGCCGAGCTTCACTCAGGCCACGAACGTCGTCCAGGCTCACCTGCTTCGGGGCTCGGCCTACCAGCAGGTCTTGCGGCCGATCTCGGCGGAGCGCGAGTTCCGGGCGGCGGTCGAGGCTGCGCCGAGCGACCCCGAGGCGCTGACTGCCGCGGCCGTGGGTCTGTACGACAAGGACCGCCCGGCCCTGGCTTTCTCGCGGCTCGGGCCCCTCGCGCGTCGCTTTCCCCGTGCTCAGACCGTGCGTTTCCACCTCGGACTCCTGCTCATCTATTTCGGAGACATGACTCGTGCTCGTCGCGAGCTTGCCCTCGCCCGTGCGCAAGGCCCACGAACCCCCCTTGGAAAGAGGGCCGAAACGCTTCTCAAGGCGGGTCGCTAGGCTAGGACCATTCGGCACAAAAATGAGCCGTTCGGCCTATAGCGCCCGTCCGATCCAGCTGGCACAGTGCGGCATCGCTAAAACGCCGTCCCGGAGGGGGGAACGGAGTGAGCGCAACCGAGGTAGCCGTAGCACCACCGAAGACCGTCACCGATCTTTTGGAGACGGATGACGCGAAAACGCTCCTGGAAACGGGGAAAGAGAACGGGCATCTCAGTGCCGACGAGATCGCCCTCGCGCTCGACGAGCTCGATCTCGAGCCGGCTCAGATCGACGACTTCTACCACGCTCTCGAGGAGCTGCAGATCGAGGTCGTCGCAGTCGAGGAGGAAGAGGAGCAGCCGGTTGAGGCGCCTCGTGAGGTCTCGACGGACGCGCTCCAGCTCTTCCTCAAGGACATCGGCAAGGTCGATCTCCTCACCGCCGCTCAGGAAGTCGAGCTGGCCAAGCGGATCGAGCGGGGTGACCACAGCGCAAAGCAGGAGATGGTCGAGGCCAACCTTCGTCTCGTCGTCTCGATCGCCAAGAAGTACAGAAATCAGGGTCTGCCCTTCCTCGATCTGATCCAGGAGGGGACAATCGGCCTTGTTCGCGCGGCTGAGAAGTTCGACTACCGCAAGGGCTTCAAGTTCTCGACCTACGCGACGTGGTGGATCCGCCAGGCCGTCGCGCGAGCGCTTGCCGACAAGGCGCGCACGATTCGCATGCCCGTGCACGTGGTCGAGAAGCTGAACAAGATCGTTCGCTCCGAGCGAAAGCTCCGCGCCGAGCTCGGGCGCGAGCCCACCTCCATCGAGATCGGCAAGGACCTCGATCTCACGGGCGACGAGGTGGAGCACATCCGCCGCAGCGCCCAGACGCCGGTGTCGCTCGAGAAGCCGGTCGGTGACGAGGACGAGTCGGAGTTCGGGCACTTCCTCACCGACGCCAACCTGCCGTTGCCGGACGAGGAAGCCGAGATCACGATGCGCAAGGAGACGCTGCGCAAGATCCTCGGCACGCTGTCGAGCCGGGAGCGTCAGGTGCTGGAGCTGCGCTACGGCCTAGATGGCCAGCACCCGAGGACGCTGGACGAGGTCGGGCGGACGTTCAACGTCACCCGCGAGCGCATCCGCCAGATCGAGAACCAGAGCCTGAAGAAGCTCCGGGCCCTCGCCGACGCGGTCAAGCTGCGCGAGGTGGCCTGACCCACCCGCAAGCAGGAAGAGGCGCGTCGCCGGGGTATTGCGGTCCCGCCCGAACGAGGGCACACTGGCCCGCTCCGAGGTACACCAGAAAGGGGTTCACATGAGGAAGGCTTCCGCGTTGTTCGCGGCTCTCGGCCTGGCGCTCGCCGTGGCGGGAGGCGGAGGTGCTGCGAACGCGAATTCGTCGGCCCCGGTCTGTCCCGGCTCGCCGGTGGGAACCGCGACGTGCCACGCGCTCGTCGTGACCGACCGAGGAGGAAACCCGAACGCTTCGACGTCGCCGACAGGACTGTCTCCGGCGACGATCAAGTCCGTTTACAACTACTCGACCAGCTCGACGGCCGGGACGGGGAAGACGATCGCGATCGTCGACGCGTACGACGATCCGACAGCCGAAAGCGACCTCGCCGTCTTCAGCAGCGAGTACGGCCTGCCACAGTGCACGACCCAGAACGGTTGCTTCGGGAAGGTCAACCAGTCCGGCGGCGCGAGCTATCCGCGCAAGGATGCGGGCTGGGCGCTCGAGATCTCGCTCGACATCCAGTGGGCGCATGCGATCGCGCCGGGTGCCCACATCCTGTTAGTCGAAGCGACGACGAACAGCTTCGCGAATCTCCTGGCTGCCGAGGACTATGCGAAGGCGCAGGCCAACTACGTGTCGAACAGCTGGGGCGGCCCGGAGTTCAGCGGCGAATCGTTGTACGACTCGCACTTCCAGCAGCCCGGCGTCAGCTTCTTCGTCTCCTCGGGTGACAGCGGCACTCCGGCGCAATACCCGTCGGCATCGCCGAGCGTCATCTCGGTCGGGGGCACGACGCTGAACTTCTCCGGCTCGACCTTCCTGTCGGAGACGGGTTGGAGCGGCTCCGGCGGCGGTTGCAGCCTCTACGAGACTGCGACGAGTGCCCAGTCCTCCTTCTCGCAGTACGGACAGGTCGGGTGTGCCGGCAAGCGTGCCACCCCGGACGTCTCGCTCGATGCCGACCCGGCCTCGGGAGTGTCGGTCTATGACACCACGCGGTACCAGGGTCAGCAGGGGTGGTTCAGAGTCGGCGGGACGAGCGCTTCCTCGCCGATGTGGGCGGGCCGCGCCGCGGCCTCCTCGGCGTCCGTCGTCGATTCGCCATACGTGTACGGGAACAGCATCACGTACCGCGATATCACCTCCGGGAACAACGGCGCGAGCACCCGTGTCGGTTACGACCTCGTGACCGGCCGTGGAAGCTGGATCGGTTCGACGCCCTAACGCCATAGCCGGGCCGCCTCGCGCACGCGGGGCGGCCCGCTTTCCTTAGACTCCGCGCCCGTGGAACAGACATGGGTCGACGAGTTGCGCGAGTTCATCGCGATTCCGAGCGTCAGCGCGGATCCGGCGCATCAGGATGATGTGCGTCGCGCCGCCGAGTGGGTGCGGGACTTCGTCAAGCGCGCGGGTGGGGAGGCCGAGCTAGTCCCGTACGGCGAGCGGGACCTCGTCATCGGCGACATTCCCGCGAACGCGAACGGCGGCGGCAACGCACCGACCGTGATGATCTACGGCCACTTCGACGTTCAACCGCCCGCGCCGCTCGAGCTCTGGGAGACGCCCCCGTTCGAGCTCGCGGAGCGCGACGGGTGGTACTACGCGCGCGGCATCGCAGACGACAAGGGTCAGCTCTACACGCTCCTGAAGGCCGCCCAGCTGCTGCGGGAGCAGAACGCGCTGCCGGTGAACATCAGGGTCGTCTCGGACGGCGAGGAGGAGATCGGCGGCCACTCGGTCGTGGACTTCCTCGAGGCGGACGAGCGCGGCGCCGACGTCTGCATCATCTTCGACGGTGGGATGACGCGCGCCGAGCAGCCGGAGTTCGGGCTCGCGACGCGCGGCCTCGTGGCCTTCCATCTGAAGGTGAGGACGGGCGAGCGCGACATGCACTCCGGGTACTACGGCGGTGCAGCGCTCAACGCGATCCACGTGCTGATGCAGGGACTGTCGGCTGTGACCGCGCGTGACGGACTGCTACCGGACGCCCTCCGCGTCGGTAGGACACCGCTGAGCCAGGCCGAGGTCGACAGTCTCAGGAGCCTGCCAAAGGGCTGGGAGATGCTCGACGACGCGGGCGCGACGCCACTCGACGCGAACGCGGCCGAAGATTTCTACGACCGCACGTGGGCCGAGCCCTCGCTCGACGTGAACGGCATTCGCGGCGGCAAGCCGGAGTTCGTCAACACGACGCTGATCGTCGAGGCCGAGGCGCGGTTCACGATCCGGCTGGCGCCTGGGCAGGATCCCGAGACGATCGCGGCGACGGCGGAGAAGCTCATTCGCGCGGCGATGCCCGGCGCGGCGGAGGTGGAGCTGACCCGCGAGAATTCGGCGGCACCAGGCGTCTTCTCTGCGGACTCGCCCGCGATCCAGCTCGGAATGGAAGCCTTCAAGAACGCAACCGGAGTGCGCCCGCTGCTCGTGCGTGTCGGCGGCACGCTGCCGATCTACCCGGCGCTCGCAGCGAAAGGCATTCCAACGATCGGGACGGGCTTCGCGCTGCGCGAGAGCAACGTCCACTCGCCCAACGAGCGTCTGCGCGTCCAGGACATCGATCGCGCGGTCGCGGCCGCATCCGAGCTCTACCGAGGTCTGGCCGCTCTTGGCTGATCCGCGCTATCCGACACCGCTCGCCG
Organism: Actinomycetota bacterium; assembly: GCA_039648845.1. Lineage (GTDB taxonomy): Bacteria > Actinomycetota > Thermoleophilia > Gaiellales > Gaiellaceae > 3-1-20CM-4-69-9. Next base: position 145 of record JBBWZE010000209.1, on the reverse strand, counting down.
CCGAGCTCGCCGACGACGTGCTCGGCCGGTTTCTGCGCTACGTCCAGGTCGACACGCAGTCGGACGGCGACTCCGAGACCTACCCGAGCACCGCGAAGCAGCTCGACCTCGGCAAGATGCTCGCGCAGGAGCTGCGCGACATCGG
>JBBWZE010000203.1:0-19796 GCA_039648845.1 Actinomycetota bacterium | reverse complement strand
TGGCTCCTGCGACGCGTCGGCGGACGGAGCGCGGTGTCGCCGGAGTACGACGAGCTCTACGATTCGTTCGCCCATACGCGCACGGAGCGCGCCCGGCTGCCGATCCTTTCACCGCCGGTGACGCGCGCCTATCTAAAGGCGGTCCGCGAAGCCGTCCTCGCGCTCCTCCCAGAACTTTCGCTTGACGACGGCGACCCACTGCTCGAGCGGGGTTTCGTGGTGGGGATGGTCGTGCAGCACGAGCTCCAGCACATCGAGACGATGGCGCAGACGCTCACGCTTGCGGGCTTGCCTGGTCCGGCGCCTCAGGGGCCGAGCGAGGTCGGCGCGAGCGGCGAGGTCACTGTCCCCGGCGGGCCGGTCACACTCGGCTCCACTCACCCCTGGGCGTACGACAACGAGCGGCCCGCCCACGTCGTCGAGCTCCCACCGTTTCGAATCGATCGCGCACTCGTGACGAACGCGGAGTACGTGGCATTTGTCGACGCGGGCGGCTACCGCGAGCGCGACGTCTGGAGCGCCGAGGGCTGGGGATGGCGCGAGGTGGAACGAGCGGACCGACCGCTTTTTTGGGATCGTGCCGCGCCACCACACGCGCCGGTACGGCACGTCTCCTTTTACGAGGCGGAGGCGTACGCGCGCTGGGCGGGCAAGCGCCTGCCGACCGAGCCCGAGTGGGAGAAGGCAGCGAAGACGGTCGCCGGGGAGCTCGAGCACATGACGGGCGCGGTCTGGCAGTGGACGTCGTCGTCGTTCGACGGTTATCCCGGCTTCTCGGCCTTTCCGTACGCGGAATACTCCGAAGCTTTCTTCGGCGATGGGTACATGGTGCTGCGCGGCGGTTCGTGGCTCACGGATCCGCTGGTCGCGCGGCCCACGTTTCGCAACTGGGATCGTCCCCAGCGGCGGCAGATCTTTTCCGGCCTCCGGTGTGCGCGCGATGCCTAGAGCAGCGACGGAGCAGGGCGTCCGTGTAGACGTTCTCCGCGACGAGGCCGACGGTCGCCCAGCCCTGTACGCGGAGACGTTACGGAGCTTGCAAGCGAAGGTGAAAGGGCTGCCCGCCGTCTGGCTCTACGACGAGCGGGGCTCACATCTGTACGACGAGATCACCCGGCTCCCCGAGTATTACCTTCCTCGGCGCGAGGGTGAGATCCTGCGCGCACGGGCGACCGCCGTCGCAGAGCACACGCGGGCGCGCACGCTCGTTGAGCTCGGTGCCGGGAGCGCGAAGAACATCCGTCTCCTGCTGGACGCGCTCGACGCCGCAGGCACGCTCGAACGCTTTGTCCCGCTCGACGTGAGCGAGCAGACCTTGCGAGCGAGCGCGCAGGCGATTGCGGCCGCCTACCCTGAGGTCGTCGTCCATGCGATCGTCGGTGACTTCGAACGCGATCTGGGCGTGCTCACTGGGCGGGGCCGCCGGCTGATCGCCTTCCTGGGAAGCACCATCGGGAACCTGTACCCCGAGGAGCGCGGGAGGTTCCTCGCAAATCTCGCTGCCGTGCTCGCCCGAGACGACGCGCTCCTGCTCGGTATCGATCTCGTCAAGGACATTGCGCGATTGGAGGCGGCATACAACGACAGCGCCGGGGTGACCGAGGCGTTCGTCCGCAACGCTCTCACCGCCGTCAACCGTGAGCTGGATGGGACGTTCGACCAGCAACGCTTCGTCTACGAGGCGAAATGGGATCCGGAGCACGAGTGGATGGACATCGGCCTCCGCGCGCGGCGGGCGCATACCGTTTCCATCCGGGCTCTCGACCTCGACGTGATGTTCGAGTCGGGCGAGCAGCTCCGAGTCGAGATCAGCTCGAAGTTCCGTCGCGAGCGGTTCGGGCTCGAGGCGCGCCAGGCCCGGCTCCGGGTCGAGTCGTGGTGGACAGACCGTGCGGGTGATTTCGCGGTTGCGCTCGTCCTTCCTGACGAGCGCGCCGGAAGCTGAGTTGACGCCAAGCGAGAGGAGACAGCATGTCTGCAGGGGGTTCGATCTGCACCCACCTCGACCAGATCGAGGTGACGGCGTTACCGGAGAAGATCGACGGTTGTGAGGAGTGCTTGAAGGTGGGAAGCGGCTGGGTGCATCTCCGCATGTGCATGACGTGCGGGAAGATCGGCTGCTGCGATTCATCGCCGAATAAGCATGCAACCGCACACGAACGCGAGAGCGGTCATCCAATCATTCGCTCCGCCGAGCCCGGCGAGGACTGGAGCTGGTGCTACGTCGACGAAGTGGCTTTCGCGTTCGCTCCACGCTAAGGCTCGCGAGACGGTAATCTCCTGATGTCCTTCGCATTCCTCGACATTGGAAATCGTACGCGGTCAGGCCCGTGCACGAGGTGAAGAACGTCGGCAGCGGCAATGCGGCGGAACTCGCAACGCGCGTCGTCACGAAAGGCAAGCCCCTCCTCGTGCCCGCGGAGTGAGCGCCGTCTTCCTTCGAAACGGCGTCGAGATTGCGGATCCACGGCAGGTCGTGCTCGGGTTTCTGGAGGCCCACTCGAGTTACGACGTCAGCGAGGGTTTGGGGCCGGGGTCGTTCGGCGAACCTGACCTCAGGCTGGCGAACCGAGGCGGGGCCCGGATCTCGGCGGGCGAGATCGCTTCGATCCTCGAGCGACGACGCGCAATCGAAGGAGCCCTCGATGCGATCGCTTCCGATGCGTCGCTGGTGCGGAAGTCGGTGCCCTGGGTGCCGCTGGAGCAGCTCTTCGACCAGTTCGCCGACATCCGCGGCGTCGGCTTCTCGAAGATGACGAAGGCACTACACAGAAAGCGGCCGGCGCTGATCCCCCTGCTCGACAGCGTCGTCCAGAGGTATCTCCAGGACGACGATCCGGGAGCCCAAGCTCCGTTCGGCGAGCGTGCGCTTCGCCTCGTACGCGGCTACAAGCGCGACCTCGATCGCAACCGGGCGGCGATGCGAGTGTTACGGCAGGAGCTCGCGATGCGCAGCTATGAGGTCACCGAGGTACGGATCCTCGACCTGCTGATCTGGTCTGTCGAGGCCGCGACGTGACGTTGTGGCTGTCCCGCACGCCGCTCGGTCACATCCAGAGATACTCGCGCCTCGTGTTCACCGTTGAGCAGCGGGATGCTCTCCGCGAGCACTTGCTACGGCTCGCGGACGAGGATGAGCACGTGGTTGCCGGAGCCGCCGTCGGTTCGCTCGCTGTGGACCGGTGATCCCGAACACTCTGGACGCCTCCCTGGGCCACCGCCTACGGACGCTGTCTGCAAACGAGAAGACGACGGCGGCTTAGCCAGTGGGGCTCACTGCTGTCTACTACGTTCACGTGTTCGCTGGATGGCCCGAAGCTGCTCCACGCGATCCCTGTCCTTCTCACGCCGCGGCACGGTGATTGTTGCCAGGAGGTCGTGTATGGCCTCGACGCAAACGGTCCGGCCGTCCACTTGGAGCTTTTCGGCACGCGGCATCAGCTCCTCGTAGGTGCCACTCACCTCGGGCACGATGTCGATCGCGCCGTACTTGGACTGCAGCAGATGGTCGAATGACGCTGGGTTACCAGCATCCGGTTGCCAGCGTTCTCGGGCGGCTATGTCCTGTGCGGTGGGCTCTCTCTTGACCCAACGATGCTCGCCTTCGGGACCGGTTTCCCACTGCCCGAATGACGCATCTGCGTACTGGCGCGCCCCGATGACCCCGAGCACGCGCGCGAGACGGGTCAGGTTCTCCTCGTCTCGGGCCGGGGTGATGTCGAGGTCACCGGGTTCCAGTGTGATCCCGTACAACATCGCCGCCACAGAACCTGTTACCACGTACCTGACTTCGTGATCGTTGAGGATGTCGAGCAGGGCCCGGACATTGGGCGGGTCGCGCTTCAAACGACGCCCGCCCGGATCCTCAAGGGCCGCGCCACGCTCAGATCGTACGGATCCGCCATGCGGCTCGCGCGTCGGGCCAGTGTTCGAGAGTCTCCCCCGAGCCGCGTAGCTCACCCGAGCGTGCTCGTTGCTGCAGTAGGCTTCTCATCGCGTGCTCGTGCCCGCGGATCGGATGATCCGAGCGCGCGTCCCCATGGGTATTCCCCGTTCACCGAAGGTGAGGGAGATCCGTGGAATCCGTTCTTGCCATCACCGCTGCTACCTGGGCGATCGCCATGGCGCTCGGACCGGTGCTTCAGATTAGAAGGATCGTTGAACATCGAAGCTCCAGCGGCAACTCGGTCGCCTATTTCGTCATCCTGCTAGTCGGCTTCGCGCTCTGGATGGCGTATGGCGTCGCCGCCTCAAACCTCGCGCTAATCATTCCGAATGCGGTCGCCGCAGTCGTGATTACGGCGACAATCGCTGTTACGTGGCACTACCGTCAGTGACTGTCTTGTGCACCCCCCGTGGTGAAATCTGAATCTGACCCAGACGGTAGAGACCATGGGCTGGGCCAGCGTTCTTCTCGGCCCGAGACGGCGTGATGCTGGCCTTGAGGCGGCCGCGGTTTGTAGACCCTGCTGAGACCCTGCGAGACGCCCGAGACCCTGCCTAGACCCTCGTGTACGGGTCTGGAACGGACCTCAGCGGTTCCTAGTGGAGCAACCGGCCCAGTCTCAGAAATAGCCGATTTGCGGCGACTTAGACCCAAATCGGCTCTACTAGAGCGAGTGGAGCGTACCGGGATCGAACCGGTGACCTCCGGCTTGCAAAGCCGGCGCTCTCCCAAACTGAGCTAACGCCCCGTCCCTGCATGGTAGAGCGAAATCGTGAATTTTGCGCTCTCCCAACTCCCATGAGGCTCCTTCCGCGTGGCTTCTGCACACCCTTCTGTTTGGCCAAGGGTCGACGAGGATCGAGAAGATAATCCGACGATTAGCTGAACCGGGGCTGGGTCGGTTGAAGCCTCCAACAAAGGACGGCCTCTGGAAGGAGCCCATTGAGATTAGAGGACACTCAGGAGCAAACTGCAGATGGCGGGCTCGCGCGCCCGCCTTGGGCAGTTGCTGCAGGCAAGGCGGGGCAGGGCAACAGTTATCGGTGCGCCCGGCCTCTTAAGCGGAGGCAGCGAGGCTGTTGGCCCGATCGACGGGGCGAACAGCCTCGTCGGGTTAGTGGCGTGTGCCGAGCGCCTCGCTGAGGAAGTCGATCGCTTCGGTGATCGCTGCGTGGGCGGCGTGTGTTTCGCGCAGGGCGTTGAGCATGACGAAGTCGTGGATCATGCCCTGGTGGCGAATCGCGGTAACTGGGACGCCGGCCTGGCGGAGCTTGTTCGCGTATGCCTCTCCCTCGTCGCGGAGGACGTCGGCCTCGCCGTTGATCACGAGCGCTTGCGGCAGGCCGGCGAGCTGGTCGAGGCTCGCCCGTAGTGGTGACGCGGTGATCTCGTTCCGCTGGTTCTCGTCGGTTGTGTACTGGTCCCAGAACCACTGCATGCCGTCGCGGCGTAGGTAGTAGCCCTCGGCGAACTGCTCGTATGAGCCGGTCTCGAAACTGGCGTTGGTGACGGGGTAGAAGAGCAGCTGTGCGACGAACGTTACGTCGCCATGCTCCTTCGCCATCAAGGTCGCGGCGGCAGTCATGTTGCCGCCCACCGAGTCGCCGGCGACGGCGAATCGGCTCGCGTCGAGGCCCTTCGACGCGCCCTCCTTGACGATCCACTGCGCGACGGCGTAGTTCTGCTCGATCGCGATCGGATACTTCGCCTCGGGCGAGAGGCTGTACTCGGGGAAGACGACTGCGGCGCCGACGCCGACGGCCAACTCGCGTACGAGCCGGTCGTGCGTCCTCGCATCGCCGAACACCCAGCCGGCGCCGTGGATGTAGAGCACGACGGCCAGCGTGCCGGTCGCCCCGCGGGGCTTGACGATCCGAGCCGCGACCTCACCTGTCGGACCGCCTTTGACTGTGATCCATTCCTCGTCGATCTCGGGTTCGACGATCTCGCCGGACTGAAGCTGGTCGAGGAGCTTGCGGCCCTCGGCCGGCGGGAGCTCGAAGAGGAACGGATGCTTCGCCGTCGCCTCGACGAACGACTCGGCCGCCGGCTCCAACACCGGCGTTACCGCCTTGATCTCGGTCGTTGTGGACATGGGTTCTCCTGTTCGCTCGTGGCTTGCCCTAGCCGCTTGTGGTGACGGCAACGTCCCTAGATGGTCGCCGCGGTCTCGGATTCGGTCATCGGTGGGAGCGCTGATCGATTGCGACGATAACGCAGCGTTCTTCTGTCAGCGACTGTCGACTTGTTCGCAGCGAGCGCCGTAATCATGGGCAGCGGATCGCACACGTAGTCCCATACGTCCGTGCTGCGAGGGTGTTCGTTCGTCGCCTTCTCGGCTCGTTCTGGCCGACGATTGGCAATTCGGCGGTCAACGTCGTCCCTCGACCTTCGAAACTCTCGAGAAAGATCGTCCCCCCGATCGCCTCGGCGCGGTCCTTCAGGCCGAGGAGCCCGGACCCACCGGGGGGGTCGGCGCCGCCGACGCCGTTGTCGCAGACGGCCACGCGAAGCACGCTACCGTGCACGGCCACGTCGACGGCGACGCTCGACGCTTGAGCGTGCTTCGCTGCGTTCGTCAACGCTTCGGACACGACGTAGTAGGCCGTCACCTCCACCTGTTCCGGTAGTCGTCCCTCGGTTCTCACGTTGAGCTCGACCGGGATCGGCGAGCGGTGCGCCAGCGTCTTCAGCGCCGGCCGCAGCCCGCCCTCGGCCAGGATCGCCGGATGGATTCCGAGCGCGATGTCACGCAGCCCGTCGAGGACGCTCGTCAGCCCTTCGATGACGTGCGTCAGCTCTGCTTGATGCTCGCGGAGCTCGGGTGGCGCCGCGGCCTGCGCCGCGCGTACCTCGAGCGCGAGCGAGACGAGCTGCTGCTGAGCGCCGTCGTGCAGGTCGCGCTCGATCCTCCGCCGGGTCGCGTCGGCTGTCGCGACGATGCGCGCGCGTGACGCTTCGAGCTCGGCGCGGCTCTCGGCGTTTGCGATCGCGGTCGTGACGAGCTCCGTGAAATCCGCGAGCCGGCGCTCCGTATCGTGAGGCAGCCGCTGCTCGGTCTTCGAGGCGACGGCCAGCACGCCCCAGAGCCTCCCCTCGACGATGACCGGCGCTCCCACCGACGAATGCCAGGCCGTCTCCCGGGCAGCGGCGGTCGCCGAACCGGCCACCCTCGTGTAACTGTTGATCCGCCCAGGCTGGCGCGTCTCGAAAACCAACCAAGCCACCGTACCCCGCTCGAGGGCAAATCGCTCGCCAACGTGGACGTTACGGCCGATTCCGCTCCAGCTACCGAGTGGGGCCATCATGCCATCAGCCTCGTAGCGGCTGAGTCCGGCAGCATCCGCGGAAATCAACCAACCGACCTCGGCGCTCACTGCTTCGAACACTTCGGCCGGCGCCGCGCCCGCCGCGACGACTGCCGCCACCCGCCGCAGCGCCGCCTGCTCATCGGCAAGCCGCCCGAGCTCAACGCGATCCCTCACCTGCGCGTGGTTTGGCCGCTCGAATGGAGCGTTGTTGCCGTCCGGCACGCCCTCGGTCTTTTGGATGACTTCCATTGTCGCTTTCTCTCTTCGATCAGGGAACGGTGCGCCCGGGGAGACGATGGTCGTCTCGAGCCTGCCGGGCATCGGCGCTACCGCTGATCGGTTGCGGGGATTGCGCAGCCGTCGACGGCGACAGTCGCGACCTCCACTACTGGCCGCTCGTGGGTTGCTTTCCGCACGCATTCGGCATTCGCCCGGATGCCCGATGGCACAACCGCCCGCATGATCGAGAGAGTGTCGAGCGAACCGCGGCGGCGACTCGAGTGGCATTGCCTTGTCTGCGGGTACGGCATCGTCGTGGCCGGCGAGCCGCCCGAGTGCCCGATGTGCCGCTCGGACGATTGGGTCCGCGACTCGCGTCGAGACGGCTCGGACGCTTCTGTTGACGTCCCGCGGTCCTAGTGCTCGCTGCCTCGAGGGCTTGCATGCTCCTCGAGCGGGGCGCCATAAAGGGTCCTCCGCGTGGCAGTGTTGCTGGATGGTGTTGCAGGACCGGCGCAGTGAGCGCGACGTGCTCGACCGGCTGCTGGAGGCGGTTCGCGAAGGTGAGAGCTGCGCGCTCGTGGTGCGTGGGGAACCCGGCGTGGGCAAGTCGGCGTTGTTGGAGTCCATGATCGGGCGCGCCTCGCGGTGTCGGGTGGCGCGTGCCGCGGGTGTGCAGTCCGAGATGGAGCTTGCGTTCGCCGGGCTGCAGCAGTTGTGCGCGTCGATGCTGGATCGCCTAGAGCACCTGCCGGCCCCGCAGCGCGATGCCTTAGGTACGGCGTTCGGGTTAGTGGATGGGGCGCCGCCAGATCGCTTTCTGGTCGGCCTCGCCGCGCTCGGCTTGCTGTCGGATGTGGCCGAAGAGCGGCCGCTGCTGTGCGTCGTTGACGATGCACAGTGGCTTGATCGGGCGTCTTCGCAGGCGCTTGCATTTGTGGCGCGGCGGCTGCAGGCGGACTCGGTCGCGCTGGTGTTCGCGGTGCGTGAGCCGGCCGAGGAACTCAGCGGACTGCCGGAACTGCTCGTCCGCGGCCTCGACGATGCCGATGCGCGGGCTTTGCTGGGCTCGGTGCTGCCGGGTCCGTTGGACGAGCAGGTGCGGGACCGGATCATCGCGGAGACGCATGGCAATCCGCTGGCGCTCTTGGAATTGCCGCGTGGGTTGGCGCCGGACGAACTGGCAGGCAGGTTCGGGCTCCAGCAGCCGCAGGCGCTTTCGGCGCGCATCGAGGACAGCTTCGAGCGACGGCTGACGCTGCTCCCGTCGACTACCCAGCGCCTGTTGCTGCTCGCGGCGGCCGAGCCGCTCGGCGACCCGGTTCTGCTGTGGCGGGCGGCCGATCCGCTCGGGATCGAGGTGGAGGCAGCGGACGCGGCCGAAGCGGAGGGGCTGTTGGAGCTTGGTACGCGAGTGACTTTTCGTCATCCGCTCGTGCGCTCGGCCGTTTACCGCGCGGCGTCGCAGCAGCAAAGGCGGGAGGTGCATCGTGCGCTGGCGGAGGCGACCGATCCTGCGGTCGATCCCGACCGCCGCGCCTGGCACCGAGCCCAAGCTGCGTCAGGGCCCGACGAGGCAGTCGCGGCGGAGCTGGAGCGCTCGGCCGACCGGGCGCAGGCCCGCGGCGGCCTTGCCGCGGCGGGCGCCTTCCTCGAACGCGCGGCCGCGCTGACCCCAGACTCGGCGCCACGCTCGGTGCGGGCCCTGGCCGCGGCCGAAGCCAAACACCAGGCCGGCGCGTTCGATGCGGCGCTACGACTCCTGACCGCAGCGGAGTCAGGGCCGCTCGACGAGCTGCACCGTGCCCGTGCGGAGCGGGTTCGTGCGCAGATCGCTTTCGTTCAGAGCCGCGGCACCGATGCTCAGCGGCTGCTGCTCTCCGCAGCCAGACGCCTCGAACCGCTCGATCCCGCGCTCGCGCGGGAGACCTACCTCGACGCGCTTGCCGCGGCGTTCGACGTCGGCGACCGCGACGCGCCGCTGGAGGTCGCACAGGCGGTGGGCGGGGCGGCGCCATCGCAGCCGCCGCGGGCCGCCGAGCTCCTGCTGACCGGCTGGGCGCGGCTGATCGGCGAGGGCTTCCCGGCGGGCACGGACAGCTTGAAACGAGCGCTGATCGCTTTCCGCAGCGAGCCTCTCTCCGGGGAGGCAGAGCTGCGCGGGCTCTGGTACGCGTCCGGTATCGCCAGGTCCCTGTGGGACGACGAGAGCTACGACCTGCTCTCCGCCCGCCATGTCCAACTGGCGCGTGACACCGGCGCGCTCACCGCGCTCCCGGTCGCTCTCGAGGACCGCGCTGACTTTCTCGTCCATACCGGCGAGCTGACCGCCGCAGCGGCACTCCTCGAAGAGGCAGACGCAATCGCCGAGGCAATCGGCATCGCGCCTCTCCCCGACGCCTGGCTGCGGCTCGCCGCCTGGCACGACACGGAAAGCAGCGCACGGGAGCGGATCGAGGTGGCACTTCGAGAAGCAACCCGCAAGGGTCACGAGCATGTGATCACCGGCGCCGAGAATGCGAGCGCGGTGCTGCACAACGGCCTCGGCCAGTACCAGGCTGCGCTCGGCGCCGCCCAACGCTCAAATGAGCACAGCTGGGCGAAAGGACAGGGCCGCGTGCTGAGCGAGCTGGTCGAGGCGGCCGCGCGCAGCGGCGAGCGGGAGCGGGCCGCGGCGGCGCTCGAGCAGCTCTCCGAACGAACCCAGATGGGCGGCACCGACTGGGCGCTGGGGGTCGAGGCGCGCTCACGCGCCCTGCTGAGCGAGGGCCAAGCGGCGGAGCATCTGTACCGCGAGGCGATCGAGCGGCTCGCCCGCACACGCATCCAGACGGATCACGCCCGCGCATTCCTCGTTTACGGCGAATGGCTGCGCCGCGCGCGCCGCCGCATCGACGCGCGCGACCAGCTGCGCACCGCGTACGACATGTTCCTCACCATGGGTGCCGAGGCATTCGCCGAGCGCGCGAGGGTCGAGCTCGAGGCGACCGGCGAGACCGCCCGCAAGCGCGCGGTCGAGAGCAGCGGCCAACTCACAGCTCAGGAGGCCCAAGTCGCCCGGTTCGCCCGCGACGGTCTCTCAAACCCCGAGATCGGTGCCCGGCTGTTTGTCAGTCCGAGCACGGTCGACTACCACCTGCGCAAGGTATTCCGGAAGCTCGGTATCAGCTCGCGAACTCAGCTGCATCGGTTCCTGCCGGATCAGCGCGAGCGCGAGGATCGTGTGGCGTCTCCGTGACCTGGCCGGTAGAGCGACGTTTTTTCTAGTGCGAGTATCAGGCCAGCGAGTCGGCGATCATTCGAGCGTCGGCTGCCTCCAGAACTGAAGCCTCTGCCTCTGCGACGGCCCAAGTGGCGAAGTCGATCGAGTCCGCTGCGTTCTGTTCGGCTTGTTCGGCCCGACGCGCTGCGACATTGGCGTCATGGTCGTCGCGCTGCTGATCGATCTTGGCGCGCATTTCGTCGATGTGGTCGCTCATACTGGTCCGAAGTTTGGACCACTGTGCGCTGGCATCATCCTTGGCCTCTGTTCCGCGGGTCCGGGCCTCGTCGCGCTGACGCTGAGCGTCGGCCTTCACGGTCGAGATGCGCGCCTCGATTTGTTCGCGCGTCTCCGTGCGTGCTGCGGCCGCGTGCTCCTCGGCCTCCTTCGTCCGCTTTGACAACCTCGACATCTGGTCTGACATCTTCGCCAGCGAGTCTGATAGCTGCTGCATCTGTCCGCTCCTTTCAGTCTTGGTAGTTCCACACTGCTCCCGCAACGCCGGGGTCGCATCCGCGTCGTCGCCCATCGGTTGCGCGCAACACGCAGTCCCTCGCCCGCCGCGCCGCGTCGTTGCGCTTGTGGTCGCGGGCTCCTGCGGCGCGCCTCACACAGAAGCGTCTAAGCCGGGAAGCCGGCACTTTGGTCTTGTGACCGAGACGGTTCTAGGATCGGGGATCCCATGTTGCTTGATCGTCGCCGGGAGCTCGAGGCGCTCGATCGCTTGCTCGAAGCGGTCCGCGAAGGAATGAGCGGAACCCTGGTCCTGCGAGGAGAGCCGGGCATCGGCAAGACAGCTCTGCTCGATCACGTTGTCGAGTCGGCGCCTGATTTTCGAGTTGCACGCGTGGAGGGCGTCGAGTCGGAGATGGCGCTCTCCTTTGCTGCGCTGCACCAACTGCTCATCCCGTTCTTACAGGGGCTGAACCGGCTACCGATGCCGCAGAGGCAGGCCCTCCGGACGGCTTTCGGAGAGGTCGGAGGAGGGCCGCCGGATCGGTTTTTGATTGGGCTGGCGACGCTGACGCTTTTGGCCGACGCCGCCATGGAGCGGCCGTTGCTGATCGTCATCGATGACGCGCAATGGCTCGATCGCGAGTCCGCCGAGGTGCTGGCCTTCGTCGCTCGCCGCTTCTATGCCGACCGGATCGCGATCCTGTTCGCGGTGAGTGAGCTCGGCGGGAAGCGGCTACCGCTTGAAGGCCTGCCCGATCTGCCGGTCGAGGGACTGCCCGAGGGTGAGGCGAGGGAGTTGCTTGGTTTGGTCTCGGCCGGCGAGCTCGACGAACGCGTCCGTGAGGAGATCGTCTCCAAAACGGGGGGAAATCCAATGGCGTTGGTCGAGCTTGGGGGCGAGTTAAGTTCGTCGCAGCTGGCGGGCTGGTCGCTCCTTCCCGATCCGCTGCCGCTCGGCAGTCGGCTCGAGGAGCGTTTTCTCCGCCAGGTGAGGACGCTCCCCGCAGACACGCAGGCGGCGCTGCTCCTTGCCTCCGCCTCGCCCTCTGGGGATCCCGCACTCTTCTCGAGAGCTACGCAGCGGCTCGGCCTTGCCCCGGCGGCGGCAGCGCCAGCCGAAGCCGAGCGGCTGCTGGTGCTGGCGCCACGCGTGATCTTTCGGCATCCGCTGATCCGATCAGCGGTGTACGGCGGCGCCTCGGCTGGCGAGAGGCGGCGGGTGCACGCTGCGCTGGCGGAGGCAGGCGATCCGGCCGTCGACGCGGATCAGCGGGCGTGGCACCGTGCAATGGCCGCCGTTGGCCCGGACGAGGAGGTCGCGAACGAACTGGAACGTTCCGCCGGCCAGGCGCAGAGTCGGGGCGGCTACGCGGCCAGCGCAGCCTTTCTCGAGCGTGCCGCCGAACTCACTCCCGATGCGCGGCGCAGGCCGAAGAGGTTGCTCGCTGCTGCTGAGGCCGAGCTGATGGCGGGAGCGCCCGGCCGCGCAGAGGTGTTGCTCGAGCAGGCAGGCCTGCCACTCGAGGGACAGGTTGAACAGGCCCATGCCCTTCGGTTGCGAGGTCAGATCAGCTTTGCGCTTGGCAGAGGTTCCGAAGCTGCCGGCATCTTCTTAGCGGCGGCGCGGGCACTCTCGCCGCTCGACACCAAGGTGGCCCGCGAAACGTTCCTCGAAGCGTTACAGGCAGTCTCGATGGCAGGCCCGTCGCTCGGACGCGAAGGTGCGCTGCAGGTGGCCCGTGCGACCCTCGAGGCACCGAACGTCCCCAGCGCGGAGATGACCGCTGCGGATCTTCTGCTCGAAGGGCGTCGAGCGCGAGTCACGGTTGGCTATGAGGAGGCGGTGGCCCCCCTTCGTCAGGCTGTCGCAGCTCTCAGCGCAGAAGATCTTGCCCCGGCCGAAGGCCTCCGTTGGCTTGGATCTGGCTGGGTTGTCGCGGCTGATCTCATGGACGAGTCCGCCCGCGACGCGCTCGCAAACCGGTGGGTCCACTTGGCTCGCGCCCAGGGGGCGCTCAGCGTGTTGCCGGCAGCGCTCAGCCTGCTTGGCCTCTCGCAGGCCTGGGCGGGTCGCCTGGCGGCCTCGGAGGTGTCCTTTGCGGAGGGACGTGAGATCTCGGAAGCGATCGGTGTTCAGGGCTTGGTGGGTTGGCCGTCGCACCATCAGCTGATCGTGCTCGCTTGGCGAGGTCGTGAAGAGGAGGCGCGGTCGGCCGCCGAGGCCGTAACTAGAAACGCCATCGAGCGCGGATTTGGGACGGCAATCAGCTTCGCCCAGTACGCGCTTGCGGTGCTCGAGCTGAGCGCAGGCCGCTACCAGGAAGCGCTCGCCAAGGCGCTCAGCGTCTTTGAGGCCGACCCGGTGTACCTGGGCACGCGTGTCCTGCCCGAGCTCGTCGAGGCGGCGGCGCGCAGCGGCGACAGCAAGGCAGCCGCTGCCGGCCTCGAACGTCTCTCGACGCGCGCGCGCGCCACGGATACCCCCTGGGCGCTCGGGCTCCTGGCTCGCTCCCGAGCGCTGCTCGCGACGGACGCCGAAGCCGAGCTTCTTTACCGTGAGGCGATCGAGCTCCTCGAAGGACCGCTCCTCGCCCCGGACCTTGCCCGCGCCCACCTGCTTTACGGCGAGTGGTTGCGCCGTCAGCGGCGTCGAGTCGACGCACGCGATGAGCTGGGTACGGCGCTCGAGATGTTCAACGCGATCGGCGGTGAAGCCTTCGCAGAGCGGGCTCGAACAGAGCTGCTTGCCACCGGCGGTCGCGCGCGGAAGCGAAGGAGCGAAACTGCAGAAGAGTTCACCCCGCAGGAGACGCGGATTGCCTGGCTCGCGAGCGAGGGTTTCTCGAACCCGGAGATCGCCGCTCAGTTGTTCATCAGCGCGAGCACGGTCGATTACCACCTGCGCAAGGTGTTCCGCAAGCTCGGCATCAACTCGCGGACGCAGCTGCACGCCGCCTTGCCGGATCGAGTCCGAGGCGACATTGCTGCCGACATGCCTGCGATTTGACGACTACGGCCGATGCTTCGCGCCGCTGCGGCGGGGCGGAACGATCAGCACCGGCCGGCCGGCGTGCTCGGCTACTTGGTGTGAGAGGCTGCCGTTCAGGAGTTCGCGAGCACCCGTGAGGCCGCGTGAGCCGATCACGATCGCGGACGCGCTGATCTCGTTGGCTACCTCGACGACACCGTCCCAGGTCGGGGCGGCGATGTCGGCTCGCGCCTCGGCGGTCAAACCCGCACGCCGGGCGAGCTCGGCTCCGATGTGGGCGCACGACAAGGCGTCCTCGCTATTCATTCTTTCGAAGTCAGGCGTCACAGCGCCGAGTGCGGCGTAGCTCTCGGCGACGGTCAGCGGGGGAGCGACGTCAAGGACGACGGCGCGGCGGTCGGCAAACAACACGGCAGCTACGTCGATCGCGTGTCGTGCGCCGATCGAATCGTCGTAACAGATCAGGATCGGAGCGTCGTCCATTGTTGCCTCCATTGGTTGTGTGTATAGAGCCTTGCGTGACCGCGGAGGTCCGTCATCGGCGGTGTCGCCGATCGGCTGCGGCCGAGCCGAAGCCTGAGTCTTCGCGGCTAGCTCTTCGCGCTCGCCCGCTTGAGCGCTCGAGCCATCAACGCGTCTTGTGCCGATACGGGCAGTTCGCCGGAGAGGGGGATCGTTCTGTTCCAGACGCCGGCAGCGTCGAGCGTCCACGAGAAACGCGTGTCAGCGAGCAGTGCCTCGAAGATTCTCGCGATCTCGGCGCGCAATCGGGCGTCCTCGATCGGGGCGAGCACCTCGATGCGCCCATCGAGGTTCCGCGGCATCAGATCCGCGCTGCCGAGCCAGGTGCGCTCGCCCTCGCCGGTTTCGAACGAGATGATGCGGCTGTGTTCGAGGAAGCGTCCGAGCACGCTCCGAACGCTGATCCGTTCGCTGACCCCCGGGACCCCGGGACGCAAGACGCAGACTCCCCGCGTGATGATCTCTACCGTCACGCCGGCAGATGAGGCTCTGTAGAGAGCCTCGACGAGTTCAGGGTCGACGAGCGCGTTAACCTTAATCCGGATCCTTGCCTTCTCTCCGGCGCGCGCCGCACGCACTACACGTTCGATCTCGTGCAGGAGCCCTTCGCGCATGAACCAGGGTGCGACGAGCAGCTTCCGGAAACCTGACGGGCGCCCGAGAGCGGTGACGGCGTTGAAGAGGTCGGCGACGTCTGCGCCGATCTCTTCATCAGCGGTGAAGAGGCCGAGATCCTCGTAACTGGAAGCGTTCGACGCGTGATAGTTGCCGGTGCCGATGTGGACGTAGCGGCGGAGTCCGTCGTGCTCGCGGCGAACGAGCATCGTCAGCTTCGCATGCACCTTCAAGTCCGGCACCCCATAGACGACGTCGACGCCGGCCCGCTCGAGAGCGCGCGACCACTCGACGTTACGCCGCTCGTCGAATCGAGCCTGCAACTCCACGAGGCAGACGGCTTGCTTGCCACGCCGGGCTGTCTCGACCAGCGAGGTCAGCGTCGGCGCCGGGTACCCCGCTCGATACACCGTGGCCTTGAGCACGGCGACTTGCGGATCGCGTGCCGCCGCAACGAACGCTCCGACGCTCGTGTCGTAGGCGTCGAAGGGGTGCTGTACGAGCAGGTCACGCCGGCGGATTTGCGCGAGTAGCCCGGAGGGCGTTCGTTTATCGAGCGCCTTGCGCGTTATCGGTTTCCATGGCGGCAGGCGCAATCCCGGTTCACCTGCGTTGGTGAGCTCGTGGAGCGCGGCGAGGCCGAGTGGCGCCCTGCTTTCGAACACCCGGTCGGCGTCGATTCGGAGCTCGTCGGTCAGCGCCTCGACAACCTGTGGCGCGCGTCCTTCGCCGACCTCGAGCCGCACGATCTCCCCGAAGCGCCGTCGCTGAACGCGCTCCTCGATCTCCTCGAGCAGGTCGTCCGCGTCATCGTCAATCGAGAAGTTCGCGTTCCGAGTGATGCGGAAGCTCGCGTCCGCCCAGATCTCACCCTTCACGAGCGCCGGCAGGAAATGCATGATCACCGTTTCGAGCGGCACCCGCGTTCCTCGGCCGCCGACGTGGAGGAATCTCGGCAAGTCGTTGGGAACGTTGACGCGCACGAAGCGCGGTTCGCGCCCGCCGGTATCCCTCACGAGCGCGGCGACGCTGAGCGCGAGCGACGCGACGGAGGGGAACGGCGCGGCGGGACCGACGGCGATGGGCGTCAGCAAAGGTTGCACGTCGCGCTCGAACCGGACCCTCAGCGAGCGGAGCTCCGGACCGCTGCACGCGTCAATCGGAACGATGCGAATGCCCGCTGCCGCGAGTTGTGGCTGCAGATCCTCCAGCCACAACCGGTCCTGGCCGGCTTGCAAGGTGACGATCTGTGTCCGTGCCGCCTCGAGTGTCTGTGCCGGGGTGAGGCCGTCAGGAGAGCGGCGCACCACGCCGGCGGCAACTTGACTGCGCAGACCGGCCATGCGCACGGCGACGAACTCGTCCAGGTTCGACGAGACGATCGCGCAGAGCTTGAGACGCTCGAGGAGTGGCACGCCGCGGTCACTCGCGAGCTCGAGGACTCGGCGATCGAACTCGAGCCAGGACAGCTCGCGGTTGAAGAGGCGGCTGACTAGCGCCGGCCGTGCGACGGGAAAGTTCGCGATCGGAGCGTTTGCCGCGGTGGCACGTGCGGCCTCCACGGCTAGAGCTCCTCGACAGCGGTGATCCTGCGGTCGGCGACGGCCTGCACCAGAGCTCGGTGATCGCGTTCGTTGAGATCGGCGTAAGCGGTGGCGAACTCGGCGACCGCGTGATCGAACCTGTCGCTCTTGCCGAGATACGCCGCAATCGCAATCCGGTCACCGGAGCGGGCGTGCGCACGTGCGAGCGTCCAACCACACGCGACCGCATAGGCGGCGAGGCCGACTGGGAGGATAGTTTCGACGTCGATCGAGCTCTTCCAATCCCAAAGCTGGCGGACGTAGAAGTCGCGCCCTCCGCCGGGGAGCTCGTGCTCGGTGTGTACCCAGCCGAGGAAGATGTCGCTTACGGCTTGCATCAAGCGTTGACCCTCGACCACCCGTCGGCCGTGTGCTGTGAAGGGACTCCGTCCGAGCAGCGGTTCGAGCACTGACGCCTCCGCTTCTTTGATCTGCAGGAACAGTGGGTCGCGCTCGTCGCGCCCCAACATCAGCAGCAGCCAGCAGCGCGTTCCGACGCTCCCGACCCCGACGACCTTTCGGGCGAGATCGACGTAATGGAAGCGTTCGAGCAGCGCACGGCGGTCGTCTGGAAGCGCCCCTTGATAGCCGCGGTAGAGCGCGCGGATCCGCGATTCGAGACCGTCTTGCTCGTCTCCGCCGTCGACGAGCTCGGCGAGGGGGACGACCAGCGGCGGGTCCGAGACAATCATCGGCTGTCCTTCGACCTCGTGCGTGAGCTTGGCAAGAGCTCGCATGTGATCGTTCTTCAACGCTTTCGCGTCCGAATGCCGAACGGCCCGGGCCAGTTTCGGGTCATGCGCCGCCTGCAGCTTCGCGATGATCGCCCCTGCGTCCAGCCGCGCATACCAGACAGTCAGGTCGCCCATCGACGCGAATTCCCTCATGGCCCGCCGATACGAGCGTACGACCCCGAGTACCGCCTTTGCACGCTCGGCACCGTCGAAGTTTCGATCCCGCGCGGCGATCTCGAAACTGGTGGCGAGCCGTTTTAGGTCCCATTCGAATGGGCCTGAGAGTGTCTCGTCGAAGTCGTTGAGGTCGAAGACGAGCGCACGCTCCGGAGAGGCGAAGGTGCCGAAGTTCACGAGGTGCGCATCTCCGGAAAGCTGCGCAGAGAGATCGGCATTCGGCGTCGGGGCGAGATCGTTCGCCATGACTGCCGCAGCACCGCGGAAGAAGGCGAG
Organism: Actinomycetota bacterium; assembly: GCA_039648845.1. Classification (GTDB taxonomy): domain Bacteria; phylum Actinomycetota; class Thermoleophilia; order Gaiellales; family Gaiellaceae; genus 3-1-20CM-4-69-9. Next base: position 1,706 of record JBBWZE010000203.1, on the reverse strand, counting down.
AGGCGAGGCGAGCATGCGGCCGTAGCGGATCGGAACGAGCGTCTCTACACGCGACCGAGCCTGGGCCTCGAGCAAACCGATGGGGTTGCGCGTGGCAGCGACCTCGAGCGTCGAGTGGCTCGAGCGAGGCGTTTGCGCACGCGCAGCCTTACCTGATGCCGCCCGCTCGGCCGGGCTGGTGTGCGCTCGCACCGTCGGCAAACGCGGATCCCCCTGGCCGATGGTATTGCGAGCATCACTGCAACCGGGTTCGTCGTCCCCATTCCTGGCTGCCGAGCGCGGGCCGAGATCGCTCACTCCAGGTCCCCTTCCGCCCGCGTCATCTGCGACTAGGAGGACGTTTGCGGCTTCGTGCGACTCACGAGCTGCTTGGCGCCGTCCCCAAGTAGGCGCTTCCCGCCGATCGCGGCCACGACCTCGCTCACCCCGATTACGAGCGCGAACACCGCGATCAGCGCGAGCAGTACGAGCGCGCCGTCGCCCGGCTTCGCGAACATCACGATTCCGAACAGGATCGAGACGAGCCCGGCCAGGACGAAGAGCGCGCTGTCGGTCCCGTCGATCGGCAGGTAGAACGCGCCTCCGATCGTGATGATCCCGAGTGCGACCGCGTACGCGCCGATCACATATAGCAGCGCCAGGGCCGAGATTCCGGTCCAGAGCAGCACCATCACGCCAACGGCAATGCCGAGTAGGCTCGAGACGACAAGCCAGCCGCGCCCCTGCTTGGCGGTCCCGCTGATCACCGCGCCGAGGCCGATGATGCCGGTGGCAGTCGCATACGCGCCGAACAGGATCGTGAGCGCGAACAAGCTGATGCCGGGCCAGATCAGGACGGCGACTCCGAAAGCAATCGAGAGGGCGCCGTTGATGCCGAGCGCCCACCGCAGCTTCGTCAGTTGTGTTCCCGCGATCTCCCCGGTTCGTTCGAGAATCGAATCCATCAATGACCTCCAGCTTCATGTGTTGACAAGTCGACTGTGGCGGAGCGGTCGTGCTCGCCGAATCGGTGAGCGTGCTGACGCCGTGCAGAAACTCCGCATGGTGAATCGGACTTGCGATTGACCAGAGCCGGGGAGGAGCCGTTCGTTCAGGGATAGCGACGGTGGAAGACCAGGTACGCGACGCCTCCAGCCGGAATCGGAAGCCAGAACGAGACGAGGCGGTAAAGAAGCGTCGCGAGGACCGCGTCTTGGGGAACAACTCCGGCGAGCGTGAGCGTGCCGACGAGCGCTGCCTCGACGAAGCCCAGCCCGCCCGGTGTAAACGGGATCAAGGCGAGTAACTGAGCAGAGGCGTAGGCGAGCAGGACGAGCGACGGACGCGGCGCGGCCCCGACCGCTCGAAGGGCGGCAAGCAGCGCGATGTAGTCGAGGCCCGTGCTCACGGCGGTCATGAGGACAGCCGCTTTCCAGCGCTGCCCAAGGGTGCTGCGGACGAAGTCACGCTCGGCAAGGAGCTGCTGCGGCAGGTCAGCGACCTTGCGGCGCCGCCGAATCGTTCGGTTCAGCACCCACTGGACTGCGCGGCCTGCGCGTACAAGCGGTCGATCGAAAGCGAATGCAAAGAACCCCGCGATTATCAGAAGCAGCAGGACCCCGACGCCGAGGTAGGCCGAGGTGATCAGGCTGCGACTGACCGGAGCGCCACCGATGATCGCAGGCAGCGCGAGCAGCGGCAGCGCGAGCCTGGCCGCGACCTGCAGC
>JBBWZE010000190.1:0-2561 GCA_039648845.1 Actinomycetota bacterium | reverse complement strand
TTCGCCCCTCCGACGTCGCCACGATCGACGCGGAGGACACGGTCTCGGTACCAGTCTGATGCGTCGGCGCGCTAGACCGTGATCGCCTCGGCCTCTGCGGCGATGCGCTGGTCTTCCGCCTGACGCTCGTCCACGTAACGCTGCGCGTCGCCGAGCGCCGTGAAGAGCCGGAAGAAGACGGCGATGCAGATCGTGATGATGCCGATCACGCCGTAGACCAACGCGACGTTGTCGGTGGCGCTGATCACCCAGCCGCCGACGAGCGCGCCGGCGGGTATCGCCGACCACGCGAGCACGCCCGCGATCGAGAGGACGCGCGAGAGCAGTTGGTTCGGAACGATCGCCTGGCGCAGGCTGCCGGTGTTGATGTTGAAGAGGATGCCAAGTCCGCTCTGAGCAGCCCAGATTGGAAGCGCCACCCAGTACCAGTGCATCCCCGCGAAGACGACGAGGAGCGCACCCATCAGCATCAGCGACGTCATGGCGAGGGCGGTGAAGCTGAAGCGTTTGCGTAACCGGCCGGCCAGGAGACCGGTGACGACGACACCCGCGCTGCCTGCAGCGAACAGAACGCCGATCTCCCGCTGGCTCGCGCCCAGGCGTTCGTCGGCAAACAAGACGAGCTGCGCCCAGGTCGTTCCGGTGACGAAGTTGATCAGCGCCATCATCAGCGAGATGTTCCGTAGGACAGGGTGCCCGAGGACATAGCGCAGGCCTTCGCGAACGTCGTGCACGATCGTCGTCGCCTCCTTTGGCGAGTCGCTCGCCGTGTTGAAGCTCGCGCGGACAAGCATCAGTGACAGCGCGGAGGCCGCGAACGAGCCTGCATCGAATGCCATCACCCACGTCAGTGGGAAGAACGAGATGAGCGCGCCGGCGAGCAGCGGCCCTGCCACTTGCGCCGCCGAGTAGGTCGCCTGGATCCGTCCGTTGGCAGTGACGAGGTCGTCGGTAGAGACCAGGCTCGGGATCGCGGCGAACTCTCCCGAGCTGAAGGCGATGAAGATGGTTGACTGGATGAACGTGACGGCGTAGATCCACCAGACGGTCAGGTGGCCGAACTGCGCGACGAGTGGGATCGAGAGGATCACCAGTGCGTTGAGCCAATCGAGCCCGATCATCGCCCTCCTGCGGTCGACGCGATCCATCCACGCGCCGATGATCAGGCCGAAGAGGAGGTAGGGGAGAAAGGTCGCCGCCGTCGCAATGCCCAGGTTCACCGCCGAGTGCGTGAGCTGATACACGAGCAGCGGCACCGCCCACTGCGTGAACGAGCTGCCGAGGTTCGAGATCGTCTGGCCGATCCAGAATTTCTTGAAGTCCGAGCTCACACAACCTCTCGCAGGATCTCGAGGAGCTGCTCCTGACGTTTCGGCGAGAGGGCGTGGATCGCCGGGTTCTGCGACATACAGGCGACGAGTCTGCGCCGCAAGCGGACGCCGTCCGCCGTCAGGCGGATCACCCTCACGCGCTTGTCATGTGCGGCGGGACGGCTCAGCACGAGCTTTCGCTCCGCCAGCTGATCGACCACGCCGCCGAGATTGGACGGATCGACGCCGCAGCGCCTGGCGAGCTCCTTGAGCGAGAGCGTGTCACCGACCTCGAGCCGCCAGAGGAGCTTCGCCTGTGAGTAGGTGAGGCCGAGCGTCTCGAGAAATGTGCCCTGATGGTCGAGCGTCTGGGCGAAGAGATCCATCAAGCGCCGCATGATCTCCTCGCGCGGCCCGGAATCTCCACCCATTACCGGTACTTTACTTCTTTCTTTCCCTCTGTCTAGCCGCCGCGCTGCTGGCGCTGCCGCCATTGGTGAAGCACCTTCGACTTGCTCGCTGCCTTCGGCGGCTGCGGCTTCGGCGCCGGGTCGTGCTCTTCGAGCCACTGGGCCGCTGCGTCCTCCGGCTCGAGCCCGACGGCACGCTCGCGCTCGGCGAGCTTCTTTGCACCTTTGCCGGTCAGCGGCCGTTTTCGGCTCATCCCTACAGGGTAACCGCGGCGGTGTTCGGCCACGGGCGGCGTCTTGGCGACCCGATTGCCGGGACGCCGCGTTTTTTCGTCAAGCGTTTGAGCGCTGCGAAGGCGGCTCACGTAGGCAGCGAGTTGACCCAATTGGGTCTGGCGAAAGGGGCGGATCCGCAGCACCATTGCCGACGGCGGCGGTGGCGGCGGATCCCCTTCCTTGCCCGCCGCCTCTTTCTTGCCCGCCGGTGCTCGTTCGGGCGCGGTGAGATCCGCCGGGACAGTGCGGTTCGTCACCCGTATCGGCCCTCAGGTCTAGCTCGGAGCGGTACGTTCGAGCAGCGCTTGAACACGCGCCTGGAGATCCTGCGGACTGAAGGGTTTCTTGACGTAGTCGTCCGCGCCGGCCTCGAAGCCGCGTGCAACGTCGCCTTCCTGGGCGCGTGCGGTGAGGAGGATGACCGGGATGTCCTTGGTCTCCTCGTATTCGCGCATGCTGCGCGTGACCTCGAGACCGGTCGCCTTCGGCATCATCATGTCGAGCACGACGAGGTCGGGCAGGCGCGTCGTCGCGAGCAGCAGGGCTTCTTCGCCGTCGGCCGCAG
>JBBWZE010000161.1:0-19934 GCA_039648845.1 Actinomycetota bacterium | reverse complement strand
ATAGCTCGGGGGGCGTTCCCGAATACTTGCTCACGCCAGGATCGCGTTCGTGGGACTGCTCGGGGCCGGAGCCTGGTTTTCAGACGTGCGCGAGGACGGCGTCGAGCGGCCGGGGGACGTGGCCGAGGTCGAGCGCGTTGACTAGGAGTGGCGCGTAGTGGATTTTGCGGTTCCACATGAAGCGCCATAGCTGCTCCTCGAGGCTCAACTCTCGCTTGGCAGGCTGCTTCTGGAAAGTCCGGAACGAGCTGAGCTGGCCTTCAGCGTCGATGATCCGCTCCACGGCGAGGACGCCGAGTGCCCGCAGCAGTTCGTCTTCCAGATCAGCATCGCAGACGAAGAAGCCCAGCGACTCCATCTCGGCACGGGTCAGATCCGAGCCCATACCCGCACCTTCGAGGGCACGCGCGAACGCCCCCGCTTCTCCGGCATCGCAGAGACCCGCAAGCCGAACGCCGAGTCCCCGAGGGCCGAACCGATCGAGGAAGCCTGCGATCGCGTGTGCGCCTCCGATCGCCACGACGGCGATCCGCTCCGCGTCGAGGTTCCGGTTGCGCCGCCTCGCGAGTGCCGTGAGCGCGCGCTGGTCACTGACGCCCTCGACGAGCACGACCGCACGCGAGTCAGATGGCTCGAGCACAGAGCTCATCTTCGCGCGCGGCTTTGTAATGTCTGCCACGTTGTGACACGATGACCGCTGACGGAAGGGGAGGTTGAGCCGGTCGTTCGCGAAGCATGCTTGCCTAATCGAACGCGTTGAGTGCGCGAGCGTCGAGCGTTCCTCGATTTGACGACCGGCCAACGCGTTCCATATCGCCAGATTCGGTCGACGAGGGGAGACTTGATGAAGTCGCTGAGTACGAGGATCTTGGGACTGGTCGTCGGGGTTGCGGTGGTCGCCGCACTCGGGGCAGCTACAAGCCGCAATGCTCAGGCGGTCCTTCCGACGTTACCGAACACAGTCCAGCAATGGAACAAGATCGCCGAGGACACGGTGCTCGCGTCCGGAGCGTTCCAGGGCGAGGGCCAGATCTACATGAGCTACGAGTCGTTGGCCGTTTACGATGCGGTCGTCGCGATTCAGGGCGGGTTCGAGCCGTACGGACCCGCGATCGATGCACCTACCGGAGCTTCACTCGATTGCGCGGTTGTCGAAGCTGCTTACAGGACGCTGCGCCATTACTTCTCGACATCCGCGGCACTGGTGGCCAGCCTCGACGGGTATTACTCCGAAGCGCTGTCGCCCTCGAATTTGAACGGATGCACAGGCGACACGGGCAAGGGAACGAGCGTCGGATTGGCGGCCGCGAACAGCATCATCGCCCTTCGCACTGGAGACGGGCGGATGACACCGGTTGCTACGACGTCGTCGTTTGAGACGAAGGCCCCCGGGCCGGGAGTGTGGCGGCTTACTCCACCGGCGTTCTTGGTTCCGCAAACGCCGTGGCTCGGGTCGGTACAGCCGTTCCTGCTGAAGAGCCCGGGACAATTCCGGCCTGAACCTCCGATCCCGCTCTCCAGCACAGAGTGGGTGCGGCAGTTCAACGAGGTCAAGAGCTATGGCGGGGCGACGAGTACGGTTCGTACCTCGGACCAGACTGCGACCGCAAGGTTCTATACGGCGAATGTGACCAGGCAGTTCAACCGGGCCGCACGTGACCTCGCGACCGCCCGCGCGCTGGGCGAACTCGAGACGGCGCGGCTGGTCGCCATGGTCAACACCGTCAGCGCCGACGCTCTGATGTCGGTGCTCAACGCCAAGTACCGATTTCTTTTCTGGCGGCCCGTGACCGCGATCGATCCGGCCGCGGTGACGGCAGACGGCTTCGGACCGGTACCTGGGTTCAATGACGGCAACCCCGCGACTATCGAAGAACCCGGTTGGCGGCCCCTCGTCACGACGCCCAACCATCCCGAGTACCCGGCCGCCCACGGCACGAACACGTCCGCCATGGCCGAGGTCTTTAGCGAGTTCCTGGGCACTGACGAGATCGATCTCGACATCCACGGCTTCGACGCCGCCGGGCTCGTTGGGAACCTCGATGCTGTGCACCACTTTGACACGGCAGACCAGCTTCGGGAGGAGGTCATCAACGCGAGACTCTGGGGCGGCATCCACTACCGCCGGTCGAGCGAAGTAGGCGTCCATCTCGGAACCAAGGTCGCGCAGTACGGCCTCAACCACACGTTCAGACCAGTCAGCTAATTCTCAAGAGCGAGGCGCGGCGTTGTCGGCCGCGCCTCGCTCGTGCTCGCCGAGGCGTCCAACGACATGAGCGCATTTGAGGCTGTGCCGTGACGCCCGATCAAGCGTCGACGAGACCGGCATTACGTTGATTGGCACGAAACGGCTGCCAGGTCGAGACGTCACGGCAGCCAGCCCTCACGATATGCCGACCGCTCCTCCGGTCCGAAGTCGGCGTAGGCCTCGGCCGGTTTCGACGTCTCCTCGAGCACGCTCGCGCCGTGCTTTGCCGCCACCTCGTTCACCGGATAGACCGCCTCGAAGCCGCCCGCTCGGCCGCCGGTCATGACGATGACGCACGGCCCCTCACCGCCGCCGACGAAGACGTGGTGCGTCCATGGCGGGCAGTGGACGAAGTCCCATGCCTTCAAGCGGCGCTCCTCACCTTCGATCACGAGCACGCACTCTCCGGCAACGACGAGGAAGTCCTCCTGGCCGCGCTCGCGGTGGTACACGCCGTTTCGCTGGCCGGGCATGAGCACGTGGATGCGGAAGCCGAGCTGAGCCCACTCCTGCCCTCCTTCGAAGTCGGTGTCCTGCCCACGCTCCTCGCTTCGGATCCACGAAACGTCGCGCGCGTTGAGGACGAACCATCCCTCAGCCTGTGGGATGAGCCCGGCCTCGGTTCTCCTCAGTTGTGCCTCGCGAATGGATTCGGTCATGGGCGGATCTTTGCAGGAGCGAACCAGGGTGACGACGGCGCCCACAACCTGACAGCTACTTGTGCCAGGCCTCTCCGCGACAGGAGGGAACCAATGGCACTCGATCGAGATCAAGTACGTGAGTTCGCGCGTAGCTACACCGACGCGTGGGTGCAGTGGCGATCCGATCCAAGTCGCCGGGCATTTCGCGTCCGGCGGAACGATCGCCATCAACGGCGGCCCTCCCACGGAGATCACAGAAGTCGCGCGCTCGTTCCTGTTTACGTTCCCTGTCCTCGCTGCGTGGCGGCCAGGCTGGCGCAGGGCGCGATTCAGCGCGGCGCCGAGGGCGAATCGAGCCGTTGCGCTTCGGTGTCCCACCCCGAAAGGCCAGCGGCAAGCAACCTCCCGCCGAGCGCAGATAGAATCCGTCGCGGAGACGAGGTCCGGCTCCTATCATCTCGATGATGGTTCCCGAGGCGCAGCTACGCGACGCCGTCGCCGGACTCGTCCCCGCGAGCACCGGTTGGTTCGTGATGAACGCGCGCGGCGCCCGCTGGTTCCACCGCCCGGGCCGTGGCGATAGCTTGCCGTTGACAGGCTGCGATGAGTTCGAGGCGGAGACGTTCTTCCCGATGCTCGGCATGTCGATTCAGGTTCTTCCGCCGGGTGAGCCGAACGGGACGTACCACTGGGAGACGGAACAAGAGGACTTCCTGGTGCTGACGGGCGAGGCGCTTCTGATCGTCGAGGGTCAGGAGAGACCGCTCAGGCAGTGGGACTTCATCCACTGCCCGCCCGAGACCCGACACGTGTTCGTCGGCGTCGGCGACAGGCCGTGCGTGATTCTCGCGGCGTCGTCGCGGCAGTTCCAGAAGGACGGGCCATGGGGCTTCTACTGTGCCGACGAGACCGCGCGCCGCTACAACGCGAGCTCTCCCGAGGATACGCAGGACGGCGAAGTCGCGTACGCGCGGTTCCCAGCAGCGCAGCCGACGCGCTACTGCGACGGTTTGCTGCCGCACCAGGTTCCCGTCCACCGATGACGCCGGCTCCGATCATCCTCGTTCCCGGATTCTGGCTCGGCGCGTGGGCGTGGGACGAGGTCGCCGCAGCCCTGCGTGCCGATGGGTACGACGTCACGGCGATGACGCTGCCCGGCCTCGAGTCGGCTGACGCCGACCGGTCCTCGATCACGCTCGCCGACCACGTCGACGCGATCTGCGCGGCGGTGACGGCCGCGGGACGTCCCGTCGTACTCGCGGTGCACAGCGGTGCCGGGGCGCCCGGCTATGCGGTCACCGACCGCATCCCGGAGCAGATCGCGGCGATGGTCTACGTCGACTCCGGCCCCGCCACGGGCGCGCTCGACCCCGACTTCGACGCTGTCGAGCTCCCGCTGCCCTCGCCGGAGAAGCTCGCGGAGGAGGAAAACCTTGAAGGGCTCAGCGACGAGCAGCTCCAGACGTTCCGCCGGCGGGCCGTTCCCGAGCCTGGCGCCGCGCTGCGGGAGGCAGTCGAGCTGACCGACGACGCGCGCCTCGACGTGCCGAGCACGGTCGTCTGCACGGGGTTCCCATCGGAGCAGATCAAGGACGCCGTGAGGAAGGGCTACACGTGGCTCGGCGGCCTCGGTGAGTTGCGCGACGTGACCTACGTCGACCTGCCGACGAGCCACTGGCCCATGTGGTCGCGTCCGCAGGAGCTCGCCGCGGTCATCGGCGACGTCGCGCAGGGCGCGTCAACGGGCTGACGGGCGCCTGCCGCGTAGAGCTACCTTCTGTGTAGCGTGCGCGCCGTGGCCGAGCGCGTTCTCACGCTGCGCGAGCTGAACCGCGCGACGCTCGCGCGTCAGCTCCTGCTGGAACGGAAGCGGCTCTCGCCGACGGCCGTGATCGAGCGCCTGGTCGGGATGCAGGCGCAGTGGCCGTCTGCACCGTACGTCGGTATCTGGACGCGCGCGACGAGCTTCCGCCGGGAGGCGCTCGAGCGGAAGCTCGCGAGCGCCGCCGTGGTCAAGGCGACGGTGATGCGGCAAACGCTGCACCTCGTTACGCGGCATGACTACGCGCTGCTCCGTGCGGCGCTCAGCGAGACGAACTTCCCGTGGGAGACGTCCGACGCGAAGCGCCTCGCGCCGTTGGTTCGAGCAATCGCAGCGGCAGGTCCCGTAACCACGGCCGACGCCCTCGCACATCTCGAACGCGAGCATGGCCTCACTGGCATACACGCGCTCCGCGCCTGGCGCGGTGCGCGGGTGCGCGCCCACCTCCTGCACCACCACGAGACTGCGCTGTGGCGCGCGCGTCCCGGCGGACGCTTCGTCGCGCTCGACGAGCCGGAGGCGCACGACCCGACGGCGGCGCGCACCGAGATCCTTCGTCGTTACCTCGCAGCGTTCGGGCCTGCCTCCCGCCGCGACATCGGGGTCTGGAGCATGATGCACGTCCCGGAGCTTCAGCGCGCGCTCGATCGGCTCGAGCCGCTGCGCCGCTTCCGCGATGAGCGCGGCCGTGAGCTCCTCGACGTTCCGCGCGCGCCGCTGCCGGACGCCCGAACCCCCGCCCCCGTTCGCTTCTTGCCGAAGTGGGACAACGTGCTGCTTGCGTTCGCGGATCGGACGCGCGTGCTCCCGGAGCAATACCGAAAGACAGTCATCCGCATGAACGGCGACGTCGCGCAGACGTTCCTCGTCGATGGGTTCGTAGCGGGTATCTGGAGCGTCAGCGACGGTCGGGTTGCAGTCGAGCCATTCGCACAGCTGTCCCGTTCTGCGCAGCGCGAGCTCCGGGAGGAAGCCGAGCGCTTGGAGGCATTCCTCGCCGACTGAAGCACGTCGGGGAGCCCGCGAGCGACGAAATACGAGCGCCGATCGAAACCGCGATCCCCGCGATCTTGCCGTCGCTCATAGCGCCTCGTATCCGCTCCGCCGTGACCTGGCCAGGACCCCGTAGCGCGGCGGAAGCGATCATCCTCGGTGAGTCGTCCCATCGACGCCTCGGATGTTTTAGGGTCGGCTGGGCCCGGCTCTTCATCTACATGGGAGGTTGTCGATGTCCTGGAACCTGAAGGGCAGCTATGTCGAAACGTGCTCGCGCGACCTGATTTGCCCGTGTAACGCTTCCTTCGACCATGGGGCGACCTACCGACTTCTGTCGTGTAGTGCTCGTCTTCTACATTCGCGAGGGTGAGGTCGAAGGCACCGACATCGGTGGAATCAAGGTCGCAGCAATCGCGGATACGCCCAAGGTGATGACGGACGGGAACTGGCGCCTAGGGATGTTCATCGACGAGCATGCAACGGATGAGCAGGCCGAGAAGCTCACGCGTGTCTTCGGCGGCCAACTGGGCGGGCCGATGGCTGCCCTGGCGCCGCTGGTCGGAGAGATGCTCGGTGTTGAGCGAGCGGCGATCGAAGTGCAAGACGACGGCGTGCGCCATAGCGTTCGCATCGGGGACGCGATCGATTTCGAGATCGAGGACATCGTGCCCTTTGGTATCGAGACCGGAGAGCCAATTCGCTTTGCCTGCATGTTCCACCCGGTCGCTTCCGACCTGACGATCGCGGAAGCGACCCGCTCACGGATCAACGCCTTCGGGATCGAGTACGAAGGCAAGACCGGCCTCTCGACCTCCGAGTTTTCCTGGGCGGCTTGAACGGGTGATTGCGCCGGCGCAGGAACGCGCTACGGGCGGGAGTCTCGCGCCGCTGTTTGATGCGGCGCGCGCCCGACTCGGCCTCGTCACGCTCCTCCTCGTCCTGGCCGGTGTCGGCTGGTGGTGGACGCTCGGCCAGATGGGCGGGATGGACAATGGTCCCTGGACCGGCCTCGGAACGCTGGGATGGTTCCTCGGCGTCTGGGTCGTAATGATGGCAGCGATGATGTTCCCGTCGGTCGCCCCGACGGTCGCGCTGTATTCGCGTATGGGCGGCGAGCGCTCGCCGCTTTTGTCGCTCGCCTTCGCGGCGGGGTATCTCGTTACGTGGACGGGCGCCGGTTTGTTGGCTTTCTCGGTTGCGTTCGGCGGGCATCGCATCGCGAGCGATGCGCTCGCCTGGGATCGCGCAGGCCGGTGGGTGGCAGGTGGAACGCTCGTCCTCGCGGCGGTCTATGAGCTGACGCCGCTGAAGGACGTCTGCCTGGGAAAGTGCCGGAGCCCTCTCGGCCTGCTGCTCCGCCATTGGAGCGGCGGCCGGTCGGGCGCCGTGCGGATGGGTATGAGGAACGGCGCTTGGTGTGTCGGCTGCTGCTGGGCATTGATGGCGTCGCTCTTCGCACTCGGGGTCATGAGCATCACGTGGATGGCTGTCGTCGCGGGCTTGATCGCGGCCGAAAAGACCGTCCCGTGGCGGCGTGTGGCGACCTACGGGACAACATCAATTCTTCTCGCGCTCGGCGTGCTCTTGTTCACGGCGCCCGATGCGATTCCGGGCCTCACGATCCCGGGCAGCAATCCAATGCAACAGCAAATGAAATGAACGCTTAAAACGGGGTCCTGACTCTCGCCCCGTTTCGGTCCAGGTGAAAAGGAGTTCCTCATGCAGAAGAGGTTGGTGACGCGCTACGCCACGCAGTCGGCCGAGGCGGCCGACGAGAACCAGCGACGAGTGGAAGGAGTCTTTGCCGAGCTTGCCGCGGCCACGCCTGACAACGTCAGCTACATCGTGCTGCGGCTCGCCGACGATTCCTTTGTGCACGTGTCATTCCACGACCACGCCGATGACGAGGTAAACCCGATCGCTTCGACGGCTGCCTTTGCACATTTTCAGCAGGACCACGCTGACCGGCGTGAGGGCTCCGTTGACCAGCAGACGGCGACGCTGGTCGGCGCCTACATCACGACGATCGCCTGACGCGGAGAACGGTCAGATAGCCGCTGGGTGCATGTCCCCCGTGGACGGAGCACATCGCGCGGTGGTTGCCACCGACGTGCTCTTCGGATCAGGCGACGGTTTGCGGTAGGGACTCGTGGGCCTTGGGCCGCTCGTCGTGCTGCGCGACGCGTTTCGGCAGCGAGACCGTGAAGGTTGTGCCCTTCCCTTCGGTGCTGTCGAAACCGATCGAGCCGCCGTGTCTTTCAATGATTGTCTTTGCGATCGTGAGTCCTAGGCCTGTCCCCGGGACGTTGTTGGTGCTCGCAGTCGTGCTGCGGAAGAAGCGTTCGAACAGGCGCTGTTGCTCCGAGGCTGGGATGCCGTACCCGGTATCGCTGACGTGCAGGGCGTAGGCCGAGCCGCGGTTTTCGATCCGGAGGCGGACCCTTCCGTCCTCCGGGGTGAACTTGATCGCATTGGAGATCAGGTTGTCCAGTGCCTGACCGATGCGGTTGTCGTCGGCACTGACCAGCGCCGGCTGATCGTGCTCGAGGGTCAGGATCAGGTTCTTTGCTTCGGCGGCCGGTCGGGCGGCCTCGATCGCTTCGCCGGCGAGCTCGACAAGATCGGCGTCGCCGAGATCGAGTGAGAAGCTGCCCGCGTCGAGCTGCGCAAGGAAGAGCAGGTCTTCGACCATGTGTTGCAGGCGGGTCGCGTTGCGGCTGACGACCTCGATGTAGCCGGCGTCCTCTTCACTGAGTTGAGCGGGGCCTGTGCCGAGCAGTTCGAGATAACCGATGATCGAGGTGAGCGGCGTGCGCAGTTCGTGCGAGACCGTGGCAATGAGTGCGTCACGAAGGCGATCGAGTTGGCGCTGCTCGGTCACGTCGCGGAGCGTCCAGACTCGGCCGAGGTATTCCTTGTTGCCGTCGATCACCGGAGCTGTGAATCCCTGGAAGTCGCGCCCGTCGCGGCCAAGCTCGAACTCATCGAAGCTCGGTGTGAAAGGATCGGCAGCGAGCTCCCGCATGCGCTGTGCGTAGCGTTTCGGTTCGGTCGTCCGCTCGGCGATCGAGAGCAAGCGCTCGTGGATGGGTCCCTCGTCCGCAAGCCCCAGTCCGCCGACAAGTCGGCGCAGTGGCCGATTCGCAATCAGGATCTCGCCCTCCTGGTCGGTCAGACACATGCCGTCGACGGTTGCGTCGATCAGCCCATGCAACAGCGTCGCGTTCCGCTCGAGCTGCTGTTCCGCCCGCTTCAACTCCGTTATGTCGACGATGAAACCCTGACGATGGGAACGCTCGCCGTCGTCGACCAAGGTCGACGAGTCGCGAACCCAGGTGGTCCTGCCATCCGGGCCGACTAGTCGGTACTCACGCGAGAAGGCCGCTCGAGCGGCAACCGCCGCCGAATAGGCAGCGATCACCTGCTCGCGGTCTTCATCGTGCAGGATCCGCCGCCAGAGACTGTCTTGCGCAAGCCACGCGGCCCGCGGATAGCCGATCATTGACTCGATCTGCGGCCCGACATAGGTCAGCCCCTGCTCTTCCGACTCGATATAGACGGCAAGCGGAAGCCCCTCGACGAGCCGCCGGTTCTTGACCTCGCTCGCCCGCAGCCGCGTCCCCAGCACGCCCACTCCCGCGCCGATCAGAACGAACGACGCGAGACGACCGACGACAAATGCAACCGTCAGCGTCGAGCCCTGCTCGGAAGCCGGCAGCAGGAAAAGCGCAAACGCGAGCACCGCTGCAGCGCACCCGGCCGTGACCCCGAACTCGAACGCGAGCAACGCGACCCACGGCAAGAACATCGCCGACCCCACGGCCTGCGAGTCCTTCGAGAGAAGAGCCACCGCCAGGGTCGCGGCCAACCCAACAGCCGAAACCGCTACGACTGCCCGTCGGTCGGCGAAGAACCGACTCGTGAGCCCACGCACGCGTCTAATCAGCATCCCAGCAGTTATCGGCGCGTGGCGCGCCGACCTAGAGGCCTACATCGCCCGAATCAATGAACGATGACCTGCCCGTTACGACCGGCGGCCCCCCGAAAATGTCTGTTTCAGCCTAGGGGTGGTACTGCTGGTCGAGTGAGACCGCCGGGTTTGGGTACTTGTTGCCGACCCGAATCCAGAAGCCTGAGCTATTCGAGGGGTCGAATAGCGAGCGGTGCCGCGGGTTCTTACCCATGATGATCTGCGCCAATTCCGAGATGGAGATCGTCGTTGGACGGAGCCCTTTGCTCAGGACGGTGACGTGCGCCTTCGGAAAAACCACGAAGGTAAGCATCCGGTGACCCGCCTCGACCGTGTAGCTGTCATTCGGAACCGGTTGACCTGGTTGAAGCACTTTGTCTTGGACGGCTGCGCGCTCCGCGGTCACACCTAACAGGAGCCACGCAGGATCGAACTCGAGTTGGAATCGGCTTCCTTCGCGAGTTAGCGACTTGATGTGGCCGTAGAACAGCATCGCTCGTGGCGCTCCGAGACGAGGCGTCGTCGCATCGCCAACGGTCATGGTTTTCGTAACAGTTCGCGTGCCGCCGCATCCAACCGCGATCACCGCCATCCAGATGGCGAGCAGCCCGCCGAGAGCGATGACGCGGCGCTGCATCGGCCGATTCTACGCGCCCGTTCGCGGGCTCCGTGCTTCGCGAGTAGGTGGCAGCACGCCATAGACTCGAGGGGTGAGTCCAGTCCTCCGCATCGTGCTGCGCATCCTTGGGATCGGCGCCCTCGTCGCTGGCGGGCTTGCCGTTGCGCTCGCCGCACTCATCGCAGCGATCCTGATCGGTCCGCTGATTTTCTGGGTCGCATGGAACGTGCTCAACTTTGCAGCTGCAGTGGGCCTGCCCGAGCTGGGCTTCTGGGGCATCGTTCTCGCGACGCTGTTCCTCGTCGTCGGGTGGTCCGGCAAGATCGTGATCGCGGCGATCGTCTTCCTCGTCGACCCCTCCTGGTTCCACGGAGTAGCTGAAGTTCGCTGGCCAGAGCCCACGTTCCGCAACTTCGTCGCCGTCGCCCTCCTCGCCCTGCTGGCGTCGCGCCCCCAGGCGCATGCGCACGAACGCACTCGCCGGAAACGCAAGAGAGACTGAACCTACGACCCGTCGGCCCCGGGAAGCTTCTGCGCGATCTCCCAGATATGGCCGTCGGGATCGGTGAAGCTGGCAGTGCGCATTCCCCATTCCCGGTTCATCGGGCCGTTGAGCAGCTCCACGCCGTGCGACGCGAGCTCCGCGCACACCGCATCCGCGTCATCCACCCAGATTGAGAGCTGGAAGCGCGATCCGGCCTCGCGACTCGCTACCGCTCCCGGATCGATCAGGTCGCGTGCTGCTGGAATCCTGAGCAGGTTGACGATCGTGTTCTCGAATCTGAACACCGCGGAGTCCTCGTCCTCCCAGATCACCGGGAGCTCGAAGACCTTCTCGTAGAAAGACTGCGACCGTCGGGGGTTTTCGACGAACAGGGTGATGGCACCGACACTCTTCAGGGACGTACTCACTTCCGCACCCCTCTCATTGGCTCGGCCGACAGTTCTGGTTGAACTGAGGTAAGACCGTCCGGACCAGGCGAAATCATCGGTGTCCGCTATGGGTCTCTATGACGGGTATTCGTCGAATTGCGGCAGGTCGTCGGTGATTTCGAACCACGGTGCCTTCGAGCCGACGAAGATGTGCTCCGTCGGACGGATGGTGGGAGCATCGACCAACGACCCCATGGCGACGTGCACAAACGCGCCGTCGCGCACCACGGAGAACAGGAAGCATCCGCACGCCGCGCAACGCGTGTCGTTGAGATCCTCGTCTCCGAACACGGCGAGATCATCCAACCCCTCCGTGATCGTGAGCTTCTCCCGCTCGATGCCGGCAAATGCCTTGAACGCGGATCCGGTCGCCGCTCGGCATTCCGAGCAATGGCAGTTGGCGGCGTACAGGAACTCGTCGGCAACCTCGTAGCGGACCTCGCCGCACCGACACCTTCCTCCGAGCACACGGTTGCTCGCATTGCCTTCGGATGACGTCATGGCTCCTTCCTCCGCGATAGCTTCGTCGGCGCAGTCGACTCGTTCATCGGACCGCTGCGGCAGGGATCAGCCTTCTTGTTGACGCCGCTTCCATTCGGCGAGCGTTCCCGAGTCCTGACTTCGCTTCCACTCTTCGAGGGCACGATTCTTATGATGAAGACCGAAGTAGCGCCCGGGGAACCACCACTTGACTGCACGGCCGAGCGCTGTGCGTCTGCACCAGCAGTCCGAGTCGCACGCGCACTCGCGATTGCGGGGGTTGTGGACTCGCTGTAGGAGGCTCCGCACGACCACCGAGCTTACCCCCGTCATGAATCCTCGAGGGCGACCGCCGAATCGAGGCCTAGGCGATATCCCCTTAGATGTCGCGTGAGTCGTCCTACGGGAGAGGTGGCTCTCCGTGACCGTCGACACAATCGGCCAGGTAGAGCGCTGTACCGAGGTCCCCCGTCCAGAGCGTGTACCGGCCGCGGCCGTGTTCCGAGCGGCTTAGTTCCACCTGGCGTGCAGCGTGCATCGCGAACGCGCGCGCTCGCGTGAGCCACCGTTCGTCTCCTGTGCGCTCCAGCAGCGCCAAGAATGCGTATCCGTTTCCCGCAGTGCCGTGGCAGAGGTTTGCGCCCTTCCGCAGCGGCCCAGCTCGCCACGACAGCTCGCCGCCCGCCACCGCAAGCTCCTCGTCGAGGACGTGGGCGAGCGTCGCGACCATCCCCGGCGCGCCGTGGCACCACTGCGTGCGGATCTGGCCGTCGCGGTTGGCATCGACTAATCCCTTCCCCGTGAGTGGCGGCCAGTTGACGAGCCCGTCTTCCTCGACGGCAAAGCCCTGGAGCGTCTCCGAGACGTCAGCGAGATCTCCCAGCGCAAGCACACACCCTGCGAAGCCGTGCGCGGGACCGAGAAAGCGGCTGCTTCTTCCGGACAGCTGCTGCGTCCACAGGCCCTCCGGATCACGTTGGCCGTGTAACCACTCGATGCTCGCCGTCACGTCGAGCCCGAGCTCCCGACCCGCGAGAATCGTGCCGGGACTGCCCCACATCAACTCGCAGCGTTCGTCGCGCTCGTTCGCCGCAATCAGCTCCGACAGCCGCTCGAGATTGGCCCGCGAAGGTGCGAACCTCTGTAGCACCAGCCGGATTCCGGTCTCGCCCATCCAAAGGCTGCGCTCGGCGTCCTCGTCAGGAAAATCTGGCGGGGCCTCGAGCGAACGCTCCAGATACGGGACGTAGTCCCGTCGTAACTCGACGAAGCCCCGCTGCGCGAGGCGGTCGAGCGCTTCCACGACCCCCGCACCTCCGAGATACACCGTCCGAAAGCGTGTCGCCGGGTCGTCGGCGTCATCCTGGTCCTGGGGATGCAGGGACCAGCCATCGTCGAATGCGCTCTCCGCGTCCGCGACGATGGCGGAGATCGTCGTCCGCAAGCTTTCAGCGCTCCAGGGCTCGTCCGTGAGCGCCTCGTGCGCTTCGGGCGAAAACAGCATCGGGCGAGTCTATTGCTGCGGGTCGGGTGACCCCGCCTACTGACCAACGCTCTCGCTGCGCCCGCCGGGGCAATGCGAGGATGCGGGCCGTGACAGCATTCGAGGTACGGCAAGCGCGGCCGAAAGACGCGCGAGCGCTGGCGGAGCTGTTCGCGGCTGTCGCCGCGGAGCGCGATGGGATCGCGACCGAGCCGCCTGTCGACGTCGATGTGCGAACGAGGCAGTTCGCGGCCTCGATCGACGGCACGATCGTTGCCGTCGCCGCGGGCGACCTCATCGGCTCGCTGCACGTTGACGCAACTCGCTTCGGAGTCGGCGAGCTCGGGATGGCGGTCGCGCGACCGTGGCGCGGCCGCGGCGTCGGGTCTGCGCTACTTGCCGCTGCGATCGAGAAGGCGCGCAGCGAGGGGCTGCACAAGCTCTCGCTGGAGGTCTTCCCCCACAACGACGCAGCGATCGCTCTCTATCGCAAATTCGGCTTCGCCGAAGAGGGCCGCCGAGTGAAGCACTACCGGCGCGCGAATGGTGAGCGCTGGGATTCGATCGTGATGGGCCTGCTTCTATGAAAGCCAGCCGTCGCGGTACCGCATCCGAGGGGAGCCTCGCGAACCATGAGCCAGCAGCCGGCTAAGCGCCGGGAAGGACGATGTTGCCGTCCTCGTCGAGGCGGAACCCTGGATTGTGTGCGATCTCCCATGCATGCCCGTCGAGATCCCGAAAGGCACCGGCGTACCCCCCGTAGAAGGTGTCTGAAGGCTCGCGCGTGATCTGCGCGCCGTTCTTGCGAGCCTGTTCGATCACCACGTGTACCTCCTCCTGCGAGCGGACGTTCTGAGCCAAGGACATACCACTCCAGCGTGCACCATCGTCGGGAATACCCAGGTCAGGACCAAGCTTCTCCCTCCCCCACAAGGCGAGGATGATGCCGTTTCCCTGAAAGAAGGCGGTTTCCTCTACCTCCAGCGCAGGCCGCCAGCCAAGTGCCGTGTAAAACGCTTTCGCCCGGGCGTAGTCCGACACACCGAGAGTGACGAGAGTTACCCGCTGATCCATGTGCTGAAAGTTAACCGAGGCCAGCCGACCTGCCTGGGACGAATTGCCCGAGGTAGTTGGGGCCGATGATTCCGCAGGGCCCGGCGCACGCGATTGTGATCTAGCTTTGAGTCATGCCGGCGGAAGAGAACGCGTGGGATCCCAAGTTGTACGAGGGCAGCGCGCCCTATTACGCACGAGGGCGTCTTCCGTATCCCACGGCGATGGCGGCCGCTCTACGTGACGAGTTGGTGCTGGACGGGACCGGTCGGTTGATCGATGTTGGCTGCGGTCCAGGCTCCGTCGCCTTGCTCCTTGCACCGCTCTTCGAGGAAGTGGTCGGAGTTGATCCTGACATTGGAATGATCGCCGAAGCCGAGATCGAGGCGGCCCGAAGGGGGGTCAGGAACGCGCGCTGGGTGCAGATGACAGCCGAGGCCCTTCCGGACGACCTCGGGTCATTTCGGGTAGCAACACTTGCTCAGTCGTTCCACTGGATGGACCGGACGAGGGTCGCGTCGGCCGTGCGTGACATGCTTGAACCGGCCGGCAGTTGGGTTCACATCAACGCAACGACTCATCGAGGGGTGGCCGGCGCTTATGACCTCCCGTTACCTTCGCCGCCGCACGCTGAGATTGAGGACTTGATTCGCGAATACCTTGGCCCGAGCCGGCGCGCAGGAGGAACGACACTCGATAACGGCACACAGTCCGGAGAGGATGCGGTCATGCTGGGGGCGGGGTTCTCTCGTCCGCGACGTGTGACGGTCGCCGGCCACATCTACGAGCGCTCGGAGGAGGAAATTGTGGCATCGGTTTTTTCGCTCTCCTGGGCCGCGCCACACCTTTTTGCCGACAGGATTGGGAAGTTCGAGACAGAGCTGCGGCGCCTGCTCCGGCGCGCAGCGCCGGACGGACGGTTCGCTGAGAGCGCACGGGAAATCGAACTCGTCATCTGGGCGAAGTAGCAACCCGCTCCGGAGAAAAGCACGGATACGACTAGCTGCGGACGTTGATCTAATGTGGTCATATGCGTCGCGTTGGTGCGAGCATTCTGGCTGCGCTCCTTACGTCATCACTAGCCGGTGTGGTGGCCGCGGTGTCATCGGGCAGCATTGCCGACCCGTTGATAGTGACGCGGGAGACGCCGGGCTACTTGCCCCCGACGTGTTCGATTCGAGGCATTGGAGCGACGGCCAACGGGTTCTTTGATGCGTTCAACCGTGGCAGCAAACCCCTAGTCGCGCGTTACGTCGCGTCCGCCAAGTCGTTTTGGTGGTACTCCTCGACCGAAGGAACGCTGCCTCGTCGCCATTTCGTCACTTACTCGCGCTCCGGATTCCTTAGCTACATGGTGCGGCGACATCGTCGCAATGAACGGTTGAGGTTGATGCTGTTGGACGCCGCCTCCGGCGTGCGTCCCGGCGCAGCCGCGATTCACTTTGTCATTCAGCGGACCGCCACCGATCTCCCTCCGGGGCTTGGCGGAAATCTCCGCATTGCCGAAGGCAAAGCCGAGTTTTACTGTCGCACTCAGCGCATCTACGTCTGGAGCATGGGAATGGAGATGGCGTCAGGATTGGACGTACCGCCACACGTTGGTTGGAGTTGCCCAAAGCCCACCGACTGGTCGGTCCAGAGCCGGGACGCATTCGGCTGCACGAGAATCTAGCGCGCCCGGAGTGGAACGTCGTCCTGCGTGGGATCCTGGGGCATCCCAGCAACCTACGCACCCCACAACGACCACGCCTCCAAGCCAACGTGACTTTTGGTGCGAAACAGTCACTCGTGCGTCACGGTTTGGGGTCAGACCCGACGGCGTGACGAGAGCGTGCCGACTCTGGGACGGATGAAGACGGCAACGGTGATCTTTGTTGGTGCGAAACAGTCACCCGTGCGTCACGGTTTGGGGTCAGACCCGACGGCGTGACGAGAGCGTGCCGACTCTGGGATGGATGTGTTGCGCGCTGCGGAACAAGGATGCACGGTGAAGGCGGCGCGGCGATCTACCGCTTTCTCATCTAAGAGGGACCGGCCAATTCGAAGTCGACTCGCCTAGCGGCGTCCAATTCGTAGACTGTCCAAGAGTGATCGAACGGCGCCGCTCATCGCGGCCGATGCGCGCGTGCCGATTCCGTAGTAGACGTAGAACGCCCGCCCGCGTTCCTGAAACATCAGCTGCCCGCTGTACGCCGGCGTGCAGAGACCTCCTGCGCCCTCCCGGCGCGTCTCGAAGTGCAGCGGTCTCGGCGGAACCCGTCGCAGCATCCGCTTCCGCGAAGCACCGTCTCGTTCCTCACTGAGCTGGACGTAGGCGCCGCGGGCGTGCCACTGCTGCTGCAGCGTCGGTGAGCAGATTCCTCCTGAAGGCCGTGGACGGCGTAGTCGAAAACTCGTCGCCGTGAAAATCGTGACCGGGTCGACGACGCCGTTGATCCGGGCAGATGTGACGTGCCAGCCGAGCGGGAGCACGATGGAGAGGTGGTCGCCCGGGTACGAGATACGCGTTCCAGCCGAGCCGGCCCGCACCACTCGGAAGATCCGGTCGTCCGTGATCAGGCTGCCACGTCGGCCTCGATAGCACGGCTCGCAGTACACAAAGACCTTGTACCGGCCCGGCGCGACACGTGGGACACGGAACCGAATCGTCCCGAATTTGACAGGCAGGACGAGTCCGCTCATGCGGCCGAGCCGGATCCAGGGCCGTCGCGACGGTGCTCCGACCGAGTACGGCTCACAGACAGCGCCACCACGGCAGGAATACCGCGCGGGCGCAAGCCACGCGGGAATCATCAGCACCGGCATCCCGCTCGACCCACGTCCCATGATGGCCTGACCCGGCTTACCTGCTGACGGGCTGAGCCGAGGCGGACCGACATCAGCGTGTGCCGTCGCACACAGCACACCACAGATCGCGCCGGATAAAAGCATCACCCTCCACACGATCCGGATACGGCGGTCGCGACCAACAAGGTCCGTGTTCGCTGACACGAAACGAAGTGGAGGATTACGTCCGCGCTTCGAAGTTACGCGCCACCATCACCGCTCGCGCTAAGTCCGAACGCCGAAAAGGCTGGCTCTGGCCCCTGGCTCTCTTGGTACTCGGGCGCTCCAGGCCGGACTCCGCATGGCATGCTGGACGCGAAATGTCCAAGGTCGAGGCGATCCAGTACGGCGACCGCAAGGTCTACGCCGTCGCCGCGTTCAACCGTGGGGTGGCCGAATGGCTGCAACGGCTTCCGACCGTGTGGGTGGAGGGCGAAGTCACCGAGTTGCGACGCAACGCGCGCTGGCAGTCCGTCTTCTTCACGCTGAAGGATCCGAACGACGGTGCCTGTCTCGGAGTGACGATTGCGCGCAACCGGTTCGATGCTCTGCGCCTCGATCTCACGGATGGTGAGCGCGTCCACGTCTTCGGGCGGCCCGAGCTGTTCGAGGCACGCGGCGACTTCCGCATGCGCGCTCTGTCGATCGAGCGGTTCGGGCTCGGGGATCACCTCGCTGCACTCGAGCGCCTGAAGAAGAAGTTGGCGGCGGAGGGCGTCTTCGAGCGCAAGCGGCCGCTCCCCTTCCTGCCGCGGAAGGTCGGCCTCGTCACGGGCAACGACGCGGCCGCGAAGAAGGACGTCCTCGCCACCATAAGCTCGCGCTTTCCGGCAGCACGCATCGTCGTCGCCGAGACTCTCGTCCAGGGCCCGCTCGCGGCGAACGCGATGATCGAGGCGCTGCACGCGATCACAGCTTCGCCTGAGGTGGACGTCGTCGTACTGGCGCGCGGCGGCGGCAGCTTCGAGGACCTCCTGCCGTTCAGTGACGAAAAGCTCGTGCGCGCGATCGCAACCTGTGCTGTACCCATCGTCTCCGCGGTCGGCCACGAGCAGGACAACCCGCTTTGTGACTTCGCTGCGGACGCTCGTGCGTCCACGCCCACCGCCGCTGCACGCCTCGTCGTTCCCGATGCGGCCGAGTTGCTCGCGCGGCTCGATCGAACGCGCAGCGGACTTGCGCGCGGAGCACGTGGCGTGGTCGGCCATCGCCGCGAGAGGCTCGTGCACGCACATGACCGGCTCCGGCGTGCGCCTTCACTTGCGGTCGAGCGCAAGCGCGCCCGGCTGGAGCATGCAGCCGGGCGCCTCCGTGCGCTGTCGCCACGCGCAACGCTCGAGCGTGGCTACGCGATCGTGCGAACGCACGACGAGATCATCAGGACGACCAGCGCGGTTTCGAGCGGCGACGAGGTCGAGGTTGAAGTTGCGGACGGTCGCTTCGGAGCACGAGTCGAGTGAGCGCCGAGCAAACGTTCGAAGACGCGCAGCGGGAGCTGGAGCAGATCGTCGAGCGGCTCGAGCGCGGCGAAGCGGGCCTCGACGAGGCGATCACGCTGTGGGAGCGCGGCGAGGAGCTCTACAAGCTCTGCGTCGGCCGGCTCGACGCGGCGCAGGGCAAGATCGAGGAGCTGGCCCGGCGGGCCGAACAGACGCGACCGTAGGTCGCTAAGGGCTCAGCCGAAAGGGCGGGTATTGGTCGGTCACCAGGACGAACGCGTACCCCGCGACCCGATTGCCCCAGCGCATGACCCCCACCACGAAGTCGAAGAGACCTCTCGGGTAGCGAC
Source organism: Actinomycetota bacterium (assembly GCA_039648845.1). GTDB lineage: Bacteria > Actinomycetota > Thermoleophilia > Gaiellales > Gaiellaceae > 3-1-20CM-4-69-9. The sequence goes on along the minus strand of JBBWZE010000161.1, from coordinate 1,074 downwards.
CCGTGAAGAGGATCGCGAACCACGCGATGATCACGCACACGATCGCTGCGAGACCCAGGAAGACCAGCACGACGTAATGCGGAATCGCGAGCAGCCACTTGACAAGCGGAAGGAAACGATTGAGGCCTTGTTTCGCGTCCGGATACGGAAACTCGAGCGAGACAGACTGGCGCTCGTCCGTTGAGGGATAGCGGTCGTCCAGCAGGCCGAGATACGCCGCAACCCTGTTTTCGAATCGCAACAGCTCGAGGTTCCAGTCGTACCACCAGCGCGGATATTTCTGCCGAAACAGGATCATCAGCAGAGTTGGGAAGAAAAGAATCCCGCCGGCTCCCGCTGCGACCATCTCACCGTTCCCGCCGCCGTCCCAGTTGCCGCCCCAGCCGCCGCCGACCGCGCCCAGCACGACCAGAATCGGGATCGCAACGATGATCCTGAATGCCGTCGACAGCCGGTCGAGATCCCGGTCCGGATACTCGACCGATAACTGCACCGGGTACTGATCCCCTGTATACGTCCCTGATTCCATAGCGCCTGCCCTCCGTCTGATGAATTGCGACCAAGCGACACTACCCTGCTTCCGCGTCGCGAAGAAATCTCCCGAGGCTCACGAGATCACGCCGCGCTCGGTTCGGGTCACCCGATAGAGCAATCGTTTCGAGCTCCGGCAGAGCTTCGCCTACGCGGCCGCCGAAAACCACGCAACGCACTTCCGCCGCGGCGCAGCGGCGTGCGACCTCGCCGGGAGCTTTCCCACGCACCGTGGTGCTGTCCACCGTCCCCTCGCCCGTGACCACGAGGTCGTAGCCGGTTGGGTTGAAGCCGACGAGGTCGAGGACGAGCGGTGCGCCGGGCAACAGCTCCGCGCCGAGAGAGGCGAGTGCCGCACCCAGGCCGCCGGCGGCACCCGCGCCCGGCAAGTCCGCGTACGGAGCAAGCTCAGGCATTGCGACGAGTCGCGCCTCGAACTCGGCGGCCTGCGCGGACGAGGCGCCTTTCTGCGCCGAGAAAAGTCGCGCCGCGTCGACGAGAGGGACGTCGACGTCGCAGGCGACACGCGTCGGCGCAGGCAGC
>JBBWZE010000145.1:0-3931 GCA_039648845.1 Actinomycetota bacterium | reverse complement strand
CGCAAAGACTCGGCGTCGTCGCCCGGGCGGTTTCGGCTCGGGCGAGCGTCCAGATCCTTTCCGGCGTGCTGCTTCGAGCGGAGGGTGGCCGGCTACACCTCGCTGCGACCGACATGGAGCTGTCGCTCCGCTCGTCGCTGGATGCACAGATCGAGGGAGAGGGGTCGGTCGTCGTTCCCGGCCGCCTGCTTGTCGATCTCGTGCGGCTGCTGCCGGACAGCGAGGTGACGATCGAGTACCGCGCAGAGGAGAGCGTCGTCCACGTGACGTCCGGCCCTTCCACCTCGACGCTCCACACGTACGCCGCCGATGACTTTCCACGGCTGCCCGACCTGGACGCGGTCGGGACGTTCACGGTCGATCGGGAATCGTTGCTCGACACCGTCTCGCGTGTCGCTCGCTCCGCTTCACGCGACGAGTCGCGTCCGGTGTTGACGGGGATCCTCGTACGCTTCGAGGCCGGCAAGCTCGTGATGGCGGCGACGGATTCCTACAGGCTGTCGGTGAAGGAGACCGAGCTGAGCGGCGAGGTGCCCGAGCTCGAGGCGATCATTCCGGCTCGTGCGCTGGCCGAGCTGGCCCGCATCGCCCAGACAGGCGACAGCGTCGAACTCGGCGTCCACGAGAACCAAGTGGTCTTCGCCGCTGACGACGTGTGGTTGACGACGCGGCGCATCGACGGACAGTTTCCGAACTACAAGCAACTCCTGCCGGAGACCTTCGAGCACGACGTGACGCTGCCGCGTGGTGAGCTGCTCGACGTCGTCCGCCGCGTCGGCGTGATGGTGCAGCGCACGTCGCCGATCCAGCTGCGGTTCGCGGACGGAGAGCTCACGGTCTTTGCTCGCACACAGGACGTGGGCGAGGCAAAAGAGTCGCTGCCGGTGCAGTTCGCCGGTGACCCGCTCGAGATCGGCTTCAACGCCGAGTTCCTCCGCGAGGGCATCGAGACGATGGCGGAAGACGAGATCCGGCTGCGGCTGATCTCGCCGCTCCGGCCCGCCGTCATCGAGGGCGGCCAAGACGATCCGACGTACCTGATCATGCCCATCAGGCTGCCTGGCTGAGTAAGAACGGGCTCGGCTGGCGACGAAAGTGAAGCGGCGTGTTCGAGGCAAACGGGCGCACGGGCGAAGCCCGCACGCTCTCTACGGTCGGCGTCGCAACGCGACGCCTTAGTGATCGTCTCCACGGTCTCGCTCCGGAACATCAGGTCGTACGCTCGCCTCGACCTCGACCTCCAACCGGGTCTGGTGCTGGTAGTCGGCGCCAACGGCGCAGGGAAGACGAACCTGCTCGAGTCGCTGCACGTCGGCACGCAGGGCTTCTCGCCGCGCACGCGCTCCGACGCGCAACTCGTCCGCTTCGGCGAACAGGCAGGGCGAATTGCGCTGCGCGGCACGCGTGGCGAGACGAACGTGGAGCTCGAGGTGACGCTCGAGCTCGGGGAAGGCAAACGGGCGAAGGTGAACGGCGCGCCTCTTCGCGCGGCCGAGCAGTTGCGCTCCGAGGTCGCGACTCTCGTGTTCACGCCGGATCGCCTTGCGGTCGTGAAGGGTGGGCCTGCTGTTCGGCGTGCGTACTTCGATCGGGCGCTGGGGAGGCTCGCGCCTGCACGCGCCTCGCTCTCCGTGGAATACGCGGCGGCGGTTGCACAGCGCAACGCAGCGCTCCGCCGCGCTGCGGGCGGCTACTCGTCGCGCGACGCGATCGCCCCGTGGACGGAACAGGTCGCGAATCTCGGCCGCAGGCTCGTCGAGTCGCGAGCGGAAGTGGTCGCTTCGCTCGCACCGGGGTTCGCGGAGCGTGCCGACGAGCTCGGGCTTCCATCTGCACGGATGAGTTACGAAGGCGAGCCGCCGACGATCGAGCTCCTCGACGCTCGGCTCGACCGCGATCTCGAACGCGGTGCGACGGGTCTCGGTCCGCACCTGGACGATGTCCTGCTCACGAGCGGGCCGCGCGACCTCCGCAACTTCGGTTCACAGGGCGAGCAACGACTGACCGTGCTTGCGCTCTTGCTTGCAGAGGCGGAGCTGATCGCCGAGCGTCGAGGCTTCGCACCGCTCCTGCTGCTCGACGACGTTCTCTCCGAGCTCGACCGGGATCGCCGGCGGGTGCTCGCCCAGCGCGTGGTCGGAACCGGTCAGACTTTCATCACGGCGACGGAGGCCTCCTCGCTGCCCGCTGAGCCGGCGCAGCTCCTCGAGATCTCTCCGGGTGCGGTGAGGGCGGCTTGATGGACCGAGTCGGCGGCGACGTCAAACGCGAGCTCGGCCGGTTCGGCCCGGCGTCGGGGATGGCGCCTCTCGTCGCAGCGTGGCCCGAAGCGGTCGGCCCCGAGATCGCTCGCAACGCCTGGCCCGCCCGCATCGCACGCGACGGAACCCTGCACGTTCACACGCAGGATTCGATCTGGGCATTCGAGCTGACGACGCGCGCGGAGGAGATTCGTACCCGCCTCGGGAAGCTGGCACCGCGCCGATTGTCGTTCGCGCCGGGACCGTTGCCCGAGCCTTCACTCGCGCCGGCCGAGGAGGTTCGGCCGCGACCTCCTGAGCCGAGTCCGGAACACGTTGCGAAAGCCGAGTCACTCGTGCGAGGGATTCGTGACGAAGAGCTCCGTAAAGTGGTCGCAAAAGCCGCTGCGGCAAGCCTCTCCAGTGACGATAACGACCGCTCGTTTTGCTAGAATTCAGGGCGCCCGCAAGTAGGGAATTTGCAGGGCTTTTTTCATGACTGAAACCACTTATACCGCCAAGGACATCACGGTGCTCGAGGGCCTCGAGCCCGTCCGGCTGCGCCCGGGCATGTACATCGGCTCGACGGGCCCCCGCGGACTCCACCATCTCGTCTACGAGGTGGTCGACAACAGCGTCGACGAGGCACTTGCCGGGCGGAACGACCGCATCGAAGTGACGCTTCATCCCGACAACTCGGTGACGGTCCGCGACAACGGCTCGGGAATCCCGGTCGATCAGATGGAAGACCAGGGAACCTCTGCGCTGACCGTCGTCCTCACCAAGCTGCATGCCGGCGGGAAGTTCGGCGCGGACGGCTCCCCGTACAAGGTGTCGGGCGGGTTGCACGGTGTTGGCGTCTCCGTCGTCAACGCCCTCTCCGAGTGGCTGATCGCGGAAGTACGGCGTGACGGGAAGCTGTATCGCCAGGAATTCACGCGCGGCGTGCCCAACGCCGACCTGGCAGTCGTCGGCGAGGCCGAGAAGGGCGACACCGGCACGACGATCTCCTTCCTGCCCGACGCGGAGGTCTTCGAGGAGCTCGAGTTGTCGGCCGAGACGCTGCAGCAGCGGCTGCGCGAGACGGCCTTCCTCACGCGTGGTCTGCGCATCGTGCTCACCGACGAGCGCGCCGGCGGCGAGGCGGTCGAGTTCCATTACGAGGGCGGGATCCGCGATTTCGTCGCGCACGTCAACGGTGCCAAGGACTCGATCCACAAGAGCATCGCGTATTTCGAAGGCGAGAACGAGCAGGGAAAGGTCGAAGTCGCGATGCAGTGGAACGCTTCGTACCAGGAGTCGGTCTACACGTTCGCCAACAACATCAACACGCACGAGGGCGGTTCCCACCTCTCCGGATTCAACGCCGCGCTTACGCGAACGCTGAACAAGGTCGCCCGCGACATGGGCCTGCTCAAGGAGAAGGAAGACAATCTCGAGGGCGAGGACGTGCGCGAAGGTCTCGCCGCGGTCGTGTCGGTGAAGTTGCAGGACCCGCAGTTCGAGGGCCAGACGAAGACGAAGCTCGGGAATCCGTGGGTCAAGGGATTCGTCGAGTCGAGCGTCAACTCGAAGCTCTCCGAGTTCCTCGAGGAGAACCCGACCGACGCCAAGCAGATCATCCAGAAGGCGATCTCGGCCGCCCGTGCTCGTCAAGCAGCGCGTAAGGCGCGTGACCTGACCCGCCGCAA
>JBBWZE010000131.1:0-2971 GCA_039648845.1 Actinomycetota bacterium | reverse complement strand
GCGACGCCTGTCGTGTACGAGAAGGGAACGCGGCCGGGCGGTTCGATGCTTGTGTCGAGTGGTGTCGTCTGGCGCTTTCGTGAGTGGGACGATTTTCGCGCCGAGTGTCCGACCGGCGACGAAGCGCTGCAGCGTCTGGTCTGGGAACGGCTCGACGACGGGATAGAGTGGCTCGAGTCGCTCGGCGCGCCGGTGGTCGAGCAGGACACCGGGAATCCCCGCACGATCGGAAAGCGGTTCGATCCGCGCGGATTGACGGACGTGCTGGTTCGTGCTGCGGGAGACGTCCGCCTCGGGGAGCGGGCGGCAGACCCGACGATCCTTGCGACCGGGGGCTTTCAGGGAAGCACCGAGCTCGTCGCCGAGCACATCCATCCTGCCGGCTCGCTGAGGCTGCGGGCCAACCCGTGGAGTGCCGGCGACGGCCTGCGTCTCGCGTTGGTGCGCGGGGCGGAGCTTTCCGCGGGCCTGGGGGAGTTCTACGGGCGCAACATGCCGGACGCCGATTTCTCCGAGGGTGAGTTCGTCCCGCTCGCGCAGCTCTACGGGCGATTCGCGCGTGTCTACAACGAACGCGGCGAGGAGTTCTTCGAGGGCGAGGTGTCGTGGTCCGAGAACGACCTCGTACAGGCGACCGCGCAGCAGCCGCGCGCGCGAGCGTGGTACGTCCTGGACGACGACGCGCTCGCGCAGACGGTGCGCGAGCGCAAGGTGGCGGACATCGTCGCGCTCGCGCCGACGCGCGTCGATCCGGCCGAGCTTCCGTTCGCGGCGCCGTCGGAGGCGCGAGTCGCGGTGCGGGTCTCGCCCGGCATCACGCACACGATCGGCGGCGTGCGCATCGACGAGCAAGCGAGAGTCGTCGGCACGGACGGCCTGTTCGCCGCAGGCGCCGACGTCGGCGGCATCTCGACGGGCGGCTACGCGAGCGGTCTCGCTGCGGCGCTCGTCCTCGGGCGCATCAGCGCCGAGAGCGCGCTCGACCGCTCGTAGCGAGTCCGTGACGCATGCGTCACTCTTGCGTACCCGTGCCTGGCACCGGTACGTCTCCGGGGATGCGGCACCGCAAAGGGGATCGCTGAGTTGCGTGACGCTTCGTCATGCGTGTCGTACCCGTGCCTGGCACCGGTACCTTCGTGAGGAGTCGCCCCTCGCCGAGGGCTAGACGGCTTGCAGGTACGCGCAGGGCCGCGGATCGTTCGGCAGCGGCGAAGGGCCGATCTTGACCACCTGCTCTTCGCGGTCGTCCACCTCCACGCGCGAGCCTACCGCCGGTGCGTCGCCGTCAGCTTCGCGCAGCTCGTAGCCGCTCGGCCTCCACACGAAGAGGAGATGCTTGCCACCGCCGTCCACCATCGGCCGCGCATCCTAACGGGCGGTCGCGTACGGCGGCAGCACGACGCGGACGGTCGTTCCGGCCTCCTCGCCCTGGTCGACCGTCAGGACCCCGTTCAGCGTGCGTGCTCTTTCCTCCAGCTCTTCGAGGCTGCGGCGCCGGCGCTCGCCGGGCGCATCGTCCGCAATCGCGGTTTCGACGCCGCCGTCTGGCATCTCGCGCATGGTCACCGACAGCGTCTGTGGCGGCCCGCGGTGCACCGCCTGGTCGAGGGCCTCGCGGATGATCTGGTACATCGCCGCCTGCGTCTTCGCGGCCAGCTGCTCGGCAGCGTCGACGTCGACGTCGACTCGGACGTTGTGTGCGAGCTCGATCTGATCCGTCAGGGCGCGGACGGCGGGCGCGAAGCCCTGGTCGCGTAAAACCACGGGCTCGAGGTTGAAGGAGAGGTTCCGCAACTCGCCGATCGTTGCGCGATGACGCTCGAGCGCGCGGCGGATGATCTGCTGCGCCTCCTCACCACGGCCTTCCTCGATCGAGTTCAACCCCGCATCGAACAGCAACGCGACTCCTGAGAGCGACTGCACCGCACCGTCGTGCAGCTCGTTCGCAAGGCGCCGCCTCTCGTCTTGCTCGGCCGTGATGATCTGATCGGACAGCCGCGAGCGTTCGGCTTCGCGCACGCGCGCGTCGTCGAGCAGCTCGGCATTCTCGTGCTCCCGCGCGGCGAAGTCGGCCAGGACGGTCGCACGTACGACATCGTCGCGGTTGAACGGACGCTGACGCGTCAACCGCAGCGCACCAATCTCCTCCTCGTGGGCGCGCAGAGGAATCACGATCGCGTTCTCAGCCGGCGCCTGTCGCGGCCGCTCGCCCGGCGCCAGCAGGACAGCCCGCGCCTCGAAGAGCCGCTCGGCCTCCTGGCGCGTCCGCTCCAACACCTCGGCGCCGCCCGCGATCGAACCCATCGTCTCGACGAGCGACTCGAGGAAGCGCGCCTCGCTCGTCAGCTCCAGCTCCGCCGCCTCGTGTCGCCGGCGCTCGCTCACGATCAGGAACGCGGCCACGACTCCCGCGAGCGCTATCGCTATCGCCAGAGCGGCGAGGGTGAGCGTACGGCTGCCCGCCGCGAGCGCCAGCACGGCGGCGACGGCAGCCGCGGCAAACGCGAGAACGAACAGTCCCGCTCTAGTCGATGATCGCTTCGCGAAGCGCAATCGCAACCGCTTGCGTCCGCGTGTCCGCCTCGAGCTTGGCGAGGATGTGGCGGACATGGCTCTTCACCGTCTCCTGACTGATGAAGAGCTTCGCTGCGACGTCCTGATTGGACATGCCATCCGCGAGCAGCTGGAGAATCTCCCGCTCGCGCCCGGTCAGCATCTCGTCCTTGTCCTTGCCGGTCAGGAACGCGGGCATCAGGGCCGGGTCGACATAACCTTCGCCCCCAGCGACCTTCTCGATCGCACGCAACAGCGTCTGGTGCGGCGCCTCCTTGAGGATGTAGCCCTTTGCTCCGGACTCGAGCCCGCGCCCGAGCAGCGACCGTTCGCTGTACGCGGTGAAGATCAGCACGGCCGACTCCGGGACCTTTTCCGTGAGGATCTTCGTCGCCTCGAGCCCATCCATCCCGGGCAT
>JBBWZE010000103.1:0-3191 GCA_039648845.1 Actinomycetota bacterium | reverse complement strand
GGCTTCACGATGCGCAGCCAGGGCCGCGGTCGCTTCGGCGAACCGATGACGGTGTACGAGCTTCTTCGAGATGTCTGGGATCGACGAGCAGGTTGAAAGCCGCTGGGCGCAATCCTCTCGCCTGCGCGAGGGTGCTCTCGCCCGATGTCCTGGGCTTGGCTGCTAGATCAGAATTTCGACGGCCGTCTCGGGCGCGCAGCCCTGGCCCACGAGCTCGACGGCCCGGTGCAGGTCGGCTTCGCTCCCCGCCAGCTTCTCGGCGAGCGAGAGGGGATAGCCGGCTTCCATCAGCACGTGCAGGCGCCAACTTTCGACCTTTGACTGGTCGCTGCCGTTCGGCTCGATGATCTCGGTCGTCTCTCCCACGATGTGATCCGTTCGCCGTCACATAGACGAACCCTGCTCAGATTTGTTGGCTGAGAGGCCGTTCCGTAAACAGGTGCTAGGTGCGCGCGAGTGTCTCGTCGATGCGCTTTGCCAGGTCTCGGAGCCTGGCGTCGAGGACGGCTCGCTCCGCCTCGGTATCGGCCGCAAGGGTGTCCAGGCGCCGGCGCAGCTCCTGCTCCGCCTGCAGGAGCCTCGATTCGAATGCCTCGATCGCCTCGCTGCGCTGCCGGGCGAGCCCTGCCTCCACCTGTGCCTGCCGCCGTTCGAGCCGCTGCGCGCCGGCGTCTCCCACCTGTGTGAGTCGATCGGCGAGAACGGTCTGAGCTTCGCGCGCGAAAGCCTGCACCGCTCGGTCGAGCTCGCGTGACAGCCGCACCGCTGCAGCCTCGCGGGATGACTTGATCGCATCGGCGAACTGTTGCGTCGCCGCATCGGCGTAACTGGACGTTGCGCGTGAGAGAATGCGTTCGAGCTGCTCGAGCTGACGGCGCTCGACATCCGCAAAGCCCGCTTGGATGCGACGGGTCGCGTCGGTTTCCTCGCGCTCGATCAGCTCCGTCAGCTGACGCTCGCGCTTGCGGATGCGCTCGTTGAGCTCGTGGAGAGAACGACGTCGCTCGGACGCGTAACCCTCGAGTTCCGTGCTACCCGCCTCAACGGCCTCCTGCGACGCGCGCGCGAGCTCGTCGCGCAGACGAACGAGGCTCGCGCGCTGCTGCTCGCTCTCCGCCTCGAGACGTTCCGCATCGGTCGCGATCCTCGCTTCGGCTTCGGCGATCAGCAGCTTCTGTCGCTGCGCCAGCTGCGCGAGTTGGTCGCCGACTCCCCGCTGCGCGCGCTCGAGATCGTCCCTCCAACCGATGAGGCGCACCTCGACCTGTTGCTGCGCGGCGGTGAGCGCCTTGCCGAGTTCGTCCTCGGCAACGCGCGCGCGCTCCGCCGCTGCGGATCGTCGCTCCTCGGCCATGCCGCGCTCCTGTTCGGCGAGCATCGACGCCGAATCCGCACGTGCGCGGGCGAGTGTTCGCTCGAGCTCCGTGTTCCGCTCGTCGGCCTCGCGGGCGATCAGGGAGTTGATCCGCCCCTGGGCGCGCGAAAGCTGGTCGTCCAGACGCCGAGATGCCCGCAGGAGATCGCGCAGCTTCACGGCCGCGAGCTGAGCGGCGAACGCGACGGTGATTCCGCCGGCGGTCGTTGCAGTGTTCGTGCCGGGACGCAGGCCGAACCCGACCCAGGCGGCGACGGCGGCAAGGCCCTCGAAGACAGCAAGCCCGACGAGCACCCGGCGCCGGATGCGATCGAAGGCGACGCCTAGAAGGGTCAGCGCCGCCACGCCGGCTGAGACGGCGAAGACGATCTGCATGACGGTGACCAGTCCCACGGCCTCAGGTTACGCGGAGAAGGACGAGGGCGAGTGCAATGCAGACGGTGGCTGCGGAAAGCGCTCGCAGTGCCCGCTCCGATTCGGCGGTGAAGGTCTCAGCGGTGATGGGAATGGTCGTTCCGTCGATCAGCTCGATGTCGCCCGTCACCGCTCGCGCGCGGCGGCGAACCAGGCGCACCGGCGTCGAGAGGCGCCTCTGAGCATGGCTGAGGAGAGCTGCGAATGCGGCTCCGAGCACGGCTTCGACGCGAATCGTCTCAGCCGCGGCGAAGTACGTGGCGAGCACCGGGAAGGCTCCCCAGGCCAGCGAGAACCAGGGATCGCCATGGACACGCCCGTCGAAGAGCTCGAGGTTGTACGCGACGGCAATGAACGTTCCTGCGGCGACGAAGGCGAGCAGCCAGAGGCTCGTTCGTAGCGCAACCACGATGCCGATTGCAGCCGCGCCGGCGAGCGAACTGATCGCGAGCGCACCGAGCGCTGTGTTCCCGATGCGTGTCTCGAGCGGGCGCCCATTCAGCTCATCGAGGGCATGGGCGCCAACACCCATCCCGAGGAAAAAGGCCAGGAGCGCGAGGCCGAGCACGTCGGACTTGAAGTGGGGAGCAAGCCCTGCTCCGATCGCGACGTACGAGAGATGCCAGAGCGTGTACGGCGGATGCAGCAACGTGACGTAGTCCCGCCACCCTCCCGGCGCGAGCGCATAGAAAGCGGGACGGGTGGAACCGGTCACCTACGACGGCCCCAGGTGACGACCCCTCCACCGAGACTCAGGCGTCGAGACGATGCGTCCGCGATTCCCGCCGCATGCCAGAGCTCGAGCAGGCGCGGCTCGGGCCAGCGTCCGTAGAAATCCCGGATGCTCGGGCCGAGAAAGTCGCCGACCGCCGCCCAGCCCGGCGAGACCACGCGGCCGGCGAGCGGCAGACCGACACGGACGTAGAGCTCCCAGAATGGCCGCCATACACCGTGTGGGACGGCGAACTCCAGGCCGGCGATCGTCCCACCCGGACGGACGACCCGTGCGAGCTCGCGCAGCGTGGCCGCGGGGTCGGAGACGTAGCGGAGGAGGTACGTGAACGTGAGCGCATCGAACGATGCGTCCGGAAACGGAAGCTGCTCGGCCGTCCCCTCGACGAGCTCGACGTTGTCGGGAAGCCGCCGTCGCGCCTCGGCCAGCATCTCGGGGCTCTGATCGAGCCCGACGACCGTGCAGCCCTTCTGCCGCACGAGCTCGCGGGCGACGGCGCCGGTCCCCGTGGCAACGTCGAGCACGGTGTCCGACGAGGCGGCGTCGACGCGGGAGACGAGGAAGCGGCGCCAGCGCGGGTCCTGGCCGAATGAGAGGGCCGCGGCGTAGCGGTCGTACGTCGGCCCGAGCGGCGCGAAGAGCGTCCGCGCGGAGACGGCCCTTGCCACA
>JBBWZE010000096.1:0-4910 GCA_039648845.1 Actinomycetota bacterium | reverse complement strand
CGAGCGGACATCCTTGCGACATTTGCCGCGTGGCGGCCGGAGCCTTCTCGACGATCGTGATCGTCGAGGAGAGCCCGGCAGTGCAGGAGCTCGTCGAACAGGCGGTGCGCGAGGTCGGCGATTGCGTGCTCGTGACCCAGAACACTCTCGAGGTGCTCGATGTCGCGCGGCGAGTGCGCATCGACGTGCTCGTCATCGATGTCGATTCAGCACCTGGGCTCGTCGAGGAAGTACGTGAGTCCCAGCCGGATCTGCGAGTCCTCTACGTGTCGGATCGCGCAGACGCGCAGCAGCCGGGAACGGGGGACGGTTTGCCGCTGCGCACGCCGTTCTCGCTCGGCGAGCTTCGTATGGCCGTTGCGGCTCTGCTCGATCGGCCGGAGTCCCGCGTCAGCGGCGGAGCCGGAACGGCGCCGTGAGCTCCACAGCTCCGACCTCGTTGGTGGCGGTGGCGCTGAAGACATAGCTGCCCGGACGCCCCCGCCACGAGATCGACCCGTCGCCTGCAGCAAGGCTTCGACTCGCAAGTGTCTTCACGATCCCGCCGCCGGGTGTCTCGATGCGTAGCGCGACCCGCGCGGGCCGTGAGAGCCTGAAGGTTCCCGTCACCCGCCGGTGGCTCGCGGCCGCGGCGACGAAGCCGAGCGTGTTGTTGAGCGCGAACTGGCGGTCGGCGACCGAGTGCCGCCCGAGATCGTCGTCCGCGACAGCCCTGAACGTCCAGGCACCCTCGGGCTGTCCCGCGCCCGTCCAGTCGAACTTGTAGTTGGCCGGGCCGCGCGTGCCCGAGTCGAGCGGGATGACGACTCCGCCCGGACCGGTCAGCGTCGCCGTCACCGTCGAGGGCCGGACGAGCTTGTACGCGAACGTCTGCGTGTCATCCACACCGTCTGCGTTGGGCGACAACACACGAGCAGGCGGAGCCGGTGCGTAGACGCCGTAATAGAACAGGGTGAGCGCCTCCGCGACGGCGCGCTCGCCGCCGGGATCGGACGGCCTGTTCAACAATTTGCCGTCGAAGGCCATCGTCGTCGAGCCGCCCGCGTCGAGCGCCGACGCCGTGGCGCAGCCAAGGCGCATCATGGTCAGCGCGAGCTCGAAGTTCGTCAAGCCGGTGCTGTAGCCGGGCTGTCGGCCGTCGACTGCGACGAGCATGATCCGGCCATCCGCAGTCTGACCGACTCCCGTGCGCGGATGGCGGTACGCGAGCTGATCGGTGGTGAAGCCTTCGAGCGAGCGGAAGACGGGCTTGCCCTCGCGCACGATGATCGGGCCGCCCCCGAGCGCGTCCGAGACGTTCGCCCAGGGTGGCGTGAGCGTCAGCAGCACGGTGACCGTCGAGCCCTGTGGTGCTTCGGTTGAGAGAAATCCCGCCTGGGTGCCGCGCGCGACGAGCACCGCTCCATCAGCCGGGATCGGCTGGTTGCCGCCGCTGACGTACTGCGTGACGACGCCCGTCAAGGGCGTGTTCGGCTTCGTCGCGGGGAACGGCTGGATGATCGCCTGTGCGCCGCCGTTGTCGGCCGGGGTGCGCGCACCCCAAGCACGTGTGTACAGCGTCGTCCGATTCGGCCGAGGCACTTCGTTGATCCCGAGGATCCGGCGCTGTCCCGAGCCCTGCCACGTGCCGGCGAGGCGCACGCGGTCGACATGAAGCACTCCGTCGGTGTCGATCCCGACGGTCGAACGGAAGTCGACCGGACCGCTGTCGAGGATTCCGCCGCGAATGAGCCCGCCCGTCGGATGGCCGTCGGTCCAGCTGAACAGATCGCCGTTCACTCCCGCGACGGTCGCCTCTGTGGATACGCGCTTCTGCATCGACGTCACACGTTCACGGCCGAGGATTGCGTTGTTCGAGAGCACCGGCCTCAGCGCGTACAGCCCGGTTGGCTTCGGCGCGGAGATCACGTTGATCACGACCGGCCCATGACCCGTGAACTCGACCTGTCGCGAGAAGACCACGCCGGGCAGAAGCGTCTGTCCCCGAACCGGTACAGCCGCGAGCGCTCCCGGTGCGACAAAAAGCCCTGCAAAGAGGGCGCAGATGATGGCTCCGCGGACCACGACCCCGGCCGAGGTTAGCTGAACCGGATGTCGGCTAATGAAAGGAGACTGTTAGGTCAATTCGTCCGGCGCGACGCTTCGGCCACGCCGGACGAACTCGGAGCACGGCCCTAGCGCTGCGTTGCTGCGGGCCTGATGAGCTTGAATTCGTTGAGATTCAGCTTGAGCGAGTTGATCACCTGCGCGCACGCCTGGCCGACGTCGAGCAGAAACACCGCCGGCGTCTCTCCCGCGTCGACGACGTCGAGCCCGGTCCTGACGAACGTCGTACCGTCGGCCGCTCGTGCCTCGTAGTCGCTGAACCGTGCTGCAGGCACTGCCGTGGTGAAGCAGGCTCCGAGCACCGTTTGGATGGCCACATCGTCCTTCTTCAGCGCAGCGACTTGCTTCTTGAGCGCGTTGAACTCCGCGCGGGTTGGCCCTGCCTGCTGACTTCCGACCGCCGTAGTGACGTACAAGAGCGCGGCGCCCGCCAGGGCGGCGACGAGTAGCGCAAACCCCTTCATTCGCTCCTCCGTTTCAAAGAAATGACCCCAGTCCGCCAACCCTTGCACTCGGGCCGGATCGGGGCAAGTCGACGAGCCTCGAGCGCCCGCTCAGTTCCAGACTTTGACGTCCCGGTAGAGCGTGTCGCGCTGGACCGGCGTCTTGCCGAGGGCCTTGATCAGGTGAACGAGCTCTTCGGTCGACGTGCGATGAGTCGTTCCCGCGGCCGAGACCACGTTCTCCTCGATCATCACCGAGCCCATGTCGTCGGCGCCGAACCCGAGCGCGACCTGGCCGATCTTCATCCCCTGCGTCACCCAGGAGGACTGGATGTGGGGGACGTTGTCGAGATAGATGCGCGACACGGCCTGCGTCAGCAGATAGTCGAACGACGTCGGCATGTCCTCGCGCGCGACCTTCCCCGCGAGCCGGTTGCCGTCGTTCTGGAATGTCCAGGAGATGAAGGCGCGGAAGCCGCCCGTTTCGTCCTGCAGCTCGCGGATGCGCCGCATGTGCTCGACGCGTTCGGCGACGGTCTCCACGTGCCCGTACATCATGGTCGCCGTCGTCGACATGCCGAGACGGTGTGCGTGGCGCATGACGGCGAGCCACTCGTTCGTCTTCGTCTTCTTCGGCGCGATCACTTCCCGCACGCGGTCGACGAGAACCTCGCCGCCGCCACCAGGGATCGAATCGAGACCCGCGTCGCGAAGGCGGGAGATCGTTTGCCAGAGAGTCAACTTGCTGCGCCTTGAAATGTGCTGGATCTCCGGCGGTGAAAGGGCATGCAGGTGGATCTTGTAGCGGGCTTTGATCGAGCGGAACAGATCCTCGTAGTAGTCGATGCCGAGATCCGGGTGGTGACCGCCCTGCATCAGCAGCCCCGTGCCGCCGAGGGCGATTGTCTCCTCGATCTTTTTGAAGATAACGGGCTTCGGCAGCAGGTACCCCTCGCGTGTGTCGCCGGGGCTGCGGTAGAAGGCGCAGAAGTCGCAGTCGGTGTGGCAGATGTTCGTGTAGTTGAGGTTGCGATCGACGATGAACGTGATCCGATCGGGATCGGCCCTGCGGTTCCTGATCTCGTTGGCGGCGCGCCCAACGGCGACGAGATCGCGCGACTCGAGCAGCGCCAGCGCCTCATCGTCGGAGATGCGTTCCCCGTCGAGTGCCTTCTCGAGGATTTGCGTGACGGTCACGTCACACCGGCGTACCCGTGCCTGGCACCGGTACGCCCTCGTGGATGCAGCAGCACAAGCGGGCTCGCTGAGTGGCGTGACTCTTCGTCATGAGAGTCGTACCCGTGCCTGGCACCGGTACGGTCACGCGACGACGGCCTCTCTGACGAAGCGGAGCTCCGGGACCTCGTCGAGCTCGCCGGCCTCGTGCGCCAGCTCCAGAAAGGTCATGAGGCCCGCTCGCTCGCGCGGGCCGAAGCGGTAGCGCAGCTTCTCGAAGTAGCGGGCCAGGAAGCCGGCCGGATAGCCGTAGCGCTCGCTCGCCTCGTAGGCGAGTCGCTCGGGCTCGGCGCGCGCCAGCCGCACCGAGGCCACGAGGGCGTCCTCCAGCTCCGCCAGCCCGGCCTGGACGGGCTCGGGGCAGGCCCAGACGGCGAACACCATGGGCAGGCCGGTGCGCTCGAGCCACAGTCGTCCGAGGTCGTAGTGCGGGGTCGGATCCTCGAAGGCGGACTTCAGAGCCGCATCGCCGATCAGGAGCTTCGCGTCGGCTTCCTCGCCGAGCGGCACGTGCTCGGCCTCGGGGAGCAGCACCTTCGTCAGCACGACCGAGGTCGCCGACTCCGGCGTGACTGCGACCGTCCGCACCTGCTCGAGCGGCCTGCGCGAGACGAGCTGGATCGAGTCCACCGCACCCTCCGAACTGACGCACAAGCGCGGCAGCAGCCGCAGGCGATCCGCGTTCCTCGCGTACTCGATCGACGAGATCGGCGCGAGGTCGAGCTCGCCGTCGAGCATGCGGCGATTGAGCTCGGTCGGAACGCCCTGGACCTCCTCCACCTCGGCCTCGAGCCGGTAGAAGACGGGCGCCATGTTCACGTACGAGATGCGGCCGAGCTTCACCATCGATGCACCTCGTTGTAGAGCGTGTCGCGCTGAACCGGAATTCGCCCCGCCTCGCTGACGACCCGCACGAGCTCGGGGATCTTCTGCTCCGTCTCGGTACGCGCGCCCGCGGCATGGAAGATCTGCTCCCGCACCACCGTGCCCTGCACGTCGTTCGCACCGAAATGCAAGGCCACCTGCGCAAGCGGCAGACCCATCATGATCCAGTAAGCCTTGATGTTCGCGATGTTGTCGAGCAGCAAGCGCGACACGGCGATCATCTTCAAGTCGTCCGAGCCC
>JBBWZE010000093.1:0-6774 GCA_039648845.1 Actinomycetota bacterium | reverse complement strand
CCGCGGGCATCGACCTCGGCGCGAGGACATCGAGTATCGGCGACGAGGAGGCATTCGGGGGCGACCCTGAGGCGAGGCTCGCGGAGATCGGGCGCCTTGCACAGGAGCAACGTGCCCTCCGGCGTGTCGCTACGCTCGTCGCTTCCGAGGCGAGTCCCGAGCGCGTGTTCACGGCCGTCTCAGAGGAATGTGCGCGCGTGCTCGAGGTGAACGCATCCGCCGTCTTCCGCTTCGAAGGCGATGACACGGCGACCATCGTCGGCCGTCACAGCCGGCAAGAAACCGGCGATGCCTTCACGCTCGGATTGCGACTCCCGGCCGACGAGCACACCGGGATCGGCCACGTGCTGAGAACCGGCGCGCCCGCGCGGATCCACGACTACACCGAACGACCCGGGGAGATCGCGGACAACATGAGAGTGATGAACTACCGCTCGTCCGTCTCCGCCCCGATCGTCGTTGCGGGCATCATCTGGGGCGCTGTCGGGATCGCGAGCGCCGAGCCCCTGCCGGCCGACACGGAGGCTCGGCTGGGTGCGTTTTGCGAGCTCGTTTCGCTTGCGGTTGCGAGCGCGCAGGCGCGCGAGGACCTGAGCGCTTCGCGCGCGCGCCTCGTCAAGGCCGGCGACGAGCAGCGCAAGAAGCTCGAGCGCAACCTCCACGACGGCGCGCAGCAACGGCTCGTATCGCTGGCGCTGACGATCCGGCTCGCACGCCGTCAGCTGGAGTCGAACCCGCAGGCCGTCGCTGCCTCCCTGGAGGGCGCCGCGAAAGAACTGGACCTCGCGCTCGAAGAGCTGCGCGAACTGGCGCGCGGCTTGCATCCGGCAGCGCTCACCGAGCAGGGCCTCGGCGCAGCGCTGGCCTCGGTTGCGAACCGGCTGCCGGTCGAGGTCGACCTGAGCGCTCCGACCGAGCGGTTGCCGGAGAACATCGAGGCAACGGCGTACTACATCGTCTCGGAGGCGCTCACGAACGTCGCCAAGCATGCCGAGGCGACGAGAGCAAAGGTCGACATGACCTTGGCGGAGGACGTGCTGAAGTTCGAGATCACCGACGACGGCCGCGGCGGCGCCGATCCTTCCGCGGGCTCGGGCATCCTCGGCCTGCGCGACCGTGCCGAAGCGGTCGGTGGGACGCTGTTCGTCATCAGCCCGCCCGGCAAGGGCACGGTGGTGACGGCACAGATCCCGCTCAGCGAAGCTTGACCGGGATGCTCTGACTCGAGCGAAAGATGTTCTTCGGGTCGTAGCGCCGCTTGACCGCGACGAGCCGAGTGAGGTTCGTGCCGTAGTACGCATGCTTCCAAGCGCTGAGATCGGGATCGATGTAGTTCTGATACGCGAATGGCGAGACGTGTGGACGCATCGCAGCGTAGAAGTTCCGCAGCCAGCGGAGGTTCGGCTCCGCCGTAGCCGAGGGATTCCAGTACGCGAGGTACTGCATCGAGAACAGCGCGTCTCGATGGACGAATGCGGTTGCGTCCTTCTTCACGCGGTTGATCGCACCGCCGTAGGAGTCGAGCAGGATGATTCCCGAGCCGCTGCCCATGGTGATGCGCGCCTCGATCTCACGGATCATGGCGTTGATCCCTTTGAGGGTAAGCGGCTTGTTCGCGAAGCTCGACTTGCCCTTGAACGTCGAGCGGCCGAGATTGCCCTGCGGCGGCAGGTGGCACTCGGCGATCGTGCCCGAGCAGCCCGCCCACATCTCCTGCGCATCCATGTAGCTCCGCGACGTCACCGTGAAGCGAATCGGCGTGCCGGCGCTCGCAAGCGGCTTGACGAGCTCGCGGAGGCGATCGGCGCTGCCGAAGAATTGCCCGGCCGAGGTGATGCGGGCGCGCCCGCCGACAGCCGCGTTCAGGTTCAGCACCGAGAAGAGCCCGTCAGGTGCGTGCGGTGCGAGCTTCTGCCAGGCCTGCACGACCTTCGCTGCATCGGACCACGGCCATTCGAGCGCGTACGTTGCGACCTGGCCGACCGGGTGCGTGCGGAACACGAGGCGCGTGACGATCCCGAAGGTGCCGCCACCGCCGCCGCGGAGCGCCCAATAGAGATCGGGATGTGCATGCGCGTTGGCCACCACGGCACTACCGTCCGCCAGCACGACTGTCGCCTCGACCAGGTTGTCGCACGTCAGCCCGTACTTGCGCGATGCGAAGCCGACGCCGCCGCCCAAAGCAAGTCCTGCGATGCCGACGGTCGGGCAGGACCCCGCCGGCACGGTGCGCCCATGCTTCGCGAGTCCCTCGTACACGTCGATCAGCCTTGCGCCGGCCCCCACGACCGCGCGGCGGGTCGAGTCGAGGGCGACACCGTTCAGACGCGACACGTCCACGATGGCTCCGGACGTCGTGGAGTAGCCACCGTAACTGTGTCCACCGGAGCGCGGAACGATTCGCACGGCATGCTTTCGCGCCCACCGCACGGTGCGCTGCACGTCGGCGGTGGACTCGCAGAAGACGACTGCGCGCGGCCTGACAGCGTCGAAGCGGGTATCGAACAGGAGCCGGGCCTGTTCGTAAGCGGAGGCGCCGGGAAGGACGACGTCGCCGCGGAGCCCGCTGGCAAGCTCGTCGTAGATCCCGGCCGTGCCCGCGTGCGCGAGGTCGAGCAGCGGTCGCCCGAGGGACAGACCGCCGGCCACCAACGCAACGCGACCGCCCCGCACGAGCAGCTCCCGTCGCGTGATCTGCTCCACGCGACCGAATCTAGCGACTCGGTGTTAAGTCCTGTGGACGCCCATCATGATCGTCGCGACGTACACGCCGGCGCTGTTCTTCTTCACGCTCAGGAGCGACTTGCTCCCGCCGTTGCGGAAGATCGAGTCGGCGGCGTTGCGGACGTCCCGGTTCGGCCGGCTGCTGTACGGCTGCTTGCGGTAGACCGCGTCGGTGACGCCATCGGGAAAGTAGAGCTGGCCGGTATGCACGACGTTGCCGCCGAGGTGGACCTTCACGTGGATGTGCACGGCGCGGCCCTGGTACCACCCAGGATAGACGGTGCGAAACAGGGCCAGGCCCTTCGCATTCGTACGCTGGACGCCGCGCATGAACGTACGGTTGCCGGCGCCCGAGCCGAAGCCTGAGTAGACGCCGCCGGCGTCGGCGTGCCAGATGTCGACCGCCGCGGCCTTGATCGGCTTGCACGTCGAGGCGTTGACGACGAAGGCCCGAAGGAACATCGGCACGCCTGGACGACCTTCGGTGATGTTGCGGCGTAAGGCTTCGTTCGCGATGTAGTACGGGCCTTCGGTCTGCTCCGGCGTCAAGACGCACGACACCGCGCCGGAGGCGACGGCCGCAGGCCCAGCGCCTTCCGACGTCTCGATCTTGAGCCCCGCCGCGCCGACTGCGGTGGCCAGGAAGCCGCCGAGCCGCACGAGCGAGCCGCGCCGGGTTAGCTGCGGGTCATTCATCCGGAAACCCTCCCGTCTTGAACACCGTTTCGTCGGCGAGGATCGTCATCGCCTCGTAGCCGGCCAGCCGTGCCGTCCAATGTGGGGCACGCTCAGGGCCCATCGCGAAGGCTGCAGTCGCGTACGCGTCGGCCGTCCCGAGCTCAGGACCGACGATGGTGACCGACAGGATGCCGCTCGGCGCGCGTCCGGAGTGTGGATTCCACACGTGATCTCCGCGAGCGTACGCGCCGGAGGTGGCGATTGCGAGATCGGTGGACTCGACCACTGCCGCGACCTGCTGCTGATCGAGCGGATGCTGGATGCCGACGCGCCAGGCAAGCTCCGGGACCGCGCGGCCGCGAACCCGCATGTCGCCGCCGGCGCTGACGGCGTAGTTGTGTAGGCCGGCGCAGTCGAGAATCGCGGCCGCTCGGTCCACCGCCCAGCCTTTGACGAGCCCGGAAGGATCGATCCCGCCGTCCGGAGCACGCATGTCGAAGTACCCATTCGTCTCCTCCCGCAGGCGGTCGCAGCGTTCGAGGACCTCGCGCACGTCGGGATGGGCGTCCTCGCGACGCAACTCGCCGCGGTTGATCCGGCTGATCTCGCTGTCCTCCTTGAAGGTGCTGAAGGTCGCGTCGACCCAGCGCAGCCAATCGAACAGATCGTCGACGGCAGAGTCGGCCCCGCGATCGTCCCGGACGTCCACGACTACCGGGAGGCCCATGATCTGCTCGACCCGGCGTATGTCCGGCAGTTCATGAACGGCGACGGTCATGACTTCTTCGCCTTCAGAATCGCGGCCTGGAGCGATTGTGCAAACGCGTCGCTCGTATCGGTCGCCCCGGAGACCATGTTGATGCTCGCGCTCTGCACGCGCAGTGCCTCTGACTTCAGGATCGGGAGCGCGGTCTGGTTGATGTAGATCGAGCGATCGGTGTGATTCGGATAGGTCGGGACGGACACCGCAGTGATCTTTCGGGTCACCTTCTTCTTCGTTCCGGTGGTCGTGGTCGTCTTGCGGACGACGATCGTCACCTGAAGGTTGCCCCAGCGATCCACCGAGGTGACCGAGCCGGTGAAGCGTTTGCTGACGACGATCTTCTTCGTCGTCGCGCGAGTGGCCGCGGTGGCATCGACGATCGGTAAGGAAAGTGCGGCGACGCTGAGGAGGACTGTGATCGACTTGCGCATTGGTTCCTTTCGCTAAAGGGCGAACTTCTCGGTGTGGATGAAGCGGTGCGGCACATTCGCGCGCCGGACATTCCGGCTGAGTAACTCCGTCATCGCAGGCGGGCCGCAGACGTAGACCTGCCGCTCGGCGATGTCCGGCACCAGCTCTTGCAGGTGAACCGGAGAAAGCAGGCGCGCGCCATCTTCGCTGGCGTGATCGCCGACGACGAAGAAGAGCGTGATCCCGCGCTCGCGCGCAAGCCCTTCGAGCTCCTCGCGGAAGATCACGTCTTCGTCTCTGACGACGCGATAGATCACGACCACGTCTCCCGACATGTCCTCCATCAGCGCGCGAATCGGCGTGATCCCGATGCCGCCTGCGATCAGCACGATCTTGGTGCGGCGGCGGGCCGCAGCCGTGAAGACGCCGAACGGCCCCTCCGCGACGACCGGCGTGCCCGGAGCGACCTCCGCGAGCCGGCTCGAGAAATCGCCCAGAGCTTTGACCGTGATCCGGAGCGAGCGTCCGTCCGGCGCCTCCGAAAGCGAGAAGGGGTGCGCCGCCCACCACCGCTTCCGGTCGAGGAAGCGCCAGAGGAAGAACTGACCGGGCCTCGCGTCGAGCCGGTCGAGTCGGCGTCCCGTGATGCGCAGCGAGACGATGCCCGGGCCCTCTGCGACGACCTCGGCCACGCGTAGGCGGTACCGCAGCGCCTTCACGGCCGGGCCGATGATCCGAAAGGCGACGAGCAGGGCGAGGGTGCCGAGGATCAGCGCGCGCCAGTAGTCGGCGGCGACTCGATCCAGCACCAACTCGTTCCCGGTCGGGATCTGGTGGAACCATGCGAGCGCGATGCCCGCATATGCGAGCAGGTGCACGGCGTACCAGGCCTCGTAACGAAGCCTGCGCCGGGCGATCACTACCGATGTCACGACGACGGCGATGAGCAGCGCAGTCCCGATCGTCGCCGTGATCATGCCCGGGTAGATGCCGCCGCCGAGCATCGTCGTGACCTCACTCGGCAGGGAGATCTTGTCCATGAGCGCATAGCCCCAGACCGACAGGACGACGTGCGCAAGAATGAGGTCGAGGCACGCATGCCCGTTCCAGCGGTGCCAGACGGTCAATCGGTCGAAGCCGAAGAGCCGCTCGACCGGCGGGAGGCGAGCCAGCAGGAGGACTTGCAGCAGGGCCGAGTAGGCGCCGAGCAGGCCCGTGATTCGGGCGACACCGGTCAGAAGCTCGCCGGTGCTGAGGCCGCCCGAAACGTTGCCCTCGTGCACCCAGAGCCAGACCATCACGCCCGCGTTCCCGGCCACGAACAACCAGACGGCGGTCGACGTCGCCACCCTCCGTCCCGTCCGTGGGCGGGCCAGGGCGGAAAGGCCTGGCGATTCGAGGGCGTAGCCGGCTTCGGTCATGGCCTGCAGAGAACCACCCGACCCTGAGAATGGCCTGAGAACGCCGTAAGAGCTTGGTAAGAGGGCGCCGGTCCGGCGCGGCACCGGAGAGGCTTGAATAGCTTTGATCAGTTTTACGGGGCCGAAGTTCTCCCTTCCGGACTGCCTCTTCAGGGGGAGCTTGTTGCAGGTGTCATCTGCCGATGTTGACAACCGTAGGCGTCCACCCCAACGAAAGAAGAGGCTCGCCATGACCTCTCTCCGTTCAAATCCGGTTCGTCACAGACTTGCGACCGCGGCCCGCATCCTCGGCGGCGCATTCGTTTTCGCTGCCGGCCTGCTCCTCGCGGGCGCGTTCACGAGCAGCGCACCCGCCGCGCCCCAGGACTGTCTTCCCGTAGTCGGTTGCGTCACCACGACACCGCCGACCGTGCCCCTGCCGGGCGTGACCTTGCCGACTCTGCCCACGGTCCCAGTCACAACGACGACTACGACCCAGGGCGGCTCCACGGCGAGCTCGACCACCTCGACAGCCAACTCGGTGACGACGGCGACCGGAAGCACCACGGTGTCGGAAGGGGCTACGGCATTTAGCCCGAAGGCAACCGTCCGTGTGCGCGGGCGAGGTGCGCGGCGCGTCGTCGAGATCCGGGTGAATCTGACGAAGGCGGCACGCCTCAATGCCCTCCTCAGCCGCAAACGCGGTCCCGTTGTCAAGCGTCTGTTCATCGCCAAGACCGGCCCGCATCTCTTCAAGCTGCGGATCGGGCGCGCGGCCAAACCGGGCCTTGCGAGCCT
>JBBWZE010000089.1:0-12594 GCA_039648845.1 Actinomycetota bacterium | reverse complement strand
TCTCCGCCAGCACGCGCAGAAAGCGCACGTCGCGGTCGTTGAGAGACGGCTCGGCGGACCGGCTGAGGCAGCAGAGCGTGCCGTAGAGGGTTCCATCCCAGAGCCTGATCGGAGCGCCGATGTACGCCCCGATCCCCGACTCGCGTGTAAGTGGGAGGTCGGCGGTGCGCTCGTCGGCGGCAGCGTCGTGGATGAGATGGGGCAACGTTCCCTGGGTCATGCGCCTGCAGTAGGTCTGTTCGACGGGAAGGCGCGTACCGACGTCGAGGTCGAACCACTCGTTGTCGCCGTCAACCGCCTTCACGATGAAGTCGCCGTCGAACACCCCGAGGAGAGCCACGTCCATGTCGAGTGCCGCCCGGGCGAGCGAGAGGATCCGCTCGACTGGCTCGCTGGATCCGTCGAGGCTGAGCCGCGCGAGCTCGGAGAGCCCCTCGAGGCTCGGCGCAGGCTTCGTGGAGACCACGCCGCTCATCAGGCGATCCGCGCTTCGCGGGGGACGAGCCTGGTGACTGTTGCCCTGCGTGGCACGTCGAGGACCGCATCGATCAGCTTCAGGGCCGGCGTGTCCTTCCCCAGGCAGCGCTCGGCGCCCGCAGCCAGCGCGTGGAACGCAATTTCTGGCGAGCGTGACGCAGTGACCATCATCACGCGCGAGGTCGGCGAGACGCGTCGCACCCTCCGCGTCGCTGCGATGCCGTCCATGCTCGGCATGTGCACGTCCATCAGAACGACGTCGGGACGTAGCGCTTCCGCGAGCGAGACGGCCTCGACGCCGCTCGACGCTGACCCGACGACCTCGATCCGCTCGTCGATCCCGAGCGTCAGCATCAACGCCTCAGCGAACAATGCGTGATCGTCGACGACGAGCACGCGCACGACCTCCTTACGATCCGCTCCGTTGCTGTGTAGGTCTCGCATTGGCGGAAAAGAACGCGCTCTCTCCGCAAACTTGCGCCCCTACGTGCGGAATCACTCGTTCGAGGGAACGCGCTCGAACAGCGCGGCCTGGCCCTGCCCGACTCCCACGCAGAGAGTCGCAACGCCCCAACGGCCCCGGCGGCGGCGCAGCTCGTGCAGGAGCGAGACCACGAGCCGCGCGCCGGACATCCCGAGCGGATGGCCGATGGCAATTGCGCCTCCGTTCACGTTCACCTTCTCCTCGTCGAGGCCCAGCTCCCTGATGACGGCGAGGCTCTGCGAGGCAAAGGCCTCATTCAGCTCGATCAGGTCGAGCTCGTCCACCGACATGCCTGCGCGGGCGAGCAGCTTGCGCACCGCGGGCACAGGCCCGATGCCCATCACCCGCGGATCGACGCCCGCGACCGCACTTGCGACGAAACGGCCGAGCGGCTCGACTCCGAGCTCCTGCGCCTTCTCCTCGCTCGCAATCACGAGTGCGGCGGCGCCGTCGTTGATGCCGCTCGCATTGCCAGCGGTGACCGTGCCGCCTGCCCGGAAAGCGGGCTTCAAAGCTGCAAGCTTCTCAGCGGTGGTGTCGGGACGCGGATGCTCGTCTCGTTCGATTCCGTTCACCGGGACGATCTCGTCGTCGAAGCGACCGGCTTGCGCGGCGGCCGCCCAACGCTGCTGAGATCGCAAGCCGAAAGCGTCCTGCTCTTCTCTGGACACCTGCCAGCGCTCGGCCACGTTCTCGCCGGTCTCGCCCATCGACTCGAGTGGGAACAGCTCTTGGAGGCGCGGATTGGGAAACCGCCAGCCGAGCTGCGTGTCGTAAGTGGTCCCGTCGCCGTACTGAGGCTTCGGGGTCACGAGCGGCGCGCGGCTCATCGATTCGACGCCGCCCGCAACGAAGAGCTCGCCGTCTCCCGCCGCAACCGCGTGACAAGCGGAAACGACCGCCGACAGCCCCGACGCGCAGAGACGGTTGACGGTGACCCCGGCAACCGTCTCGGGCAGGCCCGCGAGCAGGACTGCCATCCGCGCCACGTTGCGGTTGTCCTCGCCGGCTTGATTCGCAGCACCGAAGTAGACATCCTCGATCTGTTCGGGCGGCACACCGGCGCGCGCGACTGCCTCCGCAATCACGGTTGCCGCCAGGTCGTCCGGTCGCACGGTGGAAAGCGCTCCGTCCTTCCGCCCGACCGGGGTGCGGATGCCCGAGAGGATGACCGCGCGGCTCACGTGCCGATGAATTCGATCCGCACCGGTTCTTCGTAGACGCCTGCGGCTTCGGCGCGCCGCAAGAGCTCCGCCACCGCCTGGCGGCCTTCGTCACCGTAATCGCACGTGAGCTCGTTCACGTACATCTCGATGAAGCGGTCCGCCGTTTGCGCATCGAGGTCACGCGCGAATCCGAGCGCGTACTGCGTCGCCTCGTCGCGATGCACGAGCCCGGCGTCGATCGATTCGCGGAGCGCAGCGGAGAGCTCGTCCAGCCGCGGCACGTCACGCCGCGCGACGTTCACACCGAGCGGCAGCGGTAGGCCGGTCTCGAGCAGCCACCACTCGCCGAGGTCGAGCACCTTCACGAGCCCTTCGTCCGCGTAGGTGAGCTGTCCTTCGTGGATCAGCAGTCCAGCGGCGGCACGACCCGCCTTGACCTCGTCGAGGATCCGGTCGAAGGCGAGCGTTCGATGCGCGAATGGACCCCCGAGCGCCATTCCGAGCACGAGGAACGCGGTGGTCAACCGTCCGGGAATGGCGATCTCGGTGTCGCGCAGGTCGTCCGGCGACAGTTCCTCGCGCGCCACGACGATCGGCCCGTACCCCGACCCGATCGACGCGCCGTGCGGTAGGAGCGCGTATCGGTCCTGGACGAGCGGGTACGTCGCCAGCGAGAGCGCGGTCACCTCGAGCCTGCCCTCGAGCGCCCACTCGTTCAGAACCTGAATGTCCTCGGGGACGAACTCGAACTCGAATCCCCTCGAGTCGACGCGGCCCGAGACGAGACCCCAGGCCATGAACGCGTCGTCTGGATCTGCGGAATGGCCGATGCGGATGCGCACGGGTTCAGCCTAGTGCCGCCTCCGGTGCTGCTGTCGCGATTCTGGGTCGCGAACCAAGCCAGACGCCGCACTCGCTCCCGGGCAAGCGGGCCAGAACGCGACAAGCGGTGCCGGAGGCGGCACACTGTGGCCTCGTGGCCAAGCCGGGTCTGACCGACGCGATCCAGGACTATCTACGCGAGATCTACAAGCTCGGGGCCGACGGAGGCCGCGTGTCCGTGACTGCGCTGGCAAAACGCCAGGGCGTTTCGCCGGCGTCGGCCAGCGCAATGGTGAAGAAGCTCGCGGCACTCGATCTCGCCGTCCACCAGCCGTACCGCGGGATCGCGCTCACCGACGCCGGCGAAAAGGTGGCGCTCGAAGTCATCCGGCACCACCGGCTACTCGAGCTCTACCTCGCCGAGACGCTCGGCGTCGACGTGAACGAAGTTCACGGCGAGGCGGAGCGACTCGAGCACGCGCTCTCGGAAGAGCTCGAGGAGCGCATCGACAAAGCACTCGGATTCCCGACGCACGATCCGCATGGCGACCCGATCCCGGATGCGAATCTCGAGTGGCCTTCCCAGCCGACGGCGCAAGCCGTCGGCTCCGGGCATCGAGCGAAGCGAAGATCTGCCTGATACCCGCGGAAAGTGCGAACACTTTCGGCGGTTAACGGCCAAAGAACCAGCGTTCCAAAGGCTTCAGCAGCTCGCCGCGGGTGAACGGCTTCAGGTTCTCGGGGCGGCCGTCGCTCTCCGAAACGGTGAGGTCGTCCTCGAGAGCACCGTTCGCGGCGTCCAACGCGTCGTCGAGCTCGTAGCCCTCGAAGAAATAGTCATCGCGCCGCGGCTCGTCACTCGCGCGGTTCTCGGGGTTGACGGCCCGGCCCACGGCCCAGAGCGCACCCTGCTTGCGCTCGATCCAGATGACTATCGTCTCGGCGGCGCCCGCATCGTCGACACCGTGGACGACCCTCTCGGCGAAGCGACCCTCAGTCGTTTTCCGCCTCACGACAGCAAGGATACAATCGCCCGATGCCGCGATTTGCCAGTCTCCTGCGCTCGCCGTTCTCCTTTCTCTTCGGCAGTTCGAGTGCGGAGGAGCGTGTGGCCGCGTACGTCATCCGCGAGCACAGCCGCGGCCGGGGGCTCGCCGAGATCCTCGATGACCGTTACGTCCAGAACCGTCTCAGCCCGCAGCAGCGTCTACGACTACTCGACCGTCCCGAGCTGATCCAGGCCCTCGGAGACGAGACGGTCGAGGACACACGGCGCGACCTCGAGAGCACGCGGAGCTAGAGCTCCCGGCCGACGCCGCGCTTACGCGCGCGTTCCACTACGGCGACGGCAACGGCAACGTCCCACGACGCGATGCCGTTCGACTTGAAGACGACGATGTCTTCCTGCGACTGCCGCCCCGGCAGCTCGCCCGCCACCACTTCGTGCAGCTCGTGGACCTCCAACCAGTCCAGCACTCCTTGCTGGATCGGCTCGATCAGGTCGGCGGACTCGATTCGCGCCTGCTCCTTCCAATCGCAGCAGACGAATGACGCGCGTTCCAGCACGACGTTGTCGAGCTCGCGAGCTGTCGGTCTGTTCGCGCCGGCTGCGCACACGAGCGCGCCCGGCCGCAGCCATTCGCCGCGGAGAACGGGGTCGCGGGAAGTCGTGATCGTCACCACGACGTCCTGCTCCGCTGCGTCGCGGTTGCTCTCGGCGGGCTCGGCGCCGACCCGCTCGCAGAATGCGTGCAGGTTGCGCTCCGTGCGGCAATAGGCGGCGACGCGCTCGATCGAGGGAAGGGCCGCTCGGACGCACTTGACCTGGGTTTCCGCCTGGGTGCCGCAGCCGATTACTCCGAGTGACGTCGCGCCCTCGCGGGCGAGGTGCTTGGCGGCCACGGCGCTCGCCGCTCCGGTGCGCAGGCGTCCGAGGTGGTCCGCTTCGATCAACGCGACGAGCTCCGGCCGATCGGCGGCGAAAAGGGAGACGACGAAAGCTGCGCCTTCCGCGAACCCTGCATACGACTTGACGGCGGCGTAGCCGAGCTCGAGGTCCGAGGCGGCCATGTCGGCGAGGCGACCCTCGGCGAGTTCGAGTCGCCGACGGGGCGCGAGCTCGACGCCACCGGCGGCCATCCTGGCGAACGATGCTTCGACGGCCTCCACGGCATCAGCCGGAGCGAGCAGTTCCTGAACGTCCTCTTCGGACAGGTAGAGCGTCAAACGACCTCGGTGCCGTCGCGGACGACGATCCGGTTGCCCTCGATCCGCACCACTGCCTCCCAGGGGACGGCGTCGGGCGTTTGCCCTCTCGGCGTGCCGATGCCGAAGTGCTCGAGGCGGCCGCGGCGGCCGACCACGAGCTCGGTGACCTTTGGACGACCCCGGCCGAGATCGGCACGCATGTCCGTGCACCGGCCGATGCGCCGGCCGGACTCTGTCTCGACGATGCGTCCGACCATCGACGAGAACGTCCTCACCGATCCGCCCCCGGGATCTTTTCGAGATACGGTCGCAGACGATCGTCCCCACGGCCGAGCCCGAGCTCCTCGGCGCGCTTCCGCAGCTTGACGTGCGAGCCGACGCCGGCCACATCTTCCCAGGGAATGCGCACGCGACCCCCGCCGCCCAGCCAGGCGGCGGCCCGCCCGATGAGTCCGGCGCGCGCGCGCCAGACTCCCGGCCCGCAAAGAATGGCCACCAGTTCGAGCGCTTCACCGGGGCCCCCTTCGAGCGCGAGGTCATCCACCTTGCCGCAGCGCCTGTTCTCGGAATCGAGTAGCTGGTGGTCGAGGACGTTGAGCCCGAGATCGATCGAGCCGGTCAATTCTGGCCCACGTTCGTGAGAATCATGAGTGGAATTGCGGTCAGCGCGATGATGACGATCACGACGAGATAGAGGAGGCCGAGCACGTTGGCGAGGCGGCCATTCGTGTACTCGCGCATGTACGTCCGGTCGTTCGCGACGAGGAAGATGGGGACGTACGTCAGAGGCAAGGCGACCGCGGAGAAGATCACCGCGTATTCGGTCAGCTGGACGGGATCCACTCCCGTCATCACCAGGCCCAACGCAAGCACGAGCAGGACGGCCCACGTAACCGTGAAGCGCGGCGCACCCCGCGGGTGGCGATACCGGCCCCACTCCCAGCCCAGGAACTGGGCGAGGTTGTACGCGCCGGAGAACAACGTGTCGATCGCTGCACCGCTCACGGCGAACAGAATGCCTACGAGCGCAAGGAGCAGCCCGATCTGTCCGAGCGGAACCTCGGCGCCGAGCGTGATCGTTCCGAGGAATTCCGGTTGGATGCCCTTCTCGAGGAAGAGTGCGCCGCCGGTGATCATCAGCGCGAACGAGAGGAAGCCGCCGAGCCCGTAGCCGATCATCGCGTTGACCTTGTTGAGCTTCAGATCCTTCGGGCCCCAGCGCTCCTCGACACCGCCGGAGGAGTAGAAGTAGACCTCGTACGGCGTCATGGCCGCGCCGAGCAGTCCGACCGCGAAGTACGCATAGAGCAAGGGGCTCTGCGTGGACATGTGCGGCACGAAGCCGTGGCCGACGGATCCCCACGCCGGATGGAGCTTCACCGCGGCGACTGCAAACACGAGCAGGCAGAGACCGCCGTAGCCGAAGATCCGCTCGATCCACTCGAACGCCGTCACCCAGACGACCACGAGCAGCGCTACGCCCGCGATTACGATCAGCCAGCGGTAGGGCAGACCCGAAAGCAGCTGGAGGCAGATCGCCACTCCGCCGATCTCTGCGGTCAGCGTCATCAGGTTGACGACCTGCGACGAGACCAGGGCCGCCAGGCCCGCTTTGAAACCGACGCGCTCGCGCACGGCGTCGAAGACCGCCTTTCCGGACACCGCGGCGACGCGTCCGCACATCTCCGAATACACGACGATCCCGACAACACCGATCACGACGACCCAGAGCAGCTGATAGCCGAACGTCGCGCCGGCCGAGACGTTGAAGACGAGGTCGCCGATGTCGACGAAGCCGCCGATCGCGGCGAGAATCCCCAGCGCGACCTGGAAGATCTTCATTTCGCGAGCTTGTCCGCCGCGGCGACGTCTCCCTCGAGCGGCTGCTCGAGAGATCGCGCAACGGTGCGGCTCGTCGGATGCAGCTGTAGCCGCTCGAGCTCGCGCGACACCTTTCCGGCGAGCCGCGACAGCTTGCGAACGTCGGCTGTGATCCCTAGCGACGTCGGGCGCTTGCCGAGCGCATCCTGCAGGTCCGAAGCCGCACGCGCCATCTCCTGCGCGTGGATGCGCACGAAGGATTTCGTCGACCTGCCTTTCGAGACGTCGTTGGCGAGAAGGCCGCCTTCGCTCGCGAGCGAGCTGACCTTCTCGGCGTCTCTCTTGAGCGCGTGGTTGTCGACGGTTCCGCCATTGCAGCTTGACAAGACAAGTACGAGCAACCCCAAGACGGCAAGCGCGCGGGTCACTTCTGTTCGATGAAGCTGATCGAGCCGCTTGTCTCGAGCACGGCCCATTTGACCTTGTCGAGAGACTCGATCTGCTGCAGTCGTGCCTGCTCCATCAGCTCATCGAGCGTGAGGCGCTCATTCTTGAGATTTCGCTCGATCGTCTCTCCGTTCTGCACGAGGATCACGGGTTCCCCCTCGACGACGCTGCGAATCCGCTTGGAGCGATAGGTCAGGAAGGCGGTGGCTGTCGCGAGGAGCCCGATCGTCCCGGCGGCGAGGACGATGCCCGTGACCGAGTAGTCGCTCTGGGTGACACCGTTCTGGACCAGATCGCCGATGACGACGAGCAGGATGATGTCGGAGGGCTCCATCGACGAGAGCTCCCTCCTTCCGACGACGCGCATCAGGAAGACGATGAAGACATAGGCCGCGGCAGCACGGAGAACGATGTCCATGGCTCAGGGGAAGATCGTGATGTCGCGATGGACGGTGAGGATCGCTTTCTCGCCGTCGTCCAGCTCGACGTTTTGCGGGCGATGACCGACGTTCGTCGGATTCACCTGGAGCGACATGAAGAAGATGAGCGACTGCCCCGCGGGAATGTGCCCGAAGCCGTACGCGATCCGCCCGTTGCGGTCCGCTTCTGTGAGCGGCTGAGGAGCGAGCCCGTTCACGGTGTAACCCTCGGCCCAACCGGGATCGAGAACCAGATACGCATCCCGGATGTCGTGATGCGCCGTGATGTGGAAGCGCGCGGCATAGAGCACACCGCTGCGGGCGTGAACCGGCGCAAAGACTTCCAACGAGGCCGCCCGCGCAGAGACGAGGTCGGTGTCGGGCCGTTGCCCGAAGACGTCGAGCAGACCCGCGAGCAGCACGGCAGCCAGGAGCGCCAGCAAGGCGCGGCGCGCGATGATCCCCCGCCTCCGACCGTCGAGGTCGCGGTGCCTCTTCAGCACGAGTGTGTCGGGAGCGCCCGTCACGCGGTGAATTTGCTCCGGGACAGGCAACACAAAACGTCGCCTGCGCTCGCCGCACTCATGCGCCGTGGCTTAGCTGTCTCCGCCTTTCTTGACGAAGCTGATCTGCCCGTTCGTCTCGAGCACCGCCCAGCGGACCTCCGATAACGACCCGATGTTCTGCACCCGTGCGGCTGCGGCGATCTCTTCTTGCGTCAAGCGATGTCGCCTGAGGTTCTTCTCGACCACATCACCGTCCTGCATGAGGATGGCCGGGACGCCCTCGAGCACCGGACGCAGCACCTGGAAGCGCCAGGGCAGATAAGAGAACACGACGGTGAGCACTCCGATCGTGCCGACCGCAAGAAACGAGCCCGTCACCGAGAAGTCGTTCTGCGTGACGCCCTGTTGCACGAGGTCGCCGATCATCACCAGGAGGATGAGGTCGAACGGTTCCAGCGTGCTCAACTCGCGGCGGCCGACCGCCCGCGTGAGCACGAGGACGAAGAGGTACACGACGAGTGCTCGAAAGACGATGTCCATGCCTAGGGGAACACCGTCACTTCACGGCTGATCGACGTCAGGAAACTGTCGCCGTCGTAGAGCGCCACGTCTTGCGAGCGGTGGCCGATGTTCGTCGGGTTGACCTGAACTTGAAGGAAGAGCAGGTAGGTCTTGCCGGCGGGAATGTGCCCTAGCTCCAGCACGAGCTTCCCGTTGCGGCTGGCCTCGCCGATCGGGCTCGGCTCGACCGTGTTGATCGTGAGCCCCTCGATCCACCCGGGATCGAGAACCAATGTCGCCTTCTTCAGATCCTGTCGCGCATCGATGGTGAACCGTGCCTCGTAGTACAGGCCCCCGCGCACGCGGGTCGGCGCGTAGAGCTTGATCGACGCCGCCGAGGCGGCTGCCTTCGACGTCTCCGGGCGCTGGCCGAACGTGTTCAGTAGGCCTGCCAGACAGAAGAGGACGATCAGCGTCATGATCGTGCGGCGGATTGGCATTTCGGTTCGCCCCGCGCCGTCGCGGTTGCGCGTCAGCGTCAAGAAGTCGGGCGTGTCCGCCATGCCGCAGCGTTCGCGGCCAGTGGTTGCTTCCCTACCTCGCTACACTGGTGCGTCTTCAGAGCGCCCGTAGCTCAGGGGATAGAGCGCTGCCCTGCGGAGGCAGAGGTCGCATGTTCGAATCATGCCGGGCGCACTCCGCTCGGAAATCCGCCGCGCTTCGCGCGGCATGATGATTTCCGAGCGTTCGGGTTCGATCCGGATCGGTCGTTAGCGAAGCCGAGCAGAGCCCGGCTTCGCGGCACAGATGCTGCTATAGGGTCCGGCGGTTCCCGAGCTTTTTTGGAGGCCATCTGTATGTCACCCGTGGGAAACAAGCAGCTGATCCGGCGCTACATCCAGGCGATCGACGACAACCAGACGAGCGACTGGAGCAACCTCGACGAGTACATCGCGGAGGATTTCGTTGCGCACAATCCTCCAATACCCGGGGTGAGCCTGGACCGTGAGGGCATGAAGCAGGCGGCAGAGATCTTTCGAGTTGCCACTCCGGGAGTTCATGAGATCCGAATGCAGGTCGAGGAGGGGGACCTCGTCGTGAGCCACATCTTCGGCCGCGGCGTGCACGCAGGGGAGCTCCTCGGCATACCCGCAACGAACAGAGAGGTCGAGACCGAAGGCATCGTTATCCATCGCATCCGCGACGGGAAGATCGTCGAATACTGGTCCGTCACCGACATCGCACGCGTCCTGCAACAGGTCGGCGTGCTCCCCGGGCCCTGACCGAGCGCGTATCAGCGAAGCCGGGCGGAGCCTGCCTTTGCGCGAAGCTGTAGTTCGGCTTCGTCAGGGACCTCTACTCGTACGTAAGCGAGGGCCAGCCCCGGCACTGCGCTCGTGATCCGGCCGACCGTCTTTTCGTTCAGCACCAGCTCGTCGCCGGGCGCGGCATCGCCCTCGACGTCCAGTACGCGCAGTCTTCGATTCACCTTGCCGCGGTAGCGCTGCCTTGCGATCGGTTCCTGGCCCGGATAGCAACCTTTGCTGAAGCTGATGTGCGTCTCGTCCAGGCCCGCTTCGGCAGGGAGCACCCGGTCGTCGATCTCGTGGCCCCAGCGCGGGACTCCCGACTCGATCCGCCAGCGCTCGAGCTCTTCCTCGTCTACCTCTTGGCCCGCCGGGCGCTCGTCGAGCACCTCGCCGCCGCCGAGGACGAGCCAGGCCTCGTGCTCCTCCGGTTCGATCTCGACCTTTGCCGCAAAGCGAGTGCGCAGCAGTTGCTCGCGCACGGTGTCACCGAGCTCGGGCTCGGTCAGCACCAGAAAGTCGGCCTCTGCACGCCGAACGACGCGCAACGGGGCAATCACCCGCGCCTTTGCCGTCAAGAGCAGCGCGTCGC
Source organism: Actinomycetota bacterium (assembly GCA_039648845.1). Lineage (GTDB taxonomy): Bacteria > Actinomycetota > Thermoleophilia > Gaiellales > Gaiellaceae > 3-1-20CM-4-69-9. Next base: position 1,844 of record JBBWZE010000089.1, on the reverse strand, counting down.
ACGCCTCGCCTATGCCAAGTGCTTCGACGTCGTTCGAGACCATGCGCTGTAGGTAGTCCGCGGCATCGGGTCCGGCGACCCGCAGAAAGGCACGGGACCGCCGCGCGACGGCCGGCGACGTGATGCTCTCCATGGGAATTAGTCTAGGTACGAGTGAGCCTCTTCCGGTCCAGGGCCGAGCAAAAGCTCCTCGACAGGGGCCTCGATCCCGCCCGTCTCCCGCCCGGCCAGTACCTGACCGAGAAGTGGCCCGTCCTCCACGCCGGCACCGTCCCTCGGATCGATCTGGCGACGTGGGACTTCAAGGTCTTCGGCGAGGTCGAGCAGCCCATCACCCTCAGCTACGACGAGCTGCAGGCGCTGCCGCACTCGGAGATCACGACCGACATTCACTGCGTCACGCGCTGGAGCCGGTTCGACACGTCGTTCAAGGGCGTGCACTGGCGCGAGCTCGCGAAGCGCGTCCACCCGAAGCCGAGCGCTCATTTCGTGCTCGCACACGCCGAGCAGGGGTTCACGGCCAACGTGCCGCTCGGGGCGCTCGCGGACGACAAGGCCCTCGTCGCGTGGGAAGCGGACGGCGAGCCACTCGAGCCCGAGCACGGCTGGCCCCTACGCCTCATCGTCCCGTCGCGCTACTTCTGGAAGAGCGCCAAGTGGTTGCGCGGGATCGAGCTTCTCTCCGCAGATCAGCCCGGCTTCTGGGAGCGCTACGGCTACCACAACGACGCCGATTACTGGCAGGAACAGCGGTACGAGTTCTGACCCCTGCATTCCCCCTTACGAGGGAGCGAGGTCAGCCCTTCTGTACCGATAACTCTTGCGAACCACCTCCCCCTAATCCCCCCTCGCAAAGCGGCCCTCCCCGGGCCGTTTTGCTGTTTGTGGTGCGAGATTCGCGCTGAGGGACGACGAAGGCCGGCTTGCGCCGGCCTTCGAGGTCAAGCGAGCAGGCGGCTCGCTTACATCATGTCCATGCCGCCCATGCCTCCACCCGGCATGCCGGCACCCGCACCAGCCTTCTCGGGCGCCTCGGCGACGATCGCCTCCGTCGTGAGGATGTTCTTCGCGATCGACGCGGCATTCTGAAGCGCCGAGCGAACGACCATCGTCGGGTCGGTGATCCCGGCCTTGACGAGGTCCTCGTACTCGTTGCTCTCGACGTTCAGACCGAAACCCTTCGGCGAGTTCCGGATCTTGTCGACGACGATCGAGCCCTCGAGGCCGGCGTTGTTCGCCAGCTGGCGGACCGGCTCCTCGAGCGAGCGGACGACGATCGTTGCGCCTGTGCGCTCGTCCCCTTCGTAGTCGTCGAGCGTGATCGCGTCGATGGTGTTCACCAGCGCGACTCCGCCGCCTGGGACGACGCCCTCTTCGAGCGCGGCGCGTGCCGCCTGAAGAGCGTCCTCGACGCGGTGCTTCTTCTCCTTCATCTCGGTCTCGGTTGCAGCGCCCACCTTGACGACTGCAACGCCGCCGGCGAGCTTCGCGAGCCGCTCCTGGAGCTTCTCGCGGTCGAAGTCCGAGTCGGTGTTCTCGATCTCGGCCTTCAGCTGCTTGATTCGAGCCTTGATCCCGTCAGGATCGCCGGCACCGTCGATGATCGTCGTCGTGTCCTTGTCGACGACGACGCGACGTGCGTGGCCGAGCTGCGCGATCTTCGTGTTCTCGAGCTTGAGGCCCATCTCCTCGGTGATCACCTCGGCACCCGTGAGGATCGCGATGTCCTCGAGCATGCGCTTGCGGCGGTCGCCGAAGCCGGGAGCCTTGACTGCAACTGCGGTGAACGTGCCGCGCAGCTTGTTGACGACGATCGTCGCGAGCGACTCGCCCTCGACGTCCTC
>JBBWZE010000070.1:0-4396 GCA_039648845.1 Actinomycetota bacterium | reverse complement strand
TTGCGGATGTCGAGGCAGTCGAGCCCCGTGAGCGCGTCCGAGATCCGCCCCGGGCCGACCTCCAACCCCGCCTCGCGCAGGATGCGCCCGAACGTGACGACGTGGCGGACGAACCCGCCTTCAGACGGCGCCGGCTGCGGCGACAGTGCGTGCCTCCTCGACGAGCGCGACGAGAGCCTCGTCGCGGACCGCGGCGAAGTCCTCGTGGTACTTCAGGACCGAGCCGAGCGTCTCTTCGACCACCCCGGCGTCGAGCTCCCCACGCCCGAGCGCCGCAAGCGCCTGGGCCCAGTCGATCGTCTCGGCAACGCCCGGCGGCTTCGCGAGATCCAGCCGGCGCAGACCTTGCACGAATGCTGCGGCCTGCCCTGCCAGCCGGTCGGGAATACCGGGCACGCGCAACACGACGATCTCGATTTCACGCTCGAGCGTCGGATGATCGATCCAGTGAAAGAGGCAGCGTCGCTTGAGCGCGTCGTGGAGCTCACGCGTGCGATTGGAGGTGAGGATCACGGCAGGCCGGCGGCTCGCAGTGACCGTCCCGATCTCCGGAATCGTGATCTGGAAGTCCGACAGCATCTCGAGCAAGAACGCTTCGAACTCGTCGTCGGCCCTGTCGATCTCGTCGATCAGGAGCACGACCGGCTCCTTGCTCTCGATCGCTTCGAGCAGCGGCCTTCTGATCAGGAACTCGGGGCCGAAGAGCTCCTGCTCGGACACAGTTCCTTCCTGCGCCGCGCGAATGTGGAGGAGCTGCCGTGAGTAATTCCACTCATACACCGCGTGCGCGACGTCCAGCCCCTCGTAGCACTGCAGCCGAATCAGTCGCGAAGACGTGGCCTGGGCCAGTGCCTTGGCCGCCTCGGTCTTGCCGACGCCCGCCTCACCCTCGAGGAGCAGCGGCTTCTCGAGCGCGAGCGAGAGGTACAGCGCGGTCGAGAGGCCCCGCTCGGGCAGGTACTTCGCGCCCCTGAGGCCGGCCTCCAGATCATCAATTGTTGCGAACGCCACCTCTCTCACGATAACCGCGAGGAGACGCCCTGGACGCCCTTTGTTGCGCCCTCCGCGCGAGCGGTGACACAATCGGGTCTCGGTTCGCGCCTTCGAGGAGGGGAGCGGGGAGTGACAACGACATCTCTTGCAGCGGCCGAGGTCATCGCCCCTGTCTCGCGGGCAGAGGCGGTCGCTGCCTTCGGCGACGGCTCCGGGGTGACCGTGCTCGGCGGCGGCACGATCCTGATGCCTGAGCTGAACTACGGACGACTCAGACCGCAACGTATCCTGATGCTGCAGAACGCAGGACTGTCGGGAGTCGCGCGCAACGGCACCTCTCTGACGATCGGGGCCATGACCACGGTGGCCGAGCTCGAGGAGGCGCCCGAGCCGCTCGGGACCGCGGCACGCAACGTCGCAGATCACGAAATCCGCGGCCAGGCCACGCTCGGGGGGAATCTGTGCGCGCCTGCCGGCGGTGCAACCCCGCGCGGCGATCTGCAGGCTGCGCTGATCGCGCTCGGCGCTCAGGTCAAGACGGCGGGCAAGGGCGGCGAGCGCACCGAGCCCATCGAGGACTTCTTGGCCGCCGGCCCCGACGAACGGCTGCTGCTCGAGGTCCAGTTCGACGAGCCACAACGCTCGGGCTACGCAGCGGCGCACAGGCCGCATGCGCACGCGTACACGATCCTCGCCGTCTGCGCGGCCGAGACGCCAGCCGGGATGCGTGTCGGCCTGAGCGGAGCCGGACCAAGCGGACGGCGCGCGCGCTCGGTCGAGGACGCGCTCGCAGGGGGCGCTTCGCCCGAAGAGGCGTCGCAGAAAGTGCTCGACGACGCCGAGACGTCCGACGACGCGCTCGCGTCGGCCTGGTACAGGCAGCGGCTGCTCCCCATCCTTGTTCAGCGAGCACTCGACGACCTTGGAGGAGGCAAATGAAACTCACGGTCAACGGCGAGCAGCGCGATCTGCACAGTCCGCCCCTCACGTCGCTCCTGACCGCGCTTCGTGAGGAGCTCGACATCACGAGCCCCAAAGCCGGCTGCCACCAGGGCGGGTGCGGTGCCTGCACGGTCCTGGTCGACGGCGAGGCGCGACGGTCGTGCCTGCTGCCGCTCGCGGCAGTCGACGGTGCCACGATCACGACGGTCGAGGGGCTGGGCGCGGCGGACGACCTCTCGCCCGTGCAAGCCGCGTTCGACGAGCACTACGCCGCACAGTGTGGCTTCTGCACGTCCGGCTTCATCATGGCGGCGACCGCCCTCATCGAGCGGACGCCGAAGGCGAGCCGCGAGGACATCCTGGCGGGGCTATCGGGTCACGTCTGCCGTTGCACCGGCTACATCAAGATCGTCAGCGCGGTCGAGGCGGCCGCGAAAGGTGACGTCCATCCCGACAAGGTCGAGCCGAGCTTCGAGCCCGAGGAGGCTGCAGTGCTGATTCCAGGGAGCCCAGCGTGAAGGCCGTCGGCGCACGCTTGCCGCGCTACGACGGCGTCGCCCACGTCACCGGGCAGACACAGTACGTCGACGACATCCGCGTTCGCGGCACGCTCTGGACGAAGGCGTTGCGGTCGCCCCACCCCAACGCCGCGATCAAGCACCTGGACACGAGCAAGGCGGAAGCGCTTGCCGGCGTCCATGCGGTGGTCACTCACGAGGACGTGCCCCACAACGTCTACGGACACCTCGAGGCGCTCGGGATCCCTGCCGACGAGCCGCTGCTCGCCGCGGACGAAGTCCGTTACAAGGGCCAGCCGATCGCTGCGGTCGCGGCAATCGACGAGGACATCGCCCGCGAGGCGGTCGAGTTGATCGAGATCGAGTACGAGGCGCGCCCGGCGTTTTTCGACATCCGCAAGGCGATGGATCCCGACTGGCCGAAGATCCATCAGTGGGGCCCGGTGTATCCCCACTTCGGCTCGTACAACCACAGGCGCGTGCGCAAAGGCGACATCGGCGCGGCGTTCGAGCGGGCAGACATGATCGTGGAAGGTGTCTACCGCCCGCAGGCGATCGAGCACTGTCCGATCGAGCCGCAGACCGCCCTCGTCGTCCCGGAGGCGAACGGACGCCTGACGATCTACTCGTGCACCCAGGCGATGTATTTCTCGATGGGCGTCGTCGCCGCCCACCTTCAATGGCCGCTGAACAAGCTGAAGTTCGTCGGCGGGACCGTCGGCGGCGGTTTCGGCGGCAAGGTCGACACCGCGAGCGAGACGATCTCCGCACTGCTCGCGCTCAAGGCCAAGCGCCCGGTTAAGTGGCGCTGGACACGCGAAGAGGAGTTCCTTGTCTCCTCGACCCGCGCGCCCTGGCACATGGAGCTGGCGGACGCCGTCACCAGCGACGGCTGGATTCTCGGCCGCAGGATGACGACGCTCCACGACGCGGGTGCGTATGCCCGCTTCTCTCCGTACGGAGTGACGAAGCATGCGTTCCACCACACCGGCGCGTACACGATCCCGAACGTTCACTTCGACGGCTTCGTGGTCTTCACGAACCGCGTGCCGACGACGGCGATGCGCGGCTTCGGAGTCACGTCGGTCTCGTTTGCCGTCGAGACGCACATGAACCGGATCGCCGAGGTGCTCGGCATCGATCCGCTCCAGCTGCGATTGAAGAACGCGAACCGAATCGGCGATATGACTCCCAATCGAGTCGTGCTCAAGGATCCGTCGACTGTCCCGGTCGTCCTCGCTGCCGCAGACCGCGTCGGCTACGACCTCCCCGACGAGTACAAGTCGATGACGAACGAGCGTCGCTCCGGCGACCTGCTTCCGGAGCATCTCGTCGCCCAGCTCGCCGCCGGACCGGAACCCTCGTCCAACGGAGGGAGGCGGTAATGGCGAAGCACAAGGGCCGGGGGATCGCGACGATCGAGTACCCCACCGGCATGAACCAGAACGGCGACCCGAGCCAGGCCTGGGTCAAGCTCAAGCCCGACGGCCGCGTCGACGTCTTCTCCGGCACGGTCGACATCGGCCAGGGATCCCGCACCGTGCACACCCAGATCGTCGCGGACGCGCTCGGCGTCCCCTTCGAGTGGGTCACCAACGACAACACGAACACCGACTCGTCCGCCGTGTGCACCGGGAGCTTCGCCTCTCGCGGCACGTTCATCGGCGGCAACGCCGTCCGCTTCGCGGCCGAGCAAGCCCGCGAACGCATCCTCGACATTGCGTCGAAGGAGCTCGAGATCGCACCCGGTGATCTCGACATCGTCGAGGGCGAGGTCGTCGCCAAGGGAGCTCCGGACCGGAAGATCGGGATTCCTGACGTGGCCGCCGCCGCCACCTGGAACTACGGCGAGCTGATCACCGGCACGGGTGCGGCGCTGAAGCCGTACGCAGACGTGAGCGACGAGGACGGCTCCGTGGAGATCGAGCCGCATTCCGCGATCT
>JBBWZE010000039.1:0-2982 GCA_039648845.1 Actinomycetota bacterium | reverse complement strand
TCGACATCCTGGTCTGGAACAGCGGCGGCCCACCGCCGGGGCCGGCCCTCGGAATGACCGCGGAGTCGCTCGAGGAAGCTGTCGAGCTGCTCTTCTTCCCGCCCCTGCGCCTCGTCGACCTCTGCCTCCCGTATCTGATTCAAAGCCCGGGCGGCCGCATCCTCATCTTCACGTCGGTCGCTGCGAAAGAGCCGACGGAACACCTCGCTCTCAGCAATGCCGTGCGTCCGGGTGTCCACGGCTGGGCCAAAACCCTTTCCCGAGAGCTCGGCCCTCGCGGCGTAACGGTGAACTGCGTCACACCGGGCCGCATCGAGACCGCGCGCCTCGCGCAGCTGTACCCGGAGGGACCGACCGAAGCCGACCTGAAAGCGATTCCGGTGGGACGCTGGGGCACGCCGCAGGAATTTGGCGACGTCGCCTGTTTTCTCGCCTCCGACCGAGCCCGGTACGTGAACGGAGCCACCGTGGTCGTCGACGGCGGACTCTCACGGGGCCTGTTCTAGCCGGTGCCCACGCTCGGCCGGTTGCTGTCGCCGTTCCGGCTCGCCTGGGCTGGCTTCATCCTGCTGGTCGTGACGGTCGCCATCCTGTTGACGCAGGGGAGCGACAAGTACCTCGAGATTCCTGACACGGCTCACCCTCTGGCCAACCTCGTGCAGGTGCCGAACGCAAAACCGGATGCAGACGGAGGCGGGATCTACTACGTCGACGTTCTGCTCAATCGCGCGTCGTTGCTCGAGTCCTACATCCCGTACATTCGCCCCGAGGGCTCGGACCTGATCGACCGTTCCCAGGTCGTGGAGCCGGGAATCTCCGATCAGGAAAGTCGCAATCTCGACCTCGCGACGATGAAGGTGTCGCAGGAGGTCGCCTCCGTTGTCGCCCTGCGCGAGCTCGGTTATCGCGTGCCCATCAGCCCCGGTGGCGTCCGCATCGTCGCCGTGACCTCTGGCTCACATGCGGGCGGCGTGGTCCGACCAGGCGACGTCATCGTTGCCGCCAACGGCAAGAAGGTCCGCACGCGGACCGACCTGGCCGCCGTGCTCGCTGGGATCAAGCCTGGGGGCAAGGTCAAGATCACGGTCAGGCGTGGCGGAAAGAAGCTCACGTTTTCCATCCGAACGACGGCCGACACGCAGAATCCGAAGCGGACGATCATCGGCGTCCTGCCGATCCAGGCACTGAGCGTTCGCCTCCCGTTCCCGATCAAGTTCAACCTGCGCAAGGTCGGCGGGCCGTCCGCCGGTCTCGCGTTCGCACTCGAGCTCTTGGAGAAGAAGGGGCGTGACGTCGACCGGGGCTACAAGGTGGCCGCCACCGGCGAGATCCAGCTGAACGGATCCGTGACCAGGATCGGCGGCATCAAGCAGAAGACGATCGGGGCGCGAAAATCGCACGTCGACGTCTTCCTGGTGCCGGTCGATGGGGACAACGCACGCGACGCGAAGCGCTACGGGGATGGCCTGAGGATCATCCCTGTGAAGAGTTTTCAACAGGCGTTGCAGGCACTGGCAACACTCCCGCCAAAAAGCTAGGTCTGGGCAGTTTTCGGCAAGATTGAATCTGCCGGAAAATGCTTAGTTTTCGTGCGCGGCAACCCTTGTCTCCGGCAGCCGCCTTCGTAGTATCACCGCTTGTCACTGCGGCCCTAAATCATCTCTAGGCAGGGGAGAAAATGAGCAAGCAGAACCAACTGACGTGCGACGACTGCTACTTCCGTCGCGCCGGGCTCTGTGCCCTTCCGACAGACGCACCCTGCCCCACCTTCCGGCTCAATAGCCGGGGGTCACTCGTTCCGCCCCGCCAGCCACGCCTCGTACCGAGGCCGCTCGGCGACTTCGCTCAGGTCGCGACGGCGGGCTAGGAACTACTAGACGGGGAGCGGTTCCCGGACGAGGGCTGCGAGCCGGCGCACGCCTTCCCTGATCTCCTCCGGAGAGACGAAGCTGAACGCCAGCCGCGCGGTGTTCGGCTCACCACCGAAATCCGCGCCGGGCACGTACGTAACGCCCGCGGCGGCTGCAGGATCGAGCAGCGCACCGGCGTCGGTGCCTTCGGGGAGTTCCAGCCAGATGAAGTAACCGCCCTCAGGCCGGCTCCAACGTGCCCCCGGGAGCTCACGTTCGAGTGCTTCGAGCATCGCGTCGCGGCGGGCTCCGAGGAGTGTGGCAACTCGTTCGAGGTTCGCCTCGAAGTTGCCGCGGCGCAGAAACTCGAACACCGTTGCCTGGCCCAGTAGGACCGGCGTGATGTAGGTGGAGGTCGCCAGCGCCTCGAGGTCTTGCTCCAAGACCTGGGGCAGGACGAAGTAGCCGACGCGCAACCCCGGAGCGATCGTCTTCGAGAATGAGGACGAGTACGCGACGTTCCTTCCGCCCTCCAGCTCGAACAGCGTCGGCGGCGACTCCCCGTCGAAGCGAACGAGCCCGTAGGGATCGTCCTCGAGCACCAGCAGCTCGTGCTCGCGCGCGACCTCGGCAAGGCGGTGACGGCGCTTTTCGCTGAGCGTCCTCCCGCTCGGGTTTTGGAAGGTGGGAATCGTGTAGAGGAACGCCGGCTTCCTGCCGCTTTCGAGCCCCTGCGTGAGCGCGTCCAGGTCGAGACCCTCGTCGTCCATCGCGACCGGCGTCGTCTCGACGCCGTGGGCAGCGAGGATCTTCAACGGGCGGTCGTAGGTCGGCGCCTCCACGAGGACGCGCTCCCCGGCGAACCGTTCCGCGAAAAAGACCATTCCCTGCAGCGAGCCGTTGGTGACCAGGACCCTGGCGGGATCGACGCCGTGACGCGCAGCGATCCAGTCGCGGAGCGGCCGGTAGCCGCCTGCGGAGCCGTACGACAGCACCGTCGCCCCATCGCGCTCGAGCGCGGCCCGCGCGCAATCGGCGAGCTCCGCGACCGGCAGGCATTCGGGGGCGGGGATGCCCCGCGCGAAGGAGATCGTCTCCATCAGCGTGAGTTTAGGCGCGGGCGCCGAATCGC
>JBBWZE010000007.1:0-5236 GCA_039648845.1 Actinomycetota bacterium | reverse complement strand
CCCCGGCCGTCGCCAGCAGGACGAACCAGTTCAGCACCTGACCGAGCTTGTGCGGATCGCCGGAATGAATGTGCTCGCCGATCAGGGTCGCCACGCCCGCGAGCGCGTAGAACACGGGCGGCGTGTAGTACTCGCTGCGCGACTCCGGCCCCGGAATCTCTCCGTGGTGGATCAACAGGTCGGCGTACTCGCGATGCTGGCGCACGTCGTAGCCGGCGCCGCTCGGGTACGTGTGCGCATTCCATCCCGCGACCAGGGCGAGCGTGGCGATCACGCCCGCAGCCGCGAGCGAACTACGACGCAAGCTCGTGCAGAAGGTCGCGATAGCGTCGTACGGCGACGGACCGGTCCGCCTCACGTTCCACCCACTCGCGCCCGCGCGCACCCATGGCATCCAGCTCGTACTTGCCGTCATGTGCGTCACGGATCGCGCGGGCCAGCAACTCCGGACGACCGGGTGAGACGACAATTCCGCAGCCGGCTTGTTCCACGACCTGCGCCGTCTCGCTCTCAGGATCGGCGGCGACGATCACGGGCCTGGCGACAGCGAGGATTCCGTAGAGCCGACTGGGAACGACGTAGCCCGCCAGGCCGGACGCCAGACCGACGACATGCACGTCCGCTGCCGAGAGCGAAGAGGGCAGAACTCCGCGCGGCTGGTAGTAGAGGAAACGCACCTGGTCGACCTCGAGCCGCTTCGAGAGCGCAACGAGCTCGGCGTAACGCGCCCCCATGCCGATGATCGTGATCGTAAGGTCGTCGAGGTCTCGAAGGAACGTTGCCGACCGAACGAGCGAATCGAGATCCTGCGCGTGTCCGACGTTGCCGCTGTGCATGACGACGAACTTGCCGTCCAGACCGACTCCCGTTGCCCACTCGTTGCCATCGTCGGACGGCCGCAGCCGCTTGGTGTCGACCCAGTTCGGAATGACACGTAACCGTTCCGGCCGTGCGCCTTTCTCCTCGAGGCGCTTCCTCATCGTGTCCCCGATCGCGACGACCCGGTCGGCCCGGCTCAGATAGAGCGAGACGAGCGATCGCAACAGGCTCATCAACGCCCGATTCTCCAACCGCTTGAGCTGGACCGCGATCTCCGGAAAAACGTCCTGACTGATGACGACCAGCGGGGCGCGGTAGCGGCGGGCAACGAGGAGTGCAATGTCGGCGATGATCGGCGGGTCGGTCATGCAGAGCACCACGTCCGGCTGCAGCCCCCGGAGACTCCGCAGGAGCGCATTTCCGAGATAGGTGATGTAGTTCGAGGCACGGGCGGCGAGCTTTGATCGCTCGAAGGAGGTCGACGGGACGCGAATGACCCGCACACCGTTGTGCACCAGATCCCGCGGCTCGTCCTCGTGGCCGTGGAGGATGCCGGTGACGACGCGTACGTCCATCTCTTCCGCGAGCGCCTCGCAGAGCTCTGTGAGCAGCTGCGCGGTCGCCTCGACGCCCGGCCAGTAGTACTGGTTGAGAACGAGCAGACGTGGCTTGCGCGCGGCGGGCATCGGCACAAGGCTAGGGCACTACGCTAGGGGCGTGAGCAACCGACCGCTGCGCATCCTGTTCGCCGCGCCTGCCTGGTCACCCTCACATGCGTTCGGTGGTCCCGTCGTGGCGGCCGGCGAGCTCGTCAGACGACTCGTCGCGCGCGGACACGACGTCGACGTCCTCACGACGACGATTCTCGACCTGGAGCAGCGCCCTTCGCCACGATCGTCGAGCGGCATCGTCGAAGGAGCGAACGTCCGCTACCTGGGGACGCCACTCCGCTATCGCTGGATGGGAATCACCCCGACACTCCCAGTGGAGCTCACCCGACTACCGCGCCCTGATGTCGTGCACGTGTTCGGATTTCGGGATCCGGTGACGACCGGGACGGCGACGTGGTACCGGCTCGCGCGCGTTCCCTACGTCTTCGAGCCGCTTGGAATGTTCCAGCCGCGCTTGCGCAAGATCGCTCTGAAGCATGCGCTGGACGCCACGCTCTACCGCAGCGTAGGGCGCGGAGCTGCCGCAGTGGTCGTCGCGTCCGGACGCGAGCGCGAGGACGTGATCGCCTGTGGGCTGCGGGCAGAGAACGTGCGCGTGCGCGGCAACGGTTTTCCGAACCCGGATGACGCTGCCGCCGCAGACGGCGACCTGCGAGCCCAACTCGCGATCCCGGCAGAGTCGCCGGTCGTTCTCTACGTCGGAAGGATCGCCGCCGGAAAAGGGATCGATCATCTTCTCGAGGCGGCGCGGCGGATCCCGCAGGTTCATCTCGTCATCGCCGGGCCGGACGATCGCCATGGGATCACGGCGCTCATCCGGCAGGCGCAGGCCGCGGAGGCAACGGCGGGACGAATCCACGCCCTCCCGATGAGAGAAGCTCCGCCGCACGATCTCTACCCGCAGGCAGACGTCTTCGTCCTCGCCTCCGAAGGAGAGAGCTTCGGGATGGTCGCGGCAGAGGCTGCGGCCGCCGGCACGCCGGTGATCCTGTCGGAGCGCTGCGGCATCGCCGAATTCTTCGCGGGCAATGAGGCGCTGATCGTCCCGTACGACCGAGCGGCAGTCGTCGACGCGGTGCGTCGCGTGCTCACGGATGACAAGCTTCGCGATCGGTTGGCGCGCGGCGGCGTCCAGGCTGCGCGCCGAACGTCCTGGGACCACGTGACCGACGTTCAGGAGGAGATCTACCGCGCCGTTGCGTCGCGCACGGCAGCGAGGAAGCTTTCGACAGAGGGCTCGTAGCCCCAGTCGCGCACGAGCTCCCGCGAGCGCGCTCCCGCGGCATGGCGGAAGCTCGCATCTTCAGCGAGCCGCCCGAGCGCAGCAGCCGCTGCAGCCACGTCCCCTGCCGGGACGATGAAGCCGTTCTCTCCATCGCGCAGGAGATCGTGGGCCGCCCCGACGCGGTCGGAGAGGACGAGTGGCAAACCCGACGCGGCCGCCTCGTTGACGACGACACCCCATGGCTCGCTTGGCGAGAGCAGTGCGAAGACGTCCGCCGCCACGTACTCGGCAGCAAGCCTGTCCTCGGGTAGATCGCCCCTCAGCTGCAGGCGCACGCCCAAGTCCCTCGCGAGCTCTGCCAAGCGGTCTGCTTCCGGACCAGCTCCGGCGATCACGAGCCGAAGGCGCTCGTCGTCTGTCTGCGCGATTGCACGCACGAGGATGTCGAGCCCCTTTTCGGGCACGAGGCGCCCGACCGACAGAACGACGACGTCGCCATCGCTGCTGCGCGCGGGGAGCCGGCCGGCCCGCTCCACCCAGTCTTCGATGTCGACCGTGTTCGCGAATACCCGGACGCGATCGGGACGCGCTCCACGTGCGAGAACCGACTCGCGGGCCGCCGTGCCGACGACGAGGACGCCGGCGGCACCGCGAATGAGCCGCGGTGCGACGGCGCCTTTCACGAATCGACGCCAACGTGGGCGCGGCCCCAGGTCGTGACTCTCGACGAGGAGCAGATATGGCACTCCATGCGCGCGACTCCAGGCGATCGCGGCCTGCGACGCGAATGTGCTCCAGCCGGAGACGACGACGACATCGGGTCGAACATTTCGAAGCGCACGCCCGATTCCAGGCGTGAGCGGGTAGTCGTGGCGGAGCGCTCGGCGAAGACCGGGCAGCCGGACGCCTGAAAGAAACACCGACTCGTGGCGGGGCTCTACGTTCCAGGTTCGTGCGGCAACCGTGCGCGCCGCATAGATCACCGTGAGATCGACCTCGGGCCGAGCTGCGACCCGATCGAGGAGGGGTGATCGGTATGGCGTCGGCTCCGGGGAGACGAGTGCAACTGGCACCGATGTGGCCGGTCTCTCGAGGCTTGCGAGCCAAGACGTCGCCCGCCGGCGCGCACTGCGCTGATCGATTAGACGCCGTGCGCGGCGCAGGAGGAGCGGTGGATGGAACTGCCCGACGGTTCGGGCCACCGCTTGCCGGACCTCGGGATCGACGCCGTGCAACTCCTCGAATGACGCCAGCAGTGCGAGATAGATCTCTTTGTCGTCGCGACTTCGACCGGTGCCGAAAGCCCACGCGCGTTCCCTTTCGTCGGCGGAGAGCTCCGGGACGACACGCGCAATCTCCCGCAGCGCAACCTGTCGCTGAAAGGACTTCTGCACGTCGCTACGCCGGAGCGACGCCTGGCCCGGATGGACGCGCTTCAGCACGAGCGGATCCGCGAGGTTCGCACCGTCTGTGGTGGCAAGCAGGCGCGTCCACAGCTCGTAGTCCTCGCTCTCCAGGTACGAAGGGTTGTAGCGCAGATCGTTGGCCTCGAGTGCCTCCCGCGCGACCAGTACGGTCGGGTGGAAAAAGGGCGAGCTGAAGAGCGCAAGCCACCGAACGGCCCGAGGACCGAGCGGATTACGGTGCAGCGTGCCGAGGCGCCCTCCCTCGCGGAGGTCGAGGACCGCCGTCCCGAGAACGCTCAGATCGCGCAGGCGCGCGAGTTGGAGCTCCAGCCGATCCCGTAGCGCCACGTCGTCGGCGTCGAGCCGCGCGAAGTAGTGCCCCTGCGCGCGGTCGAGGGCGCGGTTGAGCGAAGCGGCGAGGCCGAGCTGGTTGTCGTTTCTCAAAGCGACGAGCCGCGAATCGGAGATCCCGGAGAGGAGCTCGGGCGTGTCGTCGGTCGACGAGTCGTCCACGACGACCAGCTCCAGATCGGAGAGCGTTTGCCGCAACACGCTCCCCACGGCGAGCCGGAGGTAGCGAGCATCGTTGTGCGTTGCCAGGAGAACTGAGACGAGCGGCACGAGCGCTAGCGTACGGCCGTGGCGTCCGGTGAGCTTCCCTCGTTCGATCTCATCGTCGCCACCGTCGATCGGGTCGAGCAGCTAGAGCGCCTGTTCGCCTCGCTCGACCGCCAGACGCACCGGCGCTTTCGGCTCCTGCTCGTCGACCAGAACGAGGACGACCGACTCGACCAGCTGCTGGGACACCACCCGGCGTTGAACCTCGCGCGCCTGCGGTCCGCGCGGGGTCTCTCGCGAGCCCGGAACGCAGCGCTACCTCGCGTCGCCGCCGATCTCGTCGCCTTCCCGGACGACGACTGCACGTACCCGCCCGATCTGCTCGAGCGGGTTGCTCGCCGCTTCGCGGACGATGGACGCCTGCACGGGTTGACAGGGCGTGCCGTCGACGTGCGCGGCCACTCGTCACCCTCGTGGGAACGCTCGGCCGCCCGTCTCACGCGTGACAACCTCTGGAACCGTGCGATCTCGTTTACGGTCTTCCTCCGCTCGTCCGT
>JBBWZE010000003.1:0-12616 GCA_039648845.1 Actinomycetota bacterium | reverse complement strand
CTGAGTACGGAACCGTGACCGTGATCGTGTTCCCGCTCACGGAACCGGTTGCGGCTCCCTCGACGGGGTAGTAGACGATCTTGCAGGTGCCCGGCGTGCTCGTCGAGCGGCACCCGTTGCCGGGAGTCGTCGTATCCGCTTCGCCGCTTCCGACGAAATAGGAGAGGGGCCCACCGAGCTGCGACTCTGCACCGACGTAGAAAATCCGGTACGCCTCCTCACCGAAGGTGCCGAGCGATTTCGCGGTGAACCGAGTCAGCCAAAGGGCATTGGTCTTCCCACTCGGGGCCGCGCGCGAAGAGAGGTTGGAGACGGTGAGCGAGAACTGAAGCCCCGTCTTTATGCGTGAGCTGTCGACGTTCGTGATGTCGAGTTGGGGTTGGTTCGAGCCGGTACCGGTCGGCGAGTAGTGCGGCCACTGCGCATCGCCGGCCGGATCAGCCATCGGCGCCGCTGGAGGCTTACCGCTCAGCTGGCGAATCTCGAAGACGTGCGCGCCGTGGTACTGGCTCGTCGTGTCGTTGTAGACCAGTCGAATGGCGCCGGCCTTATCGAAGCTCACGTCGAAATAGTCCGCCATCGTCCGGTCGCCGCCAGACGCGATGCACGTAGTGCCCGAATTGCAGATCTGGCCGTAGTGCATCGGCTTCGATGTAAACGGCTGCTGTGCGATCGTCGGAGTCAACCCGTTCGCCCCGGTGATCGTGGCGACGTAGCCGTACCACGGATACCTGGTGGCACCCTGCTTGTCGTTGAACCACGAGGGCATCAAGTCACTGTCGATCGTGGAGCTCTGGCCGAGCCACGAGACCACGAGCCGGCCGGCGGCCGGCGCCGTCGCGACCGGGAAGGTGTTCGAGTTCGACGGCGCTGAATTGACCTGTGTCGGCGTCGTCCAACTCTTGCCTTCGTCGGTCGAGGCGGTGTAGTACACCTGGTTGTTTCCCCCGCTGCCGCCGGCGATCCAGATCACATAGATGTTTCCCGCAGGATCGGTCGTCAGCCACGGAAAGATCTCACTGACATCGTCGCCGGCGGGACTCTGTGGCGTGTTCACGGCGTGGAACAGCAGGTTCGTTCGCTGCCCCGGATTCACGTGTGCCACTGCGATCGTGACGTGGTCCGCCTGTCCGCACGGCAGGTAGAGGTTCCGCTTCGCCGGGTCGAACTTCAGCTGCCCGCACGGGGAACCGGCAGAGATCGGGAGTGGCGTGCCGGAAGCAGGGATGTAGACCAGCCCGCCTGCTGGATCTGCAATGCCCGTCGATCCGGGCGTCGAGTAGATGGACGAGCCGGCGGGGACCTGCCTCAGGGTCAGGAAGACGGTGTTGTCGGCTGCCGACGCAGTTGCACCGTTGTCGACGGCCATCCACTGTCGATCCTCGACAACCTCGGGGTTCGAGATCGCGCTCTTTCTCCAGGTTCCTCCGTGGTCGTTGGAGATCGCGACACCGACGTTCGTGAGCGCCTCGAGGTCGGAGAAGTACGCGAATCCCTGGTCGTCGACGACGATGTCCGTGTCGCCGCCACCGGGTGGAGCGTCGGGCCGGAGGCCGATCGGGCTGACCGTGTGGAACTCGAGCCCGTTGTCGGTCGAGCGGTGGACCCACGACTGCTGGGTCGAGGTGCCGAACGGCCCGGACTCCCAGTAATCGGATCCGGACGCGATGAAGTTCAGTGGCTCGCCTTCCGTACGCTGCGGATCGACGATCGTCGCGGGCGCGAACTTGAGCGATCCCGCGGTCCGGGTTGGGCTCGGAGTCCCGGAGATCGTTGACGGGATGGTTCCGCCGCCGACTGGAGGGAGCGGCGCCGTGGTCGTGTTCACCTGCGCCGTGTAGGTGTAGGGCGGCAGGATCGCCGCCGCATTACCGGCAACGCAGATCTGAACGCTGTAGGTCCCTGCCCCGCCGGCTGGCACGGGATAGTGGAGTGCCTCGGGGCTCGTGGCGGTGTCGGAGGAGGCGACGATCGAGCCCTGCGGATGGTGCAGGTTCAAGACGATGTCGTTGCTGGGCAGGTCGGCGCTCGCGACGGCGTCGATCGCCGTCACGTCACTCCCGATCGAGAAATCGTGGTAGGGCCCACAAGCTCCGGCAATCGGCGGGAACGCTCCCGTGAAGGTGATCGAATCGGCTCTGGCCGCCGCCGGCAGCAAGAGTACAAGAACGGCCGCAAGCGCGGCCAGGGCACCCCAAGAACGATTCCCGGTCACGTCGTCTCCCAGTTCGATTTTCGCCGCCGCCCGGAACGTGCCCAAGTGGCGCAAAAACAAAACGGATTACGAGCGGGTCAAAACCACGGCGAGGGTGTTGGCGCCGGCGCACCCACCGACCGTGTTCAGCTTGAAGAACCCGGCGAAACCGTTCCCGCTGAAGTGGGACTCGGCCTCGTGCTCCTCCGAGTCGCCCTCTCCCAACTCGAACCCGGCATCCGGAAGCCCAGCGAGCAACGATTCTGCGACCTCGCGGATTTCTCCCGGGACCAGGGCCTCCACGTTCATCGTGCTCCCGTCATCCCGCCCCTCCCGCACGACCGCACCGCGGGGTAACGGAAACCTCTCGGGGAAGGCGTCGGGCAACGCCACGGGCATCGCGGTGGGAGCACATTCCGGCAAGGTGGTCGCGGCCGGAAGCGCTGCAGCCTTCGTTCCGCCATCCCCCCCGCACCCGGCAAGGGCGAGAGCCCCGAGCGCTACAACGACAACTCCGGTTATCGGCGACGCGCGCAAGGCGGTCATCCTACGCAGACGCCGACCGAGTGGTCCTCGGAAACCGGTTTGGGGACCCGCGGCTCCGGGCATCGATCGTTCGCACTGTTGCGTAGCGCGCGACGGCCGATGCCGTTGCCCGACATGTTGGAGGCCCCCCGATGTTGAAGCGCCGCCTGCCCCTTCTTGTTCTGTCTGTCTTCTCGCTCGTCGGCCTGCAAGCGTCGGGGCTGATGGCGAGCCCGGCCACGCCCGGATTCCATGCGGCCGTGCAGATGCCCAACAGCACGGGTGGAACAGAGCCCTCGCTCGCGATCTCCAACGACGGCATCCGCTACCTGTCGTGGCAGAGTCCGGGCGAGTTCGCCGGGTCCGCGGACGGCGTCAACTTCGAGGCGCTTGCCACTCCGGACACGGGCGCTGCGGGCGACGTGACCAATGCCGTCAGTTATTCCGGCGCGCTCTACAACGGCCAGATCTGCGGGGGCGCCACCGAGTTGCACAGTTGCATCTATCGGAGCCTTGACGGCGGGAAGCACTGGACGACGCAGAACATCCTCGCCGACAACCATCCTGGGGCCTCCGACCGTCCCTGGATCGACGTCTACCCGAAGCGGAGCTCGACCTCGACCGCATCGAACCCCAACAAGGACATCGTCTACCTCGAGTACCACACGTTCAGCCCCGACGACCTCGTCTACGTCACCGTCTCGACCGACGGCGGCAGGACCTTCTCCCCGCCCCACATCATCGCCAGCGACACCAACGCCGCAGATGCGTCCATCTGTAACACAATCCCCGGCGGGATTACCGTCGACCAGGACACAGGGGCCGTCTATGCGCTCTGGCTCTCCGGCAACGACGTCGAATCGAACGTCCACACCGGCTGCAACTACTCGCAGATCGGCCCGTTCAACAAGGCGTGGGTCTCGGTCTCCAACGACGGCGGCACCACCTGGACGTCCCACCTCGCGTGGCAGGGGGCATTCGACTCCGTCACGAAGATCGGCGACAACGCCGACAAGATCTTCTCGACGATCACGGTGGACTCCTCGCATCAGGTTCACGTCGCGCTGTCGACCCGCCACAACGACGACCCGCTCGGCTTCGTGACCCAGTGCCAGGTGAACCAGGGCAACTGCGCGGAGGATCCGCAGGCGACGGATCTCTACCTGGTCACCTCTCCCGACGGCGGACAGCACTGGACCGAGCCGTTCCAGATCAACAAGACGACGGGCTCGTTCTTTTTCCCCTGGCTGTCAGCGGGGTCGGCAGGAATCGTCGACGCGACCTACTACAGCTCGACGACGCTGCAGCCAAACAAGGCTTCGAGCGTGTGGTACGCCGGCCTCTCACAGGTCACCGGAGCGGTCGCGAGCTATACCGGCGGCGCGCACGCGAGCTACACCTCGACTCCGGTCGCGACCGCCGAGATCCTGCTCGATCCCAACCCCATCCACGGCGACGGAACGACCGGGGGCGGGATTTGCACCTTCGGCATCTTTTGTTCGGCGGTTCCCGGCGCGAACCGCGGTTTAGCGGATGTCTTCGAGGTCCACGTCGACCCCGCCGGCGGCGCGAACGCCACCTGGACGAAAGACCTCGGTGGCCGTCGCATCTTCTTCACGTGCCAGAACTCGGGGGCCAGCGCCTTCGCCGGTGCTCCCGACCTGAACGGGTGCTACGGCCCAGCAGATCTGTCGATCACTAAGACCGACGCGCCCGACCCCGTCCTGCTGGGACAGACTCTCAACTACCACTTGACCGTCACCAACAACGGCACGTCGTCCGGGCCGTCGACGACCAGCGACGTCACGGTCACCGACACGCTGCCGGCGGGAGCAACGCTCGTGTCGGCGACACCAAGCGTCGGGTCATGCTCGGGGACGACGACGCTTGTCTGCAATTTGGGGATCTTCCCCGGAGGTGCGACAGCCGGTGTCGACATCGTCGTCAGGCCCTCGGCGAGCGGCACTCTCAGGAATACGGCGACGGTCTCCGCCGCGACCTCGGATCCGAGCCCGAACAACAACAACGCGACCGCGACGACAACGGTTGCGGCCGCGGCGGACTTGTCGATCGCGAAGACGGATGCCCCGGACCCAGTTCACCTCGGACAGACCCTCACCTACACGATCCGTGTCGCCAACAACGGGCCCTCGTCGGCAACGGGCGTTACGGTGACCGACACGCTGCCGAAGAACGCCGGCTTCGGGTCCGCGACGACCTCTCAGGGAACGTGCGCCGTGAAGCCGAGCAAGCAGCAGGTCACCTGCAGTCTGGGAACCATTCCGAACGGCGGTAATGCCACGGTCAGCATCACGGTCAAGCCCACCGCGAAAGGAACGATCGTCAACACGGCGGCGGTGAGCGCGCAGGAGGCCGATCCGAACGGGACCAACAACTCGGCCACTGCCACAACCACCGTGCAGCCCTGAGACTCTCGAGAGGCGGAGCGAAGCCGGGGAGGCGCCGAGCCGCCTCCCCGCTTCGGCTCTGACCCAAATGGATGCCCGTTTCGGACGGGAACTCCGCGCCGAATGTGTGACGAAATAGCAACGCGGGTCAGGCAGGTCACGATTTCGGCTCGGTCTTGTCTCACCGGCGTCACGTTTTTGGGTCTGACCCCAACAGGTGGCCGTTTCGGACGACGAATTCGTGCCGGATGTGTACTAAACGGCGAAGCGGCGGCGGTCTCGCAGAAACACGCCGCCGCTTCAACTGGTTTCCGCACATTCGACCGAAGCGCGCGACATCGGACGACGGCTTCAGGTCTTGGTTGGCGCAGGTCCTTCCGCCGCTGGTGTCGCCAAACGCCCGCGGCACTGCTCCGCCGGCAGAACGTTTCCCTTCTCCTCGTGGAGTGCGACCGCCTCGGTGAGAGCATCGCGGGGGCCGACAAGATCGCCGTCCGCTCGGAGCACCTCGGCGAGCCCGACCAGGGTCTCCGCATGCGCTGTGATGTCGCCGCTTCGGGCCATGGAGGCGACAGCTTCGCGGACGAGCGTGACTGCCTCCTCCGTCTGGCCGCGCCACGCGAGCACCCGGGCGCGGGCCGCCTTCCAAGAGAGACGGCGCCTCACCATGGATGTGCTGCCTGGCCTGCTCCAATTCTGCGAGGGCGTCCTCGCGCTCAGGACGAAGTGGTGCGGTTGACGAGGAGCCCGCCGAAGCGGGCTCCTCGTTTCTCCTTGGCGCCTTCGTTCAACTCTTGTGGATCTGGACGTTGCCTCCCTTCAGAATCTGGTTGCCGGAGTCGTAGCCGTTGGCCACGAGGATCCAGTACTTGTCGGCGCCCTTCCCAGGCTCGGCGTTGTCCTCCACGTTGAGCCGGTAGAGGAACGAGTCTCCGCCGTCGATGGTCGCCTCCCCGTAGATCGTCGCCTGGGTCGTGCTCGTGCAGACGACGACCAGTACGTTGCCCTTCAGGTTCATCGGGTTGGCGGGGCCGTGATCCTGGTACTCCTCGTTTCCGGAGACGTTCCCGACGGCGTCCACCTCGGCGTTGCCGCCGAAGCTAGATTGGTCACCGTTTTTGGCGATGATCCAGCCGCCGTTCGTGATCTTCACTTCGCACCCCGGCGTGCTGACCGGTAGCACCCACGTCTTCTCGGCGTCGTCGAACGGCTCATCAGCATCCTCCATCGAGTCGTTGTCGGTGTCGGCGTAGGCGTGGATCTCGTCTGCACCCGGGAACGCCGGGCCCGTGTAGCAGAACTCGGCCTCGCCGTCGGCGTTCGTGGTCTCCGAGCCACTCGTTGTGACCGAGCCGGTGACCGAGAAGCGAACCGTTATGTTCGCGACCGGGCCCCCCGCGGCGTTAGTCACCGTCGCGGTCACACAGTGCTGCGTCCCGACAGGATTGGTCGCCGTCTTCGGGGAGAGCGTCAGCTTCGCCGGGCCTGAAGGCAAGCTGACGACTGGCTCGCCGAAGATCGCGAGACCGGCGAGCGTCGGTCCGTCCAACACCGCTGTGAACGTTCCGATGATCGCGCCGGTTGTGATGTCGTAGTGGTAGACGTGGCCGGTGGAAAAACCGGCCGTCCAGAAAGACAGGCCGTCGGGATCGAGGTTCATGGCAAACAGGAAGCTCGTCTCGGTCACCGGCTTCGGATACGTCTGAAGGAGGGTTCCCGCAGGACTGAACCTGTAGAGGAAGTTCGAGCACGCGACCATCACGTCCCCGTTCACGCGGATGCGGAGCGCGAAGCAGGGCCCGGAGGGCGCGGTCGCGAAATCGGCCAACTGGGTGTCCGCGCAGACGTCGTAGCGCCTGATCAACGTGCCCTCGGACGTGTACAGCAGTGTGCACTTGTCCGCGGAGAGGTCGATCCAGTCGCTCCCGCGTGGACCAGTGGCCACGTCGTACGAGTCCAGCAGAGCGCCGCTCAGGTCGAACTTGAGCACATCGCGGGTCCCGTCCGCCTGGCCGACGTAGACGACAGTCTGGTTCGTGCTCGGGTCGACCGAGACGACACAGGACTCGGGATCCGCGTTGAAGCCGCCACCCCACGGGTACTGGACAGGCCCGGTCTGAGGGATGCGCGACATGCTGTTGTTGGAGAAATTCGTCGAGCGGAGATTTGAGGTCAGCGTGTTTCCGTCGAAGCACATGCCCGTCTCCTCGAGGCTGTTGCTCAGCGTGTCGAGCGTCTGAACGAGTGTTCCGGTGGGTGTGTACTCCTTGATGTGGCCGCGGCCGACCCCGGCGAAGACGTCGCCGATGGTGAATGGCGCGGCGAACGCCGACCCCGCAGCGAACGCAAGCACGCCGGCGGCGACCGCCAGCAGCGACCAGGTGATGCGGAAGAAGCCTGAACGTGCCATCTCGTTTCCTTTCCCTTGTGAAAGAGACATAGTTCTGCGGTCACTGCGTCCACTCGATAGGCCCCACCTGCTCCCCATTTCGCTCCGCACGGAGTCGAGTTGCGAGCCGTCGACGTCCACTTCTCAAACGGCTCGCGCAGACGTTCCGATATCCCGGAGCTCTCCGTATTTCGTCTAGGGCGTTTGCCGTAGGCCGCACCGGCAAGCGGTCGAGTGATGTGCCGCTCTCGCCTGAGCCCGAACGGGTTGCGATGGCCAGCCAGATACGTTAGAAACAGGCCGCTAAGCCCGTCAGGGGGCAGGCGACCGATGGACGAGCAGCCGAGACCACGCAGCAAGGTCGTCGTCGTCGACGACGACGCAGTTGCAGGAGACCAGATCCGGGGACTGCTCGAGGCCGCGGGCTACGACGTTTCTGTTATCGGGAACGGCGAGGAAGCGCTCGAGGTCGCGCGCACCGAGCCCCCGCGGCTCGTCGTCCTCGATGTGTGCCTGCCGGGCATCTCCGGCTACGAGGTCTGCCGGGAGCTCAGAAACAGATTCGGCGAAGGCCTTCCGATCATCTTCATCTCCGCATCCCGGACCGACTCCTACGACCGCGTCGCCGGACTCGTCGTCGGCGGTGACGAGTACCTCACGAAGCCGTTTGCAGACGACGAGCTTCTGATTCCCGTGCGCCGACTCCTCCGCCGGTCCGCGCCGCTTCCGGCGGCGGTCGCTTCACGCCTGACGAAACGAGAGAGAGAGGTGCTTGCACTCTTGGCCGAAGGGCTCGATCCCAGGGAGATCGCCACGCGCCTCGTTCTCAGCCGGAAGACCGTTGCGACGCACCTCGAGCACGTCCTCTACAAGCTCGGCGTCCACACCCAGGCCCAGGCGGTCGCGGCCGCGTATCGCAGCGATCTGGTCGACAGCGCCCGTTAGCCTCCCTCCGCGCCCGGGGTCCTGACAGTTGGCTCCGCTCCAACGCGTCGGCGAGGTAGCGTGTGCTCGGTGATCGTCCAAACCGCGACCGAGGCTGAGGGTGGGCATGACCTTGGCCCCGGCATGACCCGTGCCCGCAAGGTGGCCAATCTTGCTGGGACCCTGCTGCCGCTGGTAGGTCTCATCGTCGCCATCGCGCTGCTTTGGAACCGGATGGTCGGGCCGCGCGAGTTGGTGATTCTGTTCGTGGGCTACGTCCTCGCGGGCATCGGCATCACCGTTGGGTATCACCGGCTCTTCACGCACCGGTCGTTTCAGACGTACCGATGGGTTCGCTATGCGTTCGCCGTTCTCGGCCAGTGCGCCGTCGAGGGCAATGTCGTCAGCTGGGTTGCGAACCACCGCAAGCATCATCAGTTCTCCGATCAGAACGGCGATCCGCACAGCCCGCACGCGGGCTACGGGGAGGGAGTCAGGGAGGCGATCAAGGGCCTTTGGCATGCCCATACGGGCTGGCTGTTCGACGATGACGCCAGTGCCGAGCGGAGCCGCTATGCCAAGGATCTAGTCGATGACACGGGCCTGAGGCTGATCGCCTGGCTGTTCGTGCCGATCGTTCTGCTCTCGTTGTTGATTCCGGGACTTGTCGGCTGGGCGTGGATCGGCGGCCTTTACGGCTTCCTCGCCGGCCTCGTGTGGGGCGGCGCGGTCCGCATCCTGTTGCTTCACCACGTGACCTGGTCGATCAACTCGATCTGCCACTACTGGGGCCGGCAGCGATTCTCATCGCGTGACGAGTCCCGTAACGTCTGGTGGCTTTCGTGGCTCTCCTTCGGCGAGTCCTGGCACAACAACCACCACGCCTTTCCTTCCTCTGCGTTCCATGGTTTGCGCGGTCTTGAGATCGACCCCGGCGGCTGGGTCATTTGGACGCTCGAACGCTGCGGGCTTGCCTGGCGGGTTGTCAGGATTCCACCCCAGAAGCAAGCCATGAAGTTGACGGAGGCCTAGAGGCAAGGGGCCGGGGCAGTCGAAGACCGCCCCGGCCTCGTCTCACTTCAGCCGGTGCTTGCGGCGAAGATGTCCGCGTTGCCGAAGGTCGCCGGGCAGTCGCCCAGAGGCCACGGTGCGCCGGGCAGTACTCGATGGCCAGCCGCGAACGACGCAGCCCGCCAGCTCTGAACCGGAGTGCACACCGCCGCATTGCGGAGGTCGGTCCAAACCGAAGCGCCGTACACGGAGGTCGCGGCGGCGTAAACGTAGTCACCGATCCGTTCCTGATAGATGTCGTGGCCCGGGTAGCTGGCGCGCAGGTCACCCAGCGGCCCGTTCTCGATCGTCGACCACGTCCCCGGAGCCCCGCTCGAGCCGATGGGCGCTGTGCGGAAGACTCCGTGATAGAGGCGGGGCGTCGTCATGTCCGCGCCTTGCCATGGTGTCTGTGGTCCTTCGTAGACGACGTAGACCCTGTCGCCCGTGGGCGAGATCGCCGGGGCCGAGTAGAGCGACCGGTCCCCCTCGAGCGAGACGACCGATGGATTGCTCCAGCTCGAGCCGGCGTTCTTCGACCACGAGAGAAACGTCACTTCGTTGTTGAGCCCGAAGTGGCCGTCACTCCACGCGACGACGATCTCGTTTGTCGCGCCGGCGCCGGTCGGTGCGCCGTTGGCGATGTCGACACTCGGCATCGCACTGAGGTCGATCCGAGCACCGGCATAGCCGTCCGCGACGCAGCGACCTACAACCGGGTCGAAGTTGAAGCAGGCGTCGTTCATCGGAAGGATGTCCTGTGGCTTGGTCCAGTGCTTGCCGCCGTCGAACGACTTCTGCATCGCCTGTGCTCCGATACCGGGCTGCCCGATCTGGAAGTGCGAGTAGAAGAGGTAAACGACGCCGTTGCTGTCCGTTCGAACGGTGCATGCTCCGTGGAAGCCAAGCGCAGTATTCGCCGCAGCGCTGTTCACTTGCTTCTGGGACCATGTGTCACCGCCGTCCGTCGAGACGGAGACCACTTGCGGAAGCGGGAGCGCCTGTCCTCTCGAGTTGCTGCGGAACTCGTCGACGCACATGTAGACGTTCCCGAAGAACGGGCTCGAGGACGCGTTGTCAGCCCAGATCTGCTCCTTGTCCTCGAACGTCGTCGAGCTCGTTCGCGGCGTTGCGAGAACCGGCGGCATCCAATTGGCCTTGTTCTGGACCCTCGCCGCTGTCGGGTTGTCGAATCGCGAGACACCGACCGCCAGGAAGCCCTTGAAAGGCTCTTTTTGGGGGAATCCATCCGTCAGCGATCCGGTGAGGTTGGCGTAGTAGAGGCGGGAGCCGTTCGCCCATGAGAACGTCCCGTTCACTGGGCGCGGCCCGAACGCCACACCCGGATCGCCGTTGGAGATCAACCCGTTCTCGGCGTACCACGGAAGGGTGCCAATCGGTCCCATGTGCGCGGTACACGAACCGGATGCTCCACAGTCGCGCGCGGTCAAGCCGGTGTAGGTCGGCTGCACCCACGTGTGACCTCTGTCGAACGAGAAGTAGACGCCCGAGACCCCGACGGGACCGTCGGCAAGGTCTTCGCACGTCCCCCGATCGGTCGCGTCGGCTTGCGGACAGGGCCGCCAGTCGATGAAGTCGTTCACCCCGGCGGCGAGCACGTCCGGGTGTCCCGCGTCGATCGCGACCGCGGGTTCGTTCTGATGGTTCTGAGGTGTGGTGCCGGCGGGGCTGCCGACTGTGACGAGCGAGCTTGCTGCTGCAACTGCGGGCAGCGCAAGGACGCCCGCAGAGATGCCGCAAACTAGAAAGCGCTTCATAAAGACCCTCCCTTCATCCGGTTCGTGACCGGTCTTCCCCGCGGCCATCCTCCTCCCGGCAGAAGGTCGAGTCAACCAGTGGGGGGAGGGCCGCTTCGAGCGGCCCTCCCCCAGTCCGGCGCTTCTAGGTCCCCCAGGGCCAGATGCCGCCGGAGCGCGTGCCTACGCCCCACGGCCAGACACCGCCAGCGCGTGTATCCGTCATTTCCAGTCACCCCCTCTCCGCAGTAGGAAGCGCCGATGTTGTCAGGGGAAAGCGGGCGTTGACTACTTGACTTATGTTGTCCGGGTTGGGAAGGTGAGCGCGCTCGGTGCGGGCAAACGCAAAAAACGAAACCGTTGGCGAAAGGCTCAAGAGGCTGCGTCTAGCGCGCGGGCTTTCGCAGCGCCAGCTCGCCGGACCAGGCGTCTCCTACCCCTACATCTCCAGAATCGAGGCCAACGCCCGGGCGCCCTCGGTCAAGGCGCTGCGGCAGCTCGCCAGGAAACTTGGCGTCTCGGTCGAGTATCTGGAGACCGGGCGCGAGGTGCCGGAGGCCGACGAACGCGAGCTGCGGATCGCTGATGCCGAGCTCAAGCTCAGGCTCGGCGATGATCTACCTGGAGTCGAACGTGAGATCGAGCAGATTCTCGGAGACGCGCGCGTCGCCGGTGATCGCGTCTCGGCTGTGCGCGCGCTTTTCGCCCTCGGTCTCGCGGCGTTCCAGAGTGGTCGTGCGCTCGAGGCTGTCGAGCGGCTGGAGGCTGCGCTCGGCCAGGAACGGGCCAATCCGATTCTTCGGCCAGACGTTTACGGGACGCTCGCGCAGGCCTACGTTGCGTTGGGCGCGCCTGACCGGGCGGTGAAGGTGCTTGAGGACTGCTTCGAGGAGGTGCTGAAGCGCGCACCGGACGACGGCGGAGCGCAGATCCGCTTCGCAACGCTTCTCAGCTACGCGTTGACCGATGCTGGGGACTATGGACGCGCGCGCGAGATCGTCACAGACGCGCTGGCCCGTGCACCCGACGATGCAGATCCGTACACGCGGGTGCGGCTCTACTGGTCGAGGTCGCGGCTCGCAGGAATCGAAGGGCAACTCACCGAGTCGCTCGAGTACATTCGGCGGGCCATCGCGCTGCTCGAGGCGACCGAGGACACGCTGACGCTCGCGCGCGCGCATCTACTTGCCGCGAACGTTGAAGTGGACCGAGGTGAAGAGGCACGCGCTCGCGGTCACGTGAAGTCGGCCTCAGAGCTTCTCGGCCCTTCCCCGGACACGCTCGACCTGGGCATGCTGCGTGTTCTCGAGGCCCAGTTGGAGAGAGACGCCGAGCGCTCCGCCGATCTCGCTCGCGAAGCGATTGCGGT
>JBBWZE010000298.1:0-3118 GCA_039648845.1 Actinomycetota bacterium | reverse complement strand
CGCCGCCGAGGACGGCAGCTGGATCGAGCGGCGAAGCGGTGAGGATCCCGGCGAGGTCGCTGCCGCGCTGTTGCCGTTCGTCTCGGCCTGACATGCGCGTGATCGTCACGCGGCCTCGGGTGCGGGCGGAGCCTCTGCTCACCGCGCTGCGCGTGGAGGGGTTCGAGCCGGTCGCCTGCCCGGTGATCGAGACCGAGCCGATCGACGACGGACCGATCGACGTGAGCGGCTACGACTGGGTGATCGTCACGAGCGCGACCGGCGCAGCCGAGCTCGCCGCACGACGCACCGGCGAGTTGCCGCGTGTCGCAGCGATCGGAGAGACGACGGCCGCGGCACTCGCGGCGCGTGGCATCGCGGTCGACTTCGTGCCCTCCCTGGCGTCGCAGGAAGGGCTCCTCGCCGAGCTGCCGCGGCCGGTCGGTCGTGCGCTCTTCGTCGGAGCAGAACGGGCGCGCCGGCTGCTCGCCGACGAGCTTCCCGCCGATTTCCGCGCCGTCTACCGCACCGTCGAACTGGCGCCGGCGCGGCCCGACGGCGAGCTCGTGCTGCTCGCCTCGCCCTCGGCTGCTCAGGCCTGGGCGAAGCTCGCCTCGACGGTCCCGGTGATCTCGATCGGACCGCAGACGACGGCCGCCGCGCTCGACGCGGGCCTCACTGTGGTGGCGGAAGCGGCCACGCAGGATGTCGCGGGCCTCGTAGACTCCGCCGCGCGGTGGCGCGCTTCATCACGTTCCTGACGGACTTCGGCCTGCAGGACGATTTCGTCGGCACCTGTCACGGCGTGATGAAGCGGATCGCGCCGGACGTGGAGATCATCGACATCACGCACGGCATTGCGCCTCAGGCCGTTCTCCAGGGAGCGCTCACGCTGGCCAACACGCTGCCCTTCATGCCCGAGGGAGTCCACCTCGCCGTCGTCGATCCGGGCGTCGGCGGCTCGCGGCGAGCTCTTGCCCTGCGTGACGCACAGGGCCGGATGTACGTCGGCCCCGACAACGGGCTGCTGATTCCGGCGGCCGAAAAGCTGGGCGGGATCGCCGAGGTGCACGAGCTTGCCAATCCCGAGTACGCGCTCGGGTCGGTCTCGCGCACATTTCACGGCCGTGACCTCTTCTCTCCTGCGGCCGCGCATCTCGCACTCGGGGTTCCACTCCGCGAACTTGGGCCGCCGATCGACCCCGATGCCTTGGCTCGTCTGGACATCCCGCAGCCGGACGTCGGCTCGACGCGCATCCTCTCGACCGTTCTGTCGATCGACCGCTTCGGGAACATCGGTCTCAACCTCGACCGCTCGCACCTGGACGAGGCCGGCGTCGTCCCGGGGACGCGTGTCGAGCTGCAGGCGGGCACCGAGCGGTACTACGCGGTTGCGGCGCGCACGTTCGCCGACGCACGGCCCGGAGACATCATCCTCTACGAAGACGCCTACCGGAACATCTCGATTGCGATCAACGGCGGCAATGCCGCGGCGATGTTCGGGATCAAGGAAGGCCAGGACATTCGCATTCACCTGGACGCGTTTTGAACCGGCGCGAGCTCGGCCAGAAGTTCGCGCGGCTGTCGACGAACGCCGTGCTGCGCAGCCCGCGGCTCTGGCGGTTCTTTCGCCCGCTCGTGCGCAAGCAGTTCGACGCGATCGCCGGTAGCTGGGACACGATGCGCGACCCGGCGCACCTAGCCCCGTACGAGGCCGCGCTGGGCGCGATCGACCCGACACCGGCGAGCGCGCTCGATCTGGGTACGGGCACCGGCCAGGGCGCCTTCGCGATCGCGCGGCGCTTTCCGGAGACGCAGGTGGTCGGCGTCGATCTCGCTGAGGGGATGCTGGCCGAAGCGCGGCGCAACACGCCGGGCGACCTCGTCGAACGCGTCCGCTTCGAGAGCGGTGACGCGTCCGCGCTCCCGTTTGCGGACGGCTCGTTCGAGCTTGTCGCGCACGCGAACATGATTCCGTTCTTCGACGAGCTCACGCGGGTGCTCGCTCCCGGTGGCCAGGCGGTGTTCGCGTTCTCGGCCGGCCCGGGGACGCCGATCTACGTCACGCCGGACCGGCTGAAGGCAGAGCTCCTTCGGCGTGGATTCGCGGAGTTTGCGGAGTTCACGGCCGGCAACGGCACTGCGCTGCTTGCCCGCAAGAAGGCCGGCGCTTAAGCTTCGATTCACAAGGTCGTTCGCGGCGCGGTATCACCGGTCCGGACGGCCTTCCTTTTTGGGAGAGCGCTAGTTGCGCTCGAGCACGACATCGAAGCCGCGGGCTTTCGCCTGAGCGACGAATGCTTCGGCCTCGCGCTGATCCTCGAATCCCGGAAGGTACGCCTCGAACCCACCACACGGGTCGTTGCGCAGCCTGACGCCGGGAAAGCCGGCGGCTTCGGCGCGGGTCACGATCGCCGTCGCGGAGGGTCGGTCACGCCCGTGGCCGAAGATGGCCTCGAGCCGGCCCAGTTGCTTCGCCTGGATGCACTCGAGCGTGACTGCGAAGCCTTCGCGGCGGGCCTCGCTCTGGAGGTCGACTCCCACGTCGAAGGTGTCGATGCCACGAACGACGACGCGGAAGCCGTCGCAGCCCTCGATGATGTTTGCGTTCACGAACCCGCGGGCGGTCACCTGCGTGCGGAACGTCAGGGCTTGCTGATGGGTCTTACGGCGGCCGAAGACCGCCTCGAGGCCGCTGATGAACTCGACTCGCCCACATGCCTGCTGCACAGACTTGGAGCTTGGCGCCGAGTCCGAGAGCCCCAGGGACGGCACCGAGCCGGCAATCCCGCCGACCAGGCAGGCCAGCGCAAAGAAACGTGCCGCCCTCACGGCGCACAGTCCTACCAGATCGAGCGGAGAGTGTCTGCACTCTTAACGAATCCTTTAGAACCAGCCTTGAAGTTCGTCGCCGATGCCGGCTCTGCCGGCGTCGGCCACCACGGCTGGGATCGCAAGCGAGCGCGAGGAAGTCATCATGGCCCGCGCAGCGGGCCGGACTTCCTCGCGGAGTGGCGAGGGCCGGAATCGAACCGGCGACACCACGGTTTTCAGCCGTGTGCTCTACCAACTGAGCTACCTCGCCCGGCGGCCGCAGTCTAGCCGCCGCTAAGCGTCCGCTTTGGCCGCAGCGAGCCTT
>JBBWZE010000345.1:0-29124 GCA_039648845.1 Actinomycetota bacterium | reverse complement strand
AGTCCCGTCAGCTGCCAGAGCGTCTCGCGGAGGCGCTCTATGCTCGCGTCGTCGAGCACGCTGACCTCGACGATCTGAAGCTCCGGGAACGCTGCGCGCAGCGCGGTCCCGTCAGCGTCGTCGCTCTTCGTCGCGGCGATCACCGCCGGACGTTCGATCTCGGCCTCGATCACCTCGTCCATGACTGCCCGCAACTCGTCGACCGGTGCGCCCGCGTCGTGACAGAACAGGATCGCGTCCGCGCCTCGGAGCACGCCCAGGAGCGGGCGTGCCCCGCCGCGACCGGCCGACGCGCCCTCGATCAAGCCCGGGATCTCCACGAGCTGCACGAGCACGCCGCCGACCCGCGTGAGCGCGGGCACGGGCCTCGTCGTCGTGAACGCATAGGCGCCGGTCTTGATCTGGATGTTGGACAGCGCCTGCAGCAGCGATGACTTGCCGGCGTTCGGCGGGCCGACGAGCGCAATCTGCGCGGCGCCTTCCCTCCGGACGGCGATCGAGTCGCGATGAGTAACGCGCTTCTGCACGCGCGCGTGCTCGAGCTGCGACTCGACCCACTTGCGGATGTCGGCGTACGGGCCGTTCTTGTATCCCGGCAGTTCGGCAAGGATCGTCCTCAGCTCGCGCAGGCGTTCGGAGCCGTCCCTACCGACGAGCCGGCGTTTGATCAGTTGCATCTGCGTGCGATGCGGCATGGGCATCGCGTCACCTTCCTCTCAGACTTGCGGGAAGGCACGCGCGACCTCGACCTGGATCAGGTGCGCGTCCTGTCCCGCCGCTTCCACGGACGCTGTAGTCGGAAGCGGCGGATTAGCCGTGCTGCGTGCAGCAGATGGCTCGCCAGCGATGCATGGGACGAGCCTACCGGATTGCTTTCAGCCGACGCCCGGCGACGGCGCGTGCTCGCCGAGGAAGTCCGGCCCGATGATCTTTTCAGCGACGGCCGCCTGTCCGATGTAACACCGCCAGACACGGCCATCCGAAGTAAGCGACCGGCAACCCCCGTTCACATGCCTCGTCGCATCCACCGTCGGCTCGACCGTTCCCTTCAGGTCGAGCACTTCGGGATCTGCAGGCAGGCGGCCGAGGACACAGTGGTACTCGACGTCCTGCCGCACGACGGTGCAGCGAGGGTCGGTGCCCTGGAGCATCTTCGTGCCGGCCGGGAGCCCCGCAGCGACCACGTCACCGCTGATCAATGTGCTGGCGGCAAAGGCCAATCCGGGAATTGCGACGAGGACGACAGCGACGGCAAGCAAGAGCCTCCGCGGCATGCGAGCTCGAGCTCGCGACCGACCGGTGAGCTGCGCTGTGGCTGCCTGTTCGATCGCATCGCCGAGCTGCCTCAGTTCCGTGGGCAGGTTCGTCATCGTGTTGCCTCCTTTATCTGCAGCAATCGGTCACGGAGGGCGGCAAGTCCGCGGTGCACGCGAACTCGAGCTGCGCCCGACGACGTTCCCATCAGGCCCGCGACGTCCTCGAATGACAGGTCGTCCACCACACGGAGGCGAATGGCCTCCTGCACGTTGGGCGCGAGGCTGGCGAACGCTTCGTCGAGCCCTTCCAGCCAGACCTCGCTCGGTTCGGTCGGCGTCTCGGCGCGATCGACCGCGAACAGGACGCCGAGTCGCTCGCACGCGCTGCGCTCCAGTCGCTGCCGCCGCACGGAAGCCACCAGAACATGACGCGCGATCGCGAAGAGCCACGGGGCGGCCGACCCGCCGGCGACGTCTCGGAATCTCCCTCTCGAGAGCCACGCCTGGGCGAAGGTCTCCGCCGTGAGGTCCAATGCGGCGTCGGACGCGCGGGTGCGTCCGAGGTGAAAGCGGTGGATCGCTACGGCGTAGCGGTCGTAGACCTCGCGGAACGCGTGCGCATCTGTCTCGGCTGCGGAAAGCAGCTGGGCGTCGGTCCTCACAGGAAGAGAATGGAATGGCGGCGCGGTTTTGTTACAGCCCTACTAGAGGATGGCGCCTTCGAGTCTCAGTAGAGTCTCCTTGCGCTCGAGCCCACCGGCGTAGCCTGTCAGCTTCCCGTTCGCGCCGATCACTCGGTGGCACGGCAGGACGATCGGCAGCGGATTGCGGTTCATCACCATCCCGACGGCCCGAGCGGCACGCGGCCGCGCGGAGCGCGCTGCGAGCTCGCCGTACGTGACGACCTCGCCGTAGGGGACGCGGGCCAGCTCGCGCAGGACGCGACGGTTGAAGTCGGCGACCAGCGCGACGTCGAGCGGGAGGTCGAACTCTCGCCGTGTTCCCTCGAAATACTCGTCCAGCTCACGGCGTGCCGCATCGATCGGCTTCGCCGAGCGCAGGACGCGGACTCCGAACTCTCGGGCAAGTCGCTCGAGCTCGCGTTCGGGCTCCGCGTCATAGGAGATCCGGCAGACGCCGCGTTTGCTCGTTGCCACGAGCAGTGGGCCGACGGGCGAATCGACGAAGTCATAGGCCGCATCGAGGAGGCCTTCGTCCGCGGCGGCATCGCGGAAGCGGCGGTCGAGATCGGGGGAAACGGCGTTCATCGGAGCTCCTTCTGTCGGAGCCGGCGGATGCCGGCCGAGGCGGCCTGGCGGGCGGCGGTCGCGTTCGATCCGAGCGCCGCGCCGATGTCGGAGTAGTCGAGGTCGTAGCCGTAGCGCAGGACGACGGCGGTGCGCTCGGTCGGTGGCAGCTGGTCCGCGAGATGCTCGAGTTGCGCGAAGGCGGGTCGGCCGTCGAGCGATTCGAGCTCGGGGAGATCGGCGTCGGCGCGTGGGCGGCGGTGTTCGTCGATCGCGATCCGGCTCGCGATCGTGTACGCCCAGGCGCGGAGATGCTCGCCGTGTCGCAGTTTTGGATACGCGCGAAGCGCGCGGAGGAAAGTCTCCTGGAACGCGTCTTCGGCACGATCGCGTCCGAGCCTGCGGACAAGGAACCCGAAGATCTCCTCGCGGTGCTGTTCGTAGAAGCGCTCGAAGGGCGGCAAGCTCATCCTCGACATCTTGAAACGCAGGAGGGGCCTCAGGTGTGAGGATCCCACCATGCGGGTCGCCGTCGTAGGTCATCTCGAGTGGGTCGAGTTCGTCCGCGTCGCGGCCGTGCCGCTTCCCGGCCAGATCGTCCACGCCTTGGAGGCCTGGGAGGAGCCCGGGGGAGCCGGGGCCGTCGCGGCGGCACAACTGGCGCGGCTGGCCGGTTCCTGCTCGTTCTTCACGGCGCTCGGGTCCGACGAGCTCGGCCGCCGCTCGCGTGCCGAGCTGAGCCGGCTCGGCGTCGACGTCCGGGCGATCCCGGAGACCGAGGCGACACGGCGCGCCTTCACGTACGTGGACGACACCGGGGAGCGGACGATCACCGTCCTGAACGAGAAGCTCCGGCCCCGCGGCGGGGACAGCCGGCTCCCCTGGCGCCAGCTCGCCGGAGCAGACGGCGTCTTCTTCGCCAGCGGCGATGCCCAGGCGCTGCACCATTGCCGCACGG
The DNA here is from genome assembly GCA_039648845.1 of Actinomycetota bacterium. Taxonomy (GTDB): domain Bacteria; phylum Actinomycetota; class Thermoleophilia; order Gaiellales; family Gaiellaceae; genus 3-1-20CM-4-69-9. The sequence goes on along the minus strand of JBBWZE010000345.1, from coordinate 25,663 downwards.
CCCGCGTGCTGGTCGCGACCTCGAGGGAGCTCCCGACGATCCAAGAGGCCGGAGTCGAGCTGGATGCCCTGGTGGGGAGCGGGGAGGACGAGGCCGAGCTCTATCACCCCGGCGACCTCGTTCCGCCGCCGAAGGTGGCGGTGACGACCGCGGGCGGGCTGGGCGGCTGGCTGCAGCCGGGAGGCCCGTTCCGGCCGGCCCCACTGCCGGGGCAGGTCGTCGACACGTACGGAGCCGGCGATTCGTTCGCCGCCGGCCTCACCTTCGCGCTTGCTCGCGGGGATGCCGTCGAGGAGGCCGTGGCGCTCGCTGCCCGTTGCGGCGCCGCGGTGATGACCGGCCGCGGGCCCTACACCGGGCAGCTCAACGCCGACGCCCTGACCCCCAGATAACCCAAAAATCCCCCTTCCGGGGTGGACAGGTGGGTGTGGGTGGTTTAAAGTGGGGCGAAGTGGTAATCTCCCCACGGCCCCAGGATGCTCCTAGGCGCATACGACCACACACTCGATGACAAAAACCGTCTCACTCTTCCGGCCCGGTTCCGTGAAGCCTTCCTTGACGGTGTTGTCGTCACCCGCGGCCTTGACGGTTGCCTGTACGCCTTCCGTCGTTCGGATTGGGATCGACTCGTCGACTCGCGACTGTCCACGCTGGATCCGCTCAGCCCGGGGGGCCGCCGGCTCCAGAGGCACTTCTTCTCCGGAGCGTCCGAGGCCGAGCTCGACAAACAGGGCCGCGTGATGATTCCTGCCCAGCTGATCGAGCACGCGAACCTGGGCAAGGAAGTCGTCGTAGCGGGTGTCAACGACCGGCTCGAGATCTGGGACCGCGCCGCCTGGCGCAAAGAGCTGGCAGAAGTCGAAGGGAGTGCGGAGGATGTTGCCGAACGTCTTGCAGACCAGCGCGACTGATCACGTCCCCGTTCTCGCCGACGAGGTGCGCGAGCTCCTCGCGCTCCGGCCGGGGGAAACGGTTGTCGATGCAACCTTCGGTGCGGGCGGGCATGCAGCGCTGCTGGCCGCCGACCTACAGGGAAACGGGAAGCTGATCGCGATCGATCGCGATCCAGGCGCGCGCGTGTATTTCGACCGGCTGGCGAAGCACGTGGGAGCGCAGACACGATTCTTGCGCGGCGACTTCTCGGTCGTCCTGGAGCAACTTGCCGGAAACGGTGTCGCGGCGGATGCGATCCTGCTCGACCTCGGTGTCTCGTCGATGCAGATCGACCGCCCCGAGCGCGGGTTCTCGTACACGGCCGACGCGCCGCTCGACATGCGAATGGATCCCTCCGCCGACGTGACGGCGGCCGGAATCGTCAACGAGGCCGCTGAACGTGACCTCGCGATCATCTTCAAGCGCTACGGCGAGGAGCGCTACGCGCGACAAATCGCGAAGGCGATCGTGCGTCGCCGCAAGGAACAGCCGTTCGAACGAACGAGCGACCTTGTCGAGACGATCAAGGCCGCGATTCCTGCTCCTGCCCGCTTCGGCGACGGCCATCCCGCCAAGCGCGTGTTCCAGGCGTTGCGGATCGCGGTGAACGACGAGCTGGGCGCGCTCGAGACCGCGCTGCCGTCCGCATTCTCGATGCTGAGACCCGGCGGCCGGCTCGCGGTGATCGGCTTCCATTCCCTCGAGGACCGGATCGTCAAGCGCTTCATGCGAGATCGCGAGCGCGGCTGCGAATGCCCGCCCGACTTTCCGGTCTGCGTGTGCGGGAAAACACCGGAGCTCCGCTCGACCTCGCGTAAGGCGATCCGCCCTCGTGCAGCCGAAACAGCCGCGAATCCCAGGTCTTCGTCCGCGCGCCTCCGCGTCGGAGTCAAGACGTAGCGATGGCTGCCTGGGCCGCCGCCAGCGCTGAGGAGACTGCCGCCCCGCTGCGCTCGCGGCCTCGCGTCGCAAAGCGCCAGCAGCGGGTCACTGGGGGAGTCTTCTGGATCGGGCTCGTTGCGACGCTGCTCGCGGGCGTGGTCGCGACCAATGTCGCCGTGCTGCGGCTGAACATGAAGCTCGACCGCCTCGGCCGTGAGCGCTCCGACCTGCGCGCCCAGAACGCGGAGCTCTCGTCGCAGCTATCGAGCGCCGCCTCCGCGCCGCGGATCCAGAAGCTCGCCGCGAAGCGGCTCGGGCTCGTCCAAGCGTCCACTGATCAAACGACCTACTTCACCCTCCGCCCGTAGTGGTGGCTCTTTCGGCCCCATTCGGCGGCGCCTCGTCCGCGATCACGCGGCGCCAGAATCTACCCTCCTCCTTGCCAAGGTTGCCGGCCTTGGCTGCGGATGAGTGCGGTCTCCGGCTTGGTGCTCGCGACCCAGGCATCCACCAATGGAACCGGAAAAACCACCAATGAACCGCCTCGTCAACCGGCGGATAAGGCTCTTCCTCGCGGTGCTAGCGCTGGCCTTCGCGGGGCTGCTTCTGCGCGCGACCTGGCTGCAGTCGGTCCGCGCGGAGTCGCTGTCGAGCATGGGGCGGACGCAGCACCGGGAATCGGTCACGATCCCCGCGGGCCGCGGCACGATCTTCGATCGAAGCGGCCTCGAGCTCGCGCTCGGCGAGCGCGCGACCACGGTCTACGCCAACCCGATGCAGATCGCAAATCCACAGCAGGCCGCACTCGCCGTGGAACGCACGCTCGGGCTGAACGCCGACAAGATCTTCTCGAGCCTCGCAAACCGTTCACGAGGCTTCGTCTACGTCGCACGTCAGGCGGACCCGACGCGTGCCGCCGCCCTGCAGCGCCTGAAGCTTCCCGGCTTCGGGTTCTATCCCGAAGAGCGTCGCAACTACCCACAGGGATCCGTGGCGTCGCAGGTCCTGGGGTTCGTCGGAACCGACGGCAGCGGCCTGTCGGGCCTGGAGTTCGAATTCAACCGCGTGCTTGCGGGCCGCGCCGGCAAAGAAACCATCGTCAAGGATCCGAGCGGTCAGGTGATCGACGTCGAGGACGAGCGTGCGGAGGTTCCGGGACGCGACGTGCACCTGACCCTCGACCACAGCATCCAGGCGAACGCCGAGGAGGTGCTGCGCGACACCGTCCGCAAGTGGAGCGCGAAGAGCGCAAGCGCGATCGTGCTCGATCCCCGAACCGGCGCGATTCTGGCGATGGCCGTGCAGCCCGGTTACGACGCGAATCGCTTCCCCTCCGCACCGGTCGACCTGCAGCGGAACCGAACGGTCACGGACACCTATGAGCCGGGCTCGACCTACAAGTTGATCACGGTGGCGGGCGCGCTCTCGGAGCGGATCGTTCAGCCCACGACGCGCTTTACGCTGCCGTACTCGTTGCACGTGGCCGACCGAGTGATTCACGACGCGGAGGAGCGCGGCACCGTGAACTACTCGGTCGCGCAGATCCTCGCGCACTCGTCCAACATCGGCGCGATCAAGCTGGCGCAGCTGCTCGGCCGTACCCGCCTGTCCTCCTGGATCACGAAGTTCGGATTCGGTCGCACGACGGGCATCGACTTTCCCGGGGAGAGCCCGGGCATCGTCCTGTCGCCGGACAAGTGGTCCGGCTCGACGATCGGGAACGTGCCGATCGGCCAGGGGATCGCCGTCACTCCCGTCCAGATGGCGGCGGCTTACGCGGCGATTGCGAACCGCGGCGTCTGGTCCCGGCCGCATCTGGTCGACCACGTCGCCGGCGGAGCACGCCCTTCGTTGAACCGGCGGCGACTCGTCTCCCCGCAGATCGCCAACCAGTTGATGATGATGCTGAAAGACGTCGTCGCCGAAGGCACGGGGCAGTACGCGGCGATGCCCGGCTACCAGGTGGCCGGCAAGACCGGCACCGCGCAGAAGCCCGATTCCCACGGCGGCTACGCAACCGGTCGCTACGTCGCCTCCTTCGTCGGGATCGTGCCCGCTTCCCGGCCACGCTTCGTCATTCTCGTCGCGGTCGACGAGCCGCACGGAGCGATCTGGGGAGGAACGGTCGCGGCGCCGGCTTTTCAGCAGATTGCCCGCTTCGACCTGCAGTACCTCGAGGTGCCGCCGGATGCGGCCCCCGGCCAGTAGCCAGCGGGTTCGCGCGTGTACCTGTTAGATGCGGCTGAGGTGGGTGTCCTCGAACGCCGTCGGATACTTCAGTCCGTAGCCGACGAGGCGGTCGCCACCGATATGCGCGAGCCAGATCAGCGCCACCTTCGTGGCGGCGCTGGAACCGGCCAGCACCCCGAGCGTGCCGAGCGCCACCGGGAAGATCTCTGTGTGGGGGAGACGGTCCAGCATCGTGCAACCGTAACGCCGTAGGGCGTCCACACTAGACTTGGGCGGCGAAATGCAGCTGGAGCGGCTCATCGCAGCGCTCGCTCCGACCGACGTCGTTGGAGACGGTGCCATCGAGATCCGCGAGCTGGCGTACGACGCGCGGGAGGTGTCGCGCGACTCCCTGTTCTTCTGCGTCCCGGGCGCGAAGGCGGACGGCCACGACTTCGCGGCCGAGGCGCTGGGGCGTGGGGCAGCCGCGCTCGTGGTCGAGCGAAGACTCGAGCTCGATGCGGTGCAGGTGGTCGTACCCAGCGTGCGCGCCGCGATGCCGCGGGCGGCGGTGGAGTTCTTCGACGATCCGACGGCGCAGCTGCCAGTCGCGGCGATCACCGGCACCAATGGCAAGACGACCACGGCCTACCTGCTCCGGTCGATCCTCGACGCGGCCGGTCATCAGCCGGCCCTCCTCACCAACGTGGAGCGCCGGATCGGCACCGATGTGCGCGAAGTCGGTCTCAACACACCTGAGTCGATCGACCTGCAGCGTCTCTTCCGCGAGATGCTCGGGCAGGGGAATCGCGTGTGCGTGATGGAGGCGACCTCGATGGCGTCGGCCAGGGGAAGGCTCGAGGGAACTCGGTTCGCCGTGCTCGTCTTCACCAACCTGACGCAGGACCACCTCGACTTCCACGGGACGATGGAGGAGTACTTCGAATCGAAGCGGCGCCTGTTCGCGCAGGCCGACCGTGCCGTCGTGAACGTCGGCGACGAGTACGGCGAGCGACTCGCTGCGGAGCTTCCCGCTGCGGTCACGTTTCGGGCGAACGATGCACTGGGTGGCGTGGACCTGAAGCTCCCCGGGCGCTTCAATGTTGAGAACGCGCTGGCAGCGGCCGCCGCCGCGCGGTCGCTCGGGATCGGCGAGGCGGCGATCAAGCAGGGGATCGAGGCCGTCGATCGTGTGCCGGGCCGCTTCGAGCGCGTCGACGAGGGCCAGCCGTTCACGGTCCTCGTCGACTATGCGCACACGCCGGGGGCGCTCGAGACGGCACTCGAGGCGGCGCGCGAACTCGGTCCCGGAGGTCGACTGATCTGCGTCTTCGGGGCCGGCGGAGATCGCGACCGGGCGAAGCGACCTTTGATGGGGCAGGTGGTTGCGGAGCGCGCAGACGTCTCGCTCGTCACGTCGGACAATCCGCGCAGCGAGAATCCGGCGGCCATCGCCGCCGAGGTCGTCGACGGCCTCGACCTCGACGTGGAGCTCGACCGGCGCCGAGCGATCGAGCGGGCACTCGAGTCCGCCCGGCCGGGTGACGTCGTGCTCATCGCCGGCAAGGGCCACGAGCAGGGCCAGGAAATCGCGGGACGGAAGCTTCCGTTCGACGATCGCGAGGTGGCGCGCGAGGCGCTGCGCCGGCTCGGGGCGCCGACATGATCCCCCTCGAGACGAGCGTGCTCGAGGGCCTCGGCCAGGTCGAGGCGCGTGCGGACGGCTTCACAGGGGTGCAGGTCGACTCTCGGCGCATCGCTCCCGGAGATCTCTTCGTCGCCGTGGGGCGAGGCTCGGAGTTCGCGGCCGACGCGCTCGCCCATGGCGCAGCCGCGACGCTACTGCCACACGACGCGTTCGCAGCCCTAGCCCGCGTCGCGTCGGTCGTGCGTGAGCGCGCGTCGGCTCGCATCGTGGCAATCACGGGCTCGATGGGGAAAACGTCGACGAAGGACATCCTCGCCGCCCTGAGCGCGCCCTCCGCGCGGACGATCGCCGCGGAGGCAAGTTTCAACAACGAGATCGGCGTCCCCCTTACCCTCTGCCGCCTCGAGGAGGACACCGAGGTCTGCATCCTCGAGCTGGCGATGCGCGGTTTCGGCCAGATCAACGAACTTGCGACGATCGCGCGGCCGCAGATCGGCGTCGTCACGAACGTCGGTCCCGTTCACCTCGAGCTCGTCGAGTCGCTGGACGGCGTCGTCCGGGCGAAGGGCGAGCTGATCGCCGCCCTGCCGCCGAGGGGAACGGCCATCGTCCCTGCGGACTTTCCGGTCTCCCGTGACGACGTCGACGTCGTGCGGATCGGAACGCCGGAGGCGCGCCGCGTCGATGGCCGGACGGTCGTCGGCGGTGTGAGCTTCAACTTCACGGCACAGCATCAGGTCCAGAACGCGGCGTCCGCGCTCGCTGCCCTCGACGCGCTCGACCTGCCCCGCCCGGAGTCCGTCGACGTGGACTTCGCCCGTTGGCGCGGGGAGGAGCAAGAGCTCCCCGGCGGGGGCCTGCTCATCAACGACTCCTACAACGCCAACCCCGTGTCCATGCGGGCGGCCCTCGCCTATCTGGCCGAGCGGGCCGGAGATCGGCGCCGAGTGGCGATCCTCGGCGACATGGCGGAGCTCGGCCGCACCGGCCCTGACTACCACCGTCAGGTCGGCGCCTCGGCCTCGGAGCTCGGTGTGGACGAGCTCCTCGCCGTGGGAGAGCTCGCCCGCGGGTACCTTGAGGGCGGCGTCCCGGGTCGTTGGGCCGCAAACGTCCACGACGCGCTGCGTGAAGTCGACGAGCTGGTCCGCCCGGGTGACGCGGTGCTCGTGAAGGCATCACGGGCTGTCGGTCTCGAAGCCGTGGCAGCCGCACTCACTCAGATCCGGGCGAAGACTTGATCCGCGTCCTTGCGGCGGCGGTGGTCGCGATGATCGTGTCCGTCGTCGTCGGTCCCAAGTTCATCGCGTTTCTGAGAAAGAACGAGTTCGGCCAGCACATCCGGGAAGAGGGACCGGCGGGCCATCGGGTGAAGCAGGGAACGCCGACCATGGGCGGCCTGCTGATCCTCGTCGTCGCCACGGGTGCGTTTCTCGCCTTCTCGAAATACAAGGTCCCTGCGCTCACCGTGCTCTTCGTCACGCTCGGCTGCGGGGCGATCGGTTTCCTCGACGACTTCATCAAGCTCACGCATCGCCGTTCGCTCGGATTGCGTGGACGCTGGAAGATGCTGCTGCTCGCCCTGATCACAGTCGGTGTCGGCTTCGCAGCCGATCACCAGCAGCTGCCAACGACGGTCTTCATCCCCGTCGCGCACTGGAATCTCGAGCTGTCGTGGGGCTGGTACGTGCTGTTGTTCCTCGTGATCGCGGGGACCGCGAACGGCGTCAACCTCACCGACGGCGTGGACGGGCTGGGGGCGGGAACCGGAATCATCGCCTTGATCACGTTCACGGCTATCTCGGTGGTGACCTACATCCGGTCCGGCAACCCCGGCGGGCGCTTCGACAGCCGCCTCGATCTCGCCATCGTCGGTGCCGCGCTGATCGGGGCCACGATTGGATTCCTCTGGTACAACGCCTTCCCTGCGGAGGTGATCATGGGCGACACCGGTGCGATGGCGATCGGCGGCGCACTGGCCGCGATGGCGATCTTCACGCAGACGATGTTCTTGCTGATCTTCATCGGCGGAATCTTCGCGATCGAAGCTCTCTCCGTGATCGTGCAGGTGATCTCCTTCAAGTACTACGGCCGCCGTGTCTTCTTGATGGCGCCGATCCACCACCACTTCGAGATGAAGGCGTGGTCCGAGACGAAGATCATGGTGCGCTTCTGGATCGTCACCGCGATCCTCTGCGCGATCGGGTTTGCCCTCTTCTACCGCGACTTCACGTTCTTCAGACGCTGAGCGAGCGGCCTGGCGATATCGTCGTCACGATCGAAGCAGGCGATTCGGTCTCCGAGCTCGCGGAACGAGTTGCTCCCGAAGGTGACGTGCTTGTCATCGACCGTTCCGTCGACGCGCTGGAGAACCTGCGGAAAGCCACCACGGCCTCGAACGTCTTCTACCTGGTCGGGTCGATGGATGTCCTACCGCTGACCGACGCGAGCGTCGACGAGATCCTGGCGACTGCCGTGCCCGGAAGCGAAGCCGCCGCTGAGTTCTTCCGCGTCCTCCGCCGTGGCGGCCGTGTGGCTCTCGCAACAAGCGACGAGGACGAGAGAGGTGCCACGTTGAACCTAGATACGCATGAGGTCGAGCGACTCTTCAGCGACGCCGGATTCACGGCCGTGACGGTGGCGGCTGCACAAGGCCGGCTAGCGGTCGCCGCGCAGAAGCCGTGAAGCTTCCACGCCGGGCGCTCGTCCTGGGGCTCGCCCGCTCCGGCCAGGCAGCCGCAGTGGCGCTCGCCCGCCGTGGCGTCCCGACCATCGGCGCAGACCGGGCGGACGGGCTGGACACCGGCAGGCTTGCCGAGGCGGGCGTCGAAATCCACCTGGGGACTGAGGAGGAAGGCCTGCTGGACGACGTCGAGCTGCTGATCAAGAGCCCGGGTGTGCCCGGGGAGTCGCCGCTCGCAACGGCTGCGCGAGCGCGTGGAGTTCCGATCTGGAGCGAGATCGAGCTCGGCTTCCGCCTGCTTCGAAACCCGTTCATCGGGATCACGGGAACGAACGGCAAGACGACGACCAGCGAGCTGCTCGGCGCGATGTTCCGGGCCGCGGGAACACCGGTCGCCGTCGCCGGCAACGTCGGCCGGCCGCTGACGAGCCTCGACGGTGTGCTCGAGAAGGACGCCTGGATCGTCTGCGAGCTGTCGAGCTTCCAGCTCGAGGACGTGCACCGCCTGCGTCCCCGCGTTGCCGTGCTGCTCAATCTCGAACTGGATCACCTCGACCGCCACGATTCCTACGACGCCTACCGGGAAGCGAAGCTGCGGATCTTCGAGAACCAGACCGAGGCGGACGTCGCCGTCGTGCCAAGGGATTTCGGAGCGATTCCGGGTGGCGCGGACCGCATCGAGTTTCGTAGGGACGATTCGCTGCCAGCGGAGCCGCTCATCCCCGGGGACCACAACCGTGAGAACGCGGCTGCCGCGACGGCGGCTGCCCGGGCTGCCGGCGTCGAGGAAGACGCGATCGCAGAGGCGCTGCGCACGTTCCCGGGCGTCGAGCACCGCCTCGAGCTCGTGGCCGAGCTCGATGGCGTTCGCTTCGTCAACGACTCGAAGGCAACGAACACGGCCGCCGCACGGCGGGGCATCGCAGCCTACGCCGGCCGACCGCTCCGCCTGATTCTCGGAGGCTCCTTGAAGGGCGAGTCGTTCGACGAGCTCGCCGAAGGGCTTCCCGCGTCGGTGCGTTCGATCGATCTCATCGGCGAGGCGACCGAACAGCTTGCCGCGTCGCTGGGCCGCGCCGGCCGCTCGTTTCGCCGCTCGGGCGATCTCGCAACTGCAGTGGGCGCCGCTGCAGGGGACGCAGAGCCGGGCGACGTCGTGCTCCTGTCGCCAGCCTGCGCGAGCTACGACCAGTTCCGCGACTTCGAGGAGCGCGGAGAGACCTTCAAGCGGCTCGTCGGGGAGCTGTGGTGAAGAAAGCGCAGCTCGAATCGCACCTGCTCGTGCTCGTCACGCTGGCCCTCGTCGCGTTCGGTCTCGTGATGGTCTACAGCGCCACGTCGGCTCCGGCTGCGCTCGAGCGCACGGATCCCATGTCGTACCTGAAGAAGCAGGGCATCTACGCGTTCATCGGCGTTGCGTTGATGATGTCGGCTTCGCGGTTCGATTACCGCCGTCTACGCCTGCTTGCGCCGGGGCTCGTGCTGACCGCACTCGGCGGCTGTCTCGCTGTGCTCGTGGTCGGCTCGCGCATCAACGGCGCGCGCCGCTGGATCGAGGTCGGCCCGGCGACGTTCCAGCCCTCGGAGCTCGCCAAGCTCGCGCTGGCCGTGTGGGCGGCCGCATATCTGTCCAAGCGGCCCGCGCCGCGTTCCCTCAAGGAGCTGTGGCGCCCGATCGGGCTGCTGCTCGGCGTCTTCTGCCTGTTGATCCTCGCCGAACCGGATCTCGGCACCGCCATCTCGCTGGTGGTCGTCCTGCTTGCAGTCCTACTGATCTCGGGCACGCCGGTCCCCACACTTGCGGCGGGGACGGGCATCGCGGTCGCTCTCGGTCTTGTCGCGATCTGGTTCGAGCCATATCGTCGCGCCCGCATCTTCAGCTTCGTCGATCCGTGGAAGGACCCGCAGGGCGCCGGGTTCCAGACCGTGCAGGCGCTGATCTCGTTCGGGTCCGGCGGTTTCCTCGGCGCGGGGCTCGGCCACGGCGTCGCCAAGATCAACTACCTGCCCGAGGCGCACACCGACATGATCTTCGCGGTCATCGGCGAGGAGCTCGGACTCCTCGGAGTGACTGCGGTAATCGCCGCCTACGGCGCCTTCGCCTATGCCGGCCTGCGTGTCGCACTCACGTGCAAGGACCCCTTCGGGAAGCGACTGGCTGCCGGGATCGTCGGGCTCGTCTGCGGCCAGGCGGTGATCAACCTCGCGGCCGTCCTCGGCCTCGCTCCACTGACCGGGATTCCGCTGCCGTTCATCTCGTACGGAGGCTCGAGCCTCGTGGTCGGGCTCCTGGGAGTGGGGATCCTCCTTAACATCGCCGGCAGGCATGGAGCAGCAGCAGCGAAACGTGCGGTGCCTGATCGCAGCCGGCGGGACGGCGGGGCACGTCGCGCCGTCGCTGGCGGTCGCTGAAGCACTGGAACGCCGCGGAGCGCAGGTGACCTTCGCCGGGTCGCCGGATCGCATCGAGGCCCGGCTCGTTCCCGAGGCGGGTTACGAGCTCGACACTTTTCGAATCTCGGGTCTGCCACGCCGGCCGTCGCCGGAGCTGGCGCGCGCATTGCTGCTGGCCGCACGGGCCCCCCGCGCGTGTTCGCGAATCCTCGAGAAGCGTGACCCGGACGTCGTGCTCGGAGGCGGCGGCTACGTCGCGGGGCCGATGGTGTACGCGGCCGCGCGCCGGAAGATTCCGACCGCGCTGATGGAGGCCGACGCACAGCTTGGCCTGGCCAACAGGCTCGCGGCGCCGTTCGCGGCGCGCGTGTTCCTCTCGTTTCCGATCGCCGGGCGTGACGGGTCGAAGTACCGGGTCACCGGCAGGCCGATTCCGGCGCGCTCGCAAGCCGTGCCGCAAGAGGAAGCGCGCAAGCTCTTCGGCCTCCCCCCGCGAGGGCCTGTGCTGCTCGTCTTCGGCGGCTCGCTCGGGGCACGCGTGCTGAACGAGCTCGCAGTCGACGCGTTCGGCGAGTCGGGTCCAGCGGTGCTGCACCTGGCGGGCACGCGCGACTACGACGACCTGAGCTCGAGAGTGTCGCGGCCCGACTACCGCCTCTTCGCCTTCACCGAGGAGTTCGGCGCCGCGCTCGGGGCGAGTGACCTCGCTCTGGCCCGGGCCGGCGGCTCGGTCTGGGAGCTCGCTGCGGCCGGTAAGCCGGCCGTGCTCGTTCCGGGTCTCTTCGCCACCGGCGATCACCAGACGAAGAACGCCCGCTATTTCGAGCAGGGCGGAGGTGCAGTTGTCGTGTCGGAGGCCGATGTCGCGCACGCACCCGACGTGATCAACTCGCTGCTGGCCGATCCGAGCAGGCTGGAGGAGATGTCCGCCGCGATGACGCGGCTCGGGAGGCCGGCTGCGGCCGACGAGATCGCCGAGGAGCTCATTGCCCTCGCCTCTTGAGGGGCGCAGGCTCTGGATCGCCGGCATCGGTGGCGCGGGCATGAGCGCCTACGCGGTGCTGGCGCGGGCCTGGGGAGCGGACGTGCGCGGCTGGGATCGGACACGGACCACGTACATCGACCAGCTCGTAGGGATCGATGTCGAGATCTCGGACGCACCACGGCGGCCACCGGAGGGCTGGGAGTCGTTCGTGTCCACGGCGTTCGCGGGGCGCGTGCCTGGAAGGAGCCGCGCCGAACTGCTCGCCGAGCTCGTGTCCCTGCGCGACTCGATCGTCGTCGCGGGTGCGCACGGGAAGACGACGACGAGCGCGATGATCGCCTTCTGTCTCGAGCAGCTCGGCCGCAGCCCCGCCTGGCTGATCGGCGCGGACGTGCCGCAGCTCGGCGGGAATGCAGGAACCGGCAAGGGATGGCTCGTCGTCGAGGGAGATGAGTCCGATCGAACGATCGCAGAGCTGCGTCCTCGCATCGCCGTCGTGACGAACGTTGACCTCGACCATCACGCGACGTTCGGCTCGCGGGCAGAAGTCGCCGAGCTCTTCGAGGACTGGCTTGCGAAAGTTCCGGTGGTTGTGCGCGGAGAAGAGCTCGACCCGTACGAGGGCGAGCTCGGCGTCGCAGGTGCACACAACCGGCGCAACGCAGCTACCGCGCTTGCCGCCCTCGAGCTCGCGGGTGTGGGCCGCGACGCGGCTGCAGGTGTGCTCGCCGAGTTTCGCGGCGCGGCACGCCGGCTCGAGCACCGAGGTGAGAGCGGTGACGTCGAGGTGTACGACGACTACGCCCACCATCCGGCCGAGATCGCCGCGACGCTCGACGCGCTCAAGAACGGAGGCCGCCTGCTCGTCCTCTTCCAGCCGCATCTGTACTCCCGCACCAGACACCTCGCGCGTGAGCTCGCCGGCGCGCTCGCTGCTGCGGATGTTGTCGCGGTGACCGACGTCTATCCCGCGCGCGAGCAGCCTGTAGAAGGTGTGACGGGGAAGCTCGTCGTCGACGCCCTCGCCGACCTCCGGCCGGGAATGCTCATCGGCTGGACACCCTCCGTCGACGAAGGCGCGCGCTTTCTTGCTGGTCGGCTCGTGCCTGGCGACCGCGTCGTGACGATCGGCGCCGGCGACGTCGACCGTGCGGTCGCAATCCTCCTGGAGAGGCTCCGGTGAAGATCGAGGAAGGCGTCAGCCTCTCCCGCTTCACGACGCTCGGCACGGGAGGACGCGCTCGAGCATTTGTGCGACCGGAGACCGTGGACGGGCTGCAGGAGGCGCTTGCCTTTGCGCGGGAGAGGGCCCTCCCCGTCGCTGCGCTCGGGCTCGGCTCGAACCTGCTCGTCGCCGACGAGGGCTTCGACGGCCTGGCAATCAGGCTCGCCGGCGAGCTCGCGCACGTCGACGTGCAGGGAGAGCTGCTGCTTGCCGGGGGCGGAGCTCCGAATGCGGTCGCGCTCCACCGCGCCCGCGGGGCTGGTCTCGGCGGCTTCGAGTTCGCGTGTGCGATCCCCGGGACCGCAGGAGGCGGCGTCTGGATGAACGCCGGCGCCTACGGCGGAGACTGGGCGGGCATCCTCCGGCGCGCGCTCGTCGTCGACGGTGACGGCGCGGAGTGGCGGACGGCCGCCGAGCTCGGTCTCCGCTACCGGCATTCCGATCTCGAGCACGGCCAGGTCGTCGCGCGCGTCGAGTTCCGGCTGACCACTCGTCCGCCGGATGAGATCAAGGCGCTCGTGGCCGACCTGCAGGCGCAAAGAAAGGCAGCGCAGCCGACGAACAAGCGCACGTACGGCAGCGTGTTCAAGAACCCCGACCACGAGCTTTCCGCCGGGAAGATGCTCGAGGCGTGCGGCCTCAAGGGACACATGATCGGCGGTGCGCAGATCTCACAGCGCCACGCGAACTTCATCGAGAACGCAGACGGCGCCCGCTCGGCGGACGCGATTGCCCTGATGACCGAGGCCCGGCGGCGCGCCTGGGAGCAGTTCGGCGTCGAGCTGCACCACGAGGTCGAATTCCTCGGGGCGATCGAGCTGCCACCCATCTCTGGGTAGGACCCGCGGGCGGAGCGGCGAACTCACCCGCGTGGGCGAGAAAGTTCTCCGGCTCCCGCGCAGGCGGAGCTTCGACGTCTTGCGGTTCGTACCCTCCGGCCGGTCGCTTGCAATCGGCGCTTTGATCGTGGTGTTTGCGGGCGCGCTGTACGCCCTGGCGCGTGGAACGCCCATGTTCGCGGTGCGCTCGATCGAGATCGAGGGCGCGTCACCGGTACTGGCTGCGGAGATCCGTGCGGAACTTCGCTCCTTCGACGGCCGCAGCCTCGTCGCCGTGAACGGTGGGGCAGTGGAGGGACGGGTGAACGGTCTCGCCGCCGTCCGTAGCTCGGTCGTCGACCGTTCCTTCCCGCACACGCTCCGGATTCTAGTCCTGCCGGAGGTGCCCGTTGCGGTCCTCAGGCGAGGAGCAGAGTCCTGGCTCGTATCTGCCCGCGGTCGCGCCATCACGACAATTCCGCTCGGGAGCCGGCACGACCTCCCTCGAATCTGGCTCCCGACCCGCACCGAGATCGCGAAGGGCGCCTTTCTCGTCGACGAGCCCGGAGCGCTGGCGGCCCGCTCGCTCGCCGCATTCGTCGGGAGCGGCTTCTCGAGCCGGATCGCATTCGTTCGGGCGCTCGACGGCCAGATCACCCTTGGACTGCGCGGCGGACTCGAAATTCAACTGGGCGCGCCGATCGACCTGCGCCTGAAGATCGCGATCGCGCGAGGCATCCTCCCTCAGCTCGCCCTGCCTCGCGCGGGCGGTCCCGACTACCTGGATATCACCGTCCCCGAACGGCCGGTCGCGGGCCGTAACCCTCAACCCTCAGGCTGAGCATGAGGGTTGTCCGCGTTGACACCCCGGTATCCGCAGCGTACCCTGCTGCAAGGGAGTCGCTCGGCAGCCCCAAGGCTTTAGTCCAGCTTGAGGCCGAGCCGTCTTCAGTCTCATGAGCCAAACAGGCAACTACCTCGCGGTCATCAAAGTCGTCGGCGTCGGCGGCGGAGGCACCAACGCGGTCAATCGCATGGTGGACTCCGGTCTGTCCGGCTGCGAGTTCATCGCGGTGAACACCGACGCGCAGGCGCTCATGATGACGGACGCCGACGTGAAGATTCAGGTCGGCGCGCAGGCGACGCGCGGGCTCGGCGCCGGGGCGGATCCCGAGATTGGATTCGCCGCTGCTCAGGAGAGCCGCGACGAGCTGAAGGAGGCGCTCAAGGGCGCGGACATGGTGTTCATCACCGCGGGAGAGGGCGGCGGTACCGGCACCGGTGGCGCGCCGATCGTTGCCGAACTCGGCCAGGAGCTCGGCGCACTCACGGTGGGCGTCGTCACGCGGCCGTTCGCGTTCGAGGGCCGCAAGCGCGCCGACCAGGCGGAGCGCGGCATCGACCAGCTGCGCGACCGCGTCGACACGCTGATCGTGATCGAGAACGACCGGTTGCTGCAGGTCGTCGAACGCCAGACCTCGGTCGTGGAGGCGTTCCGAATGGCCGACGACATTCTGCGCCAGGGCGTCCAGGGAATCACCGACCTGATCACCGAACCGGGTCTCGTGAATCTGGATTTCGCGGACGTTCGGACGATCATGCGTGACGCCGGCTCGGCCCTGATGGGAATCGGCCGAGCATCGGGTGAGAATCGTGCGGCGGAGGCCGCGCGGATCGCGGTCTCGTCTCCGCTGCTCGAGGCGTCGATCGAAGGAGCGACGGGGATCCTGCTCAACATCACGGGCGGTTCCGACATCGGCCTCTTCGAGGTCAACGAGGCCGCCGAGGTCGTCACGGGGGCAGCGGACCAGAACGCCAACGTCATCTTCGGCGCAGTGATCGACGATTCGCTCCGGGAAGAGGTTCAGGTCACCGTCATCGCGACCGGCTTCGGCGGCCGGGGGGGCCGGCGCGCCCGGCGGAGGGAGACGGCGCCCGAGGCACCGCTGCCGGCAACCTCCGCGAGCGAAGGGTTCGACGTCTCGCACGACGTGCTGGAAGTCCCCTCCTTCCTTCGCGACGACTAAACCCGAAACGCCGCGAACAAGGTTTAGGGCCCTGCCGCCGCGGTTATCTGTGGCGTGCCCTCATGGGGTCCATCCTCCCGGTTGGTGCCCCACGACCCGGTCAGCCGCTCCGGTTGAGCCTCCCAGAGACACAGCCGGAGCGGCACCTTTCCGACGCTCGTTAGCATCGTCCGCCTATGGCCCAGATGCTTCTCCGGACGCCGCTCCACGACCGCCACGTCGCCCTGGGCGCACGCATGGTCCCGTTCGCCGGCTGGGAGATGCCGGTCCAGTACGAAGGAGTCATCGCGGAGCACCGCGCAGTCCGGGCCGATTGTGGCGTCTTCGACGTCTCGCACATGGGTGAGTTCGAGGTCGAGGGCCCGCGTGCGACTGCACTCTTGCAGGCGACGCTCTCGAACGATCTTGACAAGATCGGTCCCGGCCAGGCGCAATACACACTCCTGACGAACGACCGCGGCGGGATCATCGACGATCTGATCGTCTACCGGCTCGATCATTTCCGCTTCCTGCTCATCGTGAACGCCGCCAACACCGAGACCGACCTCCACTGGCTGAAGGAGCGGGAGATCCGAGGCTCCGACGTCCGCGACGTCTCCGAGGAGTACGCGCTGCTCGCGGTGCAAGGCCCCCGTGCGATCGAGCGGCTGGGACTGCCCGAGGCCGCGCAGTTCACGTTCGCCGAAGGAGAGATCGACGGAATTCAGTGCATGGTGAACCGCACCGGCT
Source organism: Actinomycetota bacterium (assembly GCA_039648845.1). Taxonomy (GTDB): domain Bacteria; phylum Actinomycetota; class Thermoleophilia; order Gaiellales; family Gaiellaceae; genus 3-1-20CM-4-69-9. The sequence goes on along the minus strand of JBBWZE010000345.1, from coordinate 9,170 downwards.
ACACCGGTGAGCGGGGCTGCGAGATCCTCGTCATGGCCGAGGACGCCGGCGGCCTGTGGGACAGCGTCCTCGCGCGCGGCGCACTCCCATGTGGACTCGGCGCGCGTGACACGCTGCGGCTCGAAGCCTCACTGCCGCTGCACGGGAACGACATCACTCCCGACACGGACGCGATCTCCGCCGGGCTCGGCTGGTGCTGCGCGCTGGACAAGGAGTTCTCGGGCGTCGCGGAGCTTCGCGAGCTCAAGGCTCGTGGCCCCGAGCGCAAACTCGTCTCGTTCGTAATGGAGGAGAAGGCGGTGCCGCGGCAAGGCATGACGATCGAGGGCGGCGGCGAGGTCACTTCGGGGACGCATTCGCCAATGCTCGACCGCGGTATCGGGATGGGCTATGTCCGGGCAGACTCCGCAACTCCGGACACGGAGCTGGCGATCGACGTCCGCGGAAAGTCGCGACGGGCGCGTGTCGTCAAGAGACCGATCTACAAGCGAGAGGAGTAGCAGCAGGTGGCCGCGAGCGAGACCTATCCCGACGATCTGAAGTACCACGCGGAACACGATTGGGCACGCATCGAGGACGACGAGGCGGTGCTCGGCATCACGTGGTTCGCGCAGGACGCGCTCGGCGAGCTCGTCCACTACGAACCGCCCAACGAGGGCGACACGATTGCGAAGGATTCTCCGTACGGCGAGGTGGAATCGGTGAAGGCGGTCTCGGACGTGATTGCGCCCCTCTCCGGTGAGGTGCTCGAGGTGAACGCGAAGGTGGTCGAGGAGCCGGAGACCGTGAACGAGGACCCCTACGGCGACGGCTGGCTGATCCGTATCCGTTTGACCGACCCGTCTGAGGCCGACGCGCTGCTGGACCTCGACGCCTACAAGCAAGTCGTCGCCGAAGCTTAATGTCGCGAAAAATGCTGCGTATTTCCCGCGATGAGGGTTAGTCCCGTCGCTCCGCTCGGGAACGAATGATGAGTTATTTGTCGTTGACGGAACGGGACCGCGAGGAGATGCTTGCGGCAATCGGAGTCTCGTCCGTGGAGGAGCTCTTCCACGACATCCCCGCAGCCGTGCGCTTCGGGCGTGAGCTCGACCTCGAGGCCGCGCTCTCCGAGCAGGAGCTCTCGCGGCACCTTGAAGAGCTTGCGGCGCGGAACGTCGACACGAGCAACGAGCTCTCGTTCCTCGGCGCCGGCATCTACGACCACTATGTCCCGGCGGTCGTCGACACCGTGCTCCAGCGTGGCGAGCTGCTGACGGCGTACACGCCGTACCAGCCGGAGATGAGCCAGGGAGTGCTCCAGGCGATCTTCGAGTACCAGACCGTGATGTGCGAGTTGACCGGGATGGACGTCTCGAACGCGTCGGGCTACGACGGAACGACCGTTGCCGCGGATGCCTGCTACGTAGCGAAGCACGCGACCGGACGGACCAAGGTCGTTGTGACCGAAGCGACGAACCCGCAGGTGCGGCAGGTGGTCAAGACGTACGCGCCCGGTTTCGGGCTGGAGATCGTCGAGGTGCCTCACCGCGGGGGCGTCACGGACCCGGACGAGCTGCGCCGGGCGGCGACGGACGCGGCCTGCGTGATCTTCCAGCAGCCGAACTTCTTTGGCTGTCTCGAGCCCGCGCCGGACCTGGCCGCGGCCGCCAATGATGCGGAGGCGATTGCCGTTGCGCACGTCGATCCGATCTCTCTCGGCGTGTTGGAAGCGCCGGGTGCCTACGGCTGCGGCATGGCGATCGGCGAGGGTCAGGGCGCTGGCAACTACCAGTCCTTCGCCGGGCCACATTACGGCTTCCTCACTGCGCGGAAGGAGTTCATTCGCCGCATGCCGGGACGGATCGTCGGTGAGACGCTCGACACCGCAGGCGAGCGCGGCTATGTCCTGACCCTGCAGACCCGTGAGCAGCATATCCGGCGCGAGAAGGCGACCTCGAACATTACGACGAACCAGACCCTGCTGGCCCTCGCGGGGCTCGTGCATCTTTCGTGGTTGGGGCCACAGGGACTGCGTGAGGTGGGGGAGACCTGCATGAGCCTCGCCGTCTACGCGCAGAGCAGGCTGACCGACGCCGGGCTCGAGCCGGCGTTTCCTGAACGGACAACATTCAAGGAGTTTGCCTTCCGCACCGGACGGAGCGCGAGGGAAGCGATTCGAACGGCTCGCGAACGCGGCGTGCATCCGGGCTATGCGCTCGGCCGCGACTACCAGGGGCTCGACGACGCGTTGCTCGTCGCCGTCACGGAGCGCCGCACACCTGCCGACATCGACCGGCTGGTGGAAGCACTGACGCCGTGAAGCTCATCTTCGAGAGGTCGCAGTCCGGTCGGCGCGGCGGAGAGCTGCCGCGCTACGACATCCCCCCCGCGAAAGTGCCGGATGAGCTGCGACGTGAGACCCCGCCGCGATTGCCCGAGCTCGCCGAGCCCGAGATCGTCCGGCACTTCACGGAGCTCTCGACGCGCAACTTCGGCATCGATACAGGCTTTTATCCGCTCGGCTCGTGCACGATGAAGTACAACCCGCGTGTCAACGAGCGGCTTGCGATGCTCCCGGGTTTCCGCGACCTCCATCCCTACCAGGACGAGGATGCGATCCAGGGAGCGCTCGAGCTGATGTGGCGGCTCCAGGAGGCACTGATCGAGGTATCCGGGCTACACGCGTGCTCGTTGCAACCCGCAGCGGGATCGCAGGGGGAACTGACTGGTCTGATGCTCATGCGCGCGTACTTTGCAGACCGCGGCGAGGCCGAACAGCGCGACACGATCATCACCGCCGACACAGCGCACGGCACGAACCCTGCGAGCGTGACCATGGCCGGATACAAGCTCGCGAAGGTCGAGACCGATGCCCGCGGCAACGTCGATGTCGAGCATCTCCGCGAGATGGTCGATGAACGGACGGCCGGGCTCATGCTGACGAACCCCTCCACGCTGGGGCTCTTCGACGAGCACATCGAGCAGATCGCGGAGATCTTCCACGATGTCGGCGCTCTCCTCTATTACGACGGCGCGAACTTGAATGCAGTCTGCGGTATCTCGAGGCCGGGCGACATGGGCTTCGACATCGTGCACATCAACCTGCACAAGACCTTTTCTCAGCCGCACGGGGGCGGAGGTCCAGGCGGCGGTCCGATCGTCGTGCGCGACAAGCTCGAGCCGTACCTGCCGGTCCCGGCGGTCGTGAGGGACGGTGAGCGGTTCCGACTCGACTACGACCGTCCCAAGTCGATCGGCAAAGTACGCGGCTTCAGCGGACCCTTCGGCGTCTTCGTCCGTTCCTACGCGTACATCCGCTCATACGGGCCGCGACTCCGCGAGATGTCCGAGGTCGCCGTTCTCAACGCCAACTATCTGCTCGCTCGAATCAAGGACGCCTACGATCTCCCCTACGACCGTCTGGCGATGCACGAGTTCGTACTGAGCGCCCGCACGCTGAAGCGCGAGCACGGCATCTCGGCGCTCGACGTCGCGAAGCGACTGATGGATTACGGGTTCCATCCGCCGACCATCTACTTCCCGCTCGTCGTGCCAGAGGCGTTGATGATCGAGCCGACCGAGACCGAGGCCAAAGAGACGCTGGACGAGTTCGCGGAGGCAATGCTGGCGATCGCGCGAGAGGCAGAAGAGAATCCAGATGTCCTTCGGGAAGCGCCGCATGCACGTCCGGTCAAACGGCTGGACGAGGTGCTCGCCGCAAAGCGTGCGATCGTGAAGTACGGCTTCGACGAACATCCGGACCTCAGTGAAGAGAACGCGGAGCCACGCCAGCTCGAGGCCCAAAAGGGCGCCTAGCCGCGCGTAACTCTTAAGCCGCGAGCGGCAGGCACAACTGCCTGAGCCCGAGCCGCTCGAAGACGAGCTCGACCTCGATCGCCACCGGCTCGAACTGCTCTGCCTGCCAGATGTGCGCGTCATCCTCGGCCTGCAGCTTCTCGAGCTGTCGGCTGAGGGCGCCGTCCTCGGATCGCAGCATGACCGTCTGAGCGTACGAACGTGCCCATACTTCGTGCACCGACTGGAAGTAGCGCTGACGCGAGTGGCCCCCGGGCAGGATCCTTTTCTCGAGCAGCACCGAAGCGTCGCGCCAGGGTGCAAAGGCCTGGTGTACAGCCGACGCCCACGCGCGCGTCTTGCGGTCGTAGAAGATCTGGTGATCCAGGAGGTGGCCGAGCTCGTGCAGGAACCCGAGCGCGGATCGACCGCCGACACGCGAGACACGCAGGTCGATGGGATCACGTTTGCGGAAGCGGTAGGCGCCGGCCTCGCTGATCGTCGCCGTCGCAACGACCGGCACGGGTGAAAGATCCGAGCGCAGTCCGTGCAGCCTGGATGCCGCCGCGAGGGCACGTTGCAACTCAGCTGCGAGCGGGCTCCGGCGTGGCAATGCGACGACTTCTTCCAGTGAACGCATGCGTCGTCTTCCCTCGCGGGCAACACATTCCGGGTAGCGCCGTTGTCCCATCGGTAAATAATCGGTCGTGCATCGGACGGACTTGAGCTGCCTGTCATGCTTTGCAGTGTGAGACTGCGTCGAACGCTTCTCCTTTGCACGGCCGTTTCCTTCGCAGCGATCGACCTCGTGCACAAGTCGTTCGCGTCGGCGGAGTTTCATCACGCACGCACACAATTCGTCGCGCTGATCATGGCAGCGTTGATCCTTGCACTCTTCGTGCTCGTGCCGCGCGTCCCGTCGAACGCTGCTGCGACCGGCGCAGGGATCGCGTGTGGCGGTGCGCTCGGAAATCTCGTCTCGTTGTTCGCGTGGTCGCAGGGCGTGCCCGATCCGATCGTGGTCGCGGGGACGGTGCACGGCCTTGCCTTCAACCTCGCCGACTTGTTCGCGATCGCGGGCGACGCACTGCTGCTCAGCGCAGTCGTCGTACACGGGATGCGGCACCGCGCGAGATTACGGGAACGTGTCTAGCCTCCTAGTAGAGATCGTCGAGGTCGTCCACGATCGGCGCTTGTTCTTCGCGACGACGACGGACGAACTCCGAGACCACGAGCAGAATTGGTACGGCGACCGCCAGCGCGAGGCTCGTCCAGGCGAGTGCGAACCAGGCGATGACGAGGCCGGCCACGCCGAAGCGCTGCCCGACGGGGTCGTGCCGCAGGAAGCTCATGAGCACGGCTGCTTCCTTCATTTTGGCTCCTCCTTCAAGGGCAGGGATCGGCCGGGCCGGGGGGATCCTCCATCCCTCGGTCGCGTAATGCCTGCGCCAGTAGCAAGACTGTAGGGAGGAACCCGAATGAGGGAGAAAATGATGACGAAAGTCCAAAAGACCGAGGAGCAGTGGCGCAACGAGCTGGCTCCGGAGCAGTACCACGTCCTGCGCGAAAAGGGCACGGAATCGCCGGCCTCCGGTGAATACGACCACACCTTCGAGGCCGGCACCTATCGCTGCGCGGGCTGTGGCGCCGAGCTCTTCAGCTCCGATACGAAATACGACTCGGGATGCGGCTGGCCCGCGTTCTACGCCCCTGCCGGCGAGGATGCGGTCGACGAGGAGACCGACACGAGCCACGGAATGGTGCGCACCGAAGTGACGTGCTCGAATTGCGGGGGCCACCTCGGCCATCTATTCCCGGACGGTCCTGCACCGACCGGGATTCGCTACTGCATCAACTCGGCAGCACTCAACCTGGAGGAGGAATAGTGGAAACGAAGGCAACATTCGGCGCCGGCTGCTTCTGGGGCGTCGAGGCTGCATTCCGGCAGCTCGAGGGCGTGACACGGACGCGCGTCGGCTACTCGGGCGGCACGACCGAGAATCCGACGTACGAGGACGTCTGCTCGCACACGACCGGGCACGCCGAGGTCGTCGAGGTCACCTACGACCCGGACCGCATCTCGTACGAGCAGCTGCTCGACGTCTTCTGGGCGAAGCACGACCCGACGCAGCTGAATCGACAGGGCTGGGACATCGGCGACAACTACCGCTCCGCGATCTTCTTCCACGACGAGGAGCAGCACGAGGCTGCTGTGAAGTCGAAGGCCGGAGAGCAGCGGAACTGGGGCGCGCCGATCGTCACACAGGTCGAGCCCGCGCAGGCCTTCTACGAGGCTGAGGACTACCACCAGCAGTACCTCGAGAAGCGCGGCCGCTCGAGCTGCACGCCCGCGCTGCAGCGCGCAACTGCCGCGGGCTGAGCTCTAGTCCCGCACCATGCTGACCTTGAGGCCGCCGCGATGTCGCGGCCTCCGCGTCAGCCATCAGAGAGCCGGTGCGGCATCGGGGAAGCAATTCGCGTACCGGAGTGCAATCTCGCAAGATCGTTGCTCGGCCCACACCTCGCCGGTGCGTCGACCAGTTCGCTCACACGGTCGCCGATCGGGTCATGTGCGACGCCGTGGATCCAGATGTGGAGGAAGTGGCGGGGAACTGCGGCAACACGGTCGAGTGCTCCGAAGCGCGTAAGCAGATCGCGCACCGCGTCCTTGACATGGGGCGGCGGCTCGATCAACCAGCCGGCGAGGATGCTTCCGTCAGGTTCCGGAAGTACTGACCAGAAGTCCTCCAGCGGCGTCTCCCTCGCGAGGAAGCAGCACCAAGCCTCCTCGTCTGACTCGAACCATCTGCCGATCAAGGCTGACTGTTCGTCAGCTGCGCGAGCCTTTCTCGGAGGTCGAGGCGGGCACACCCTGAGCGACGAGCGCACAACGCGGCTCGTGTTTTTCGGCGAGACGTAGCAGGAGCGCGTGCAACTTCGTGCGCTCCGTTTCGCCGAGGGGAGCGAGGAACTCGTCCTCGATCTGTCGCGAGAGCGCACGTAGCCGCTTCAGTGCCCGCTTCCCGTCCGACGTGAGACGGACGAGGTGCCGGCGGCGGTCGTCGGGGTCGCGACGGCGCTCGATGAGCCCCTGCTCCTCGAGCTCGTCGAGCAGTCCAACGAGCTGGCCGCGGTCGTAGCCCAGCGCGTCGGCGATCGAGCCCTGCGTCTCGGCCGACCCGTCATCGAGCACGAGCAGGATCGCGTGGTGATAGGGATGAAGTCCGGTCCCCTCGTAGGCCTTCATTGTCCGGTCTTTCGCGGCGTATCCCAGCTTCTTGATCAGGAACGTTGCGGATGCAACGAGCTCCCGAGGCAGCTGAGGCACGGTGCGGGGCGGGGTCTGCGGAGTTGTGGCGGTCATGTGAACAGAGTAGCGCGTACAAGCGTTGTCTTGCTATAACATTGAATAGATCAACGATTCAGGAGGTCAATTACGTGAGCATCCTCACGAGGAGTGAGCGGCGCTGGAGCGCGCTGGCTCTCATCGTCACCGCACAGTTCATGGTCGTTCTCGACGTCGCCATCGTGAACGTTGCCCTGCCGTCGATCCAGACGGATCTCGATTTTTCCCAGGCGAACCTCCAGTGGGTTATCTCGGCCTACGCCATCCTGTTCGGCGGAGCGTTGCTCCTCGGCGGCAGGCTCGCCGACCTGCTCGGGCGCAGGAGACTCTTCGTCACCGGTCTCGGGTTGTTCACCGTAAGCTCACTGCTCTGCGGCCTCGCCTGGTCAGAGAGCTCGCTGATCGCGTTCCGCGCGCTGCAAGGGCTCGGGGGAGCGCTGCTCGCTCCCGCTGCGCTCTCGCTGCTGATGACGACGTTCGCCGAGGGCCGGGAGCGCAATCTCGCGCTCGGCATTTACGGTGCGGCCTCCGGGAGCGGTGCCGCAGCCGGCGTCCTGCTCGGCGGCGTGCTCACGTCATACCTGAGCTGGTCGTGGGTCTTCTTCATCAACATTCCCGTCGGGGTCGGCGCAATCGTGCTCACGCCGCTGCTCTTGCAGGAGAGCCGCGCAGGGCTCGCCAACCGTCACTTCGATCTCCCGGGAGCGGCATCCATCACCGCCGGTCTCATGCTGCTCGTCTACGCGACGACGCGCGCGACCACCGACGGCTGGGGCACGGGTACGACAATTGCGCTTCTCGCCGGCGCGGCAGCCCTTGTGCTCGCGTTCATCGCGATCGAGTTGCGGTCGCCGTCACCGCTCCTGCCCCTACGGATCTTCCGCGTGCGCTCGCTCACGGCCGCCAACGCAGCGATGGCCATCGTGGGCTCGGTCGCGTTCTCCGAGTTCTTCCTCTTGACCCTTTACCTCCAGGACGTCTTGCATTACTCGGCAATGCAGAGTGGTGGTGCTTTCGCCGCCTTCGCCTTGGCGGTCGTCGTGGCCTCGAACGTCGCCCAGGTCGTCGTGGGACGCTTTGGCGTGAAGCCGACCCTCACCGCCGGGCTGGTCGCCTCGGCCGTGTCGGTCGCAGCGCTCACTCGTCTTCCGATCGACGGGCACTACTTCTGGGATCTCTTCCCGTGGTTCGTGCTCGGTGGCGCCGGGATGGGGTTTTCATTCGTTCCAGTCACGATCGCCAGTCTCACCGGCGTTGAACGCTCCGATGCCGGTGTGGCCTCGGGACTGATCAATACGAGCCGCCAGGTCGGGGGCGCGATCGGCCTCGCCGCGGTGAGTGCGATCGCGGCGACGTCGACGGGCCACTACGCGCAGGCCCACTCCGGGGTCACCGCCTCGAGCCGCGTCGCACTCGACCACGGCTTCCAGACCGGTCTCTACGTCCTTACAGGGCTGCTGGTCATCGGCGCGCTGATTGCCGTCGCGCTCGTCAGGTCGGCTCCGGCACCGAGCGCGGACGCGCGGCCGGTCGAGGGCGAGGCGGTCGCGCTGAAGGAGGCAGCGTGATGGCCGCGGAAGACGGATTGAGCGACGGCTTCCGCAGGCTCGACGACCTGGTCTTGCACCTGAAGGGCCTCGTACTGGTCCGGCGAGTCCGCGAACAGCGCGGGGCGGACGAGGGCGAGCTCCTCATGTACGGGGCGGAGATCGATCGCGTGCGCAGCAAGCTTGCAAGGCTCGCGAGCGGCGGGGAATGAACACCGTCCGGTCGGCGAGCGAGCGGATTACCGAGGAGGTGACCTCGTGGCCCGGCATAGCCGCCGGACCGGGTCGACGCGGTGAGTTTGCTTTCTAGGTCGGCGGCCGTCAGATCGGTCGCCTGTACGACGACGACCTCGCGGTCACGCGCTGACCTAGGTGTAGGACCCAAGCAGGTTGGTTCTGCTGATGGGCGGTTGGTGGCTGAGGGCTGAGTGTCGGCGTCGATGGTTGTAGTGCCAGAGCCAGCCGTCAAGGGCGCGGGTGCGTTCTTGGCTTGATCGGTA